>QHCC01000048.1 GCA_003243915.1 Pseudonocardiales bacterium | reverse complement strand
TCGGCGAGCGCGCCCGGCTCGGTGACCACGGTGACTCGCACATCGACGCGGCCCTCGGCGCGGGTGTGCCGGATCGCGTTGGCGACGAGGTTGGTGAGCGCCCGATTCAGCTCGGGCCCGTTGCCAGCCACCGTCGCGGTGCCGGCCATCCGCCCGGTCAGGCGCACTCCCTGTGCCGCCGCCAGCGGTTCGAGTGCGGCCAGGCAGTCCGATACGAGGTCGTCGAGCGGGATGGCGTCGATGTCGCGCGAGAACGAGCCGGCCTGGATGCGGGACAGGTCGAACAGGTCGTCGACCATGCCGCTGAGCCGGTCCACCGAAGAACGGATCTGCTTGTAGTACTGCTCCGGCTCGTCGACGACGCCGTCCTCCAACGCCTCCGACATCGCCCGCAAGCCGGCCAGCGGGGTTCGCAGATCATGGCTGACCCAGGTGACCAGCTCCCGGCGCGCCGACTCCAGCGCGCGCTCGCGGGCCCGTGACTCGGCCAGCCCCTGCGCGGTTCTGTCCAGCTCGCGGCGCACCTGCTCGAGCTCGGTGGTCAGCCGGCGCCCGTCATGGCGCGGAATCACGCCCCGACCGAGTTCGGCGACAGCGGTGCGCAGAGCCTGCCGGTCCTTGGTCATCCGGCGCGCTGCAGCTCCGGCAGCGATCGCGCCGACCACACCGGCCGAGCCGGCCACCACGATGACGGTGACCTGCTCATGGGTCGGCAGCAGCATCGCGCGGATGAAGCCGTAGATCGCGCCGATGGACGCCGCGGTGCCGGTGAGCACCACCGAGGCCAGCAGGGCGCCGAGCGAGCGGCGCCGCAACGGAAGCGTCAGCAGCCACATCAGCGCGCACGCACCGACCGCCCACAGCAGCGCGAGCATGACGTTGGGCAGACTGGGGGTCACGGCAGCTCCAGCCGGTAGCCGATGCCCCACACGGTCTGGATCAGCGTCGGGTGCGTCGGGTCGTCCTCTATCTTTTCACGCAACCGCCGCACATGGACGGTGACCGTCGACTGGTCACCGAATGTCCACCCCCACACCTCCCGCATCAACTGCTCGCGGTTGAACGCGGTGCCGGGATGGGCCATGAGGAAGGCGAGCAGGTCGAGCTCACGGACGGTCAGCGCCAGCTCGGCGCCGTTGCGGGTCGCGCGGCGCGCGGCCGTATCGACGGTTATCGATCCGGCGACGAGGGACGCCGCAGGCTGGGGCATCATCGCCGAGCGCCGCAGCACCGAGTCGATGCGCAGCACCAGTTCGCGCGGCGAGAAGGGCTTGGTGACGTAGTCGTCCGCGCCGACCTCGAGCCCGGCGATGCGGTCCTCCGCCTCGCCCAGCGCCGTGAGCATGATGATCGGCAGGTCGGCGTGACTCTGGCGGACGCGGCGGCACACCTCGAGCCCGTCCACCTCGGGCAGCATCAGATCCAGGACCATCAGGTCCGGCGGACGACTCGCGACGGCATCCAGCGCGGCCTGACCGTCACCGACTCGGTGGGCTTCGTGCCCGGCCCGCTCCAGGTAGCTCACCACGACCGATGCCACCGTGTCGTCGTCGTCGACGACCAGAACCTGGGGCATGGTTCGATCCTAGGTTGCCCGATTGCCATTCGAGACCCCAGGGACCGCGAGGTTCTCCGCACTGTAAGGGTTCACCGGGCTGCGCACGGCTAGCGTCATGGGGTGCCCCTGTCCATCGACATTGTGTTGCCGTGCCTGGACGAGGCGGATGCGCTGCCGTGGGTGCTGAGCCGGATCCCGGACGGGGCACGGGCGATCGTGGTCGACAACGGCTCGGTCGACGGCTCGCCCGAGATCGCCCGCGACCTCGGCGCGCAGGTCGTGCACTGCCCGCAGCGGGGTTACGGCGCGGCATGTCACGCCGGGCTGATGGCGGCGCAGGCCGAGCTGATCGCGTTCTGTGACTGTGACGCGTCGCTGGATCCGCGTGACGCGGTGCGGCTGGCCGTCGTCCTGCGTGAGCGCGCGGATCTGGTCGTGTCGCGCCGGCGTCCGGTGAGCCGAAGCGCGTGGCCGATGGCGGCGCGACTGGCGAACCGGGAGCTGGCCCGGCGAGTGCGCCGGCGCACCGGCGTGCATATCCACGATGTCGGACCGCTGCGAGTCGCCCGGCGGGCCGAGCTGCGCGCGCTCGGGCTCACCGATCGCCGGTGCGGTTACCCGGTGGAGACGATCGTCGCGGCCGCGCAGGCGGGGTGGCGCATCGAGCAGGTTGACGTCGCCTACACCCCACGCATCGGCCGCTCGAAGGTCACCGGAACCCTGCGCGGAAGCATGCAGGCCGTCCGCGACATGAGCGGGGTGCTGGCACAGTGATCCACACCCTGATCGTCATCGCCAAGGCGCCGGTGCCGGGGCGCGTGAAGACCCGGCTGATGCCGCCGTTGAGCGCCGCGCAGGCCGCACAGCTGGCCGCGGGGGCACTGCGCGACACCCTGCGTGTCACGCAACACGTACCGGCCGAACACCGGTTGCTCGCCTTCGAGGGCGAGCTCAGCGGCTGGCTGCCCGCGGGCTGGCGATCGTGCCGCCAACCCGACGGGGGCCTGGATCGCCGGCTGGCCGCCGCGTTCCTCGCCGCCGGGCCGGGGCCGGCGCTGCTCGTCGGCATGGACACCCCGCAGCTACGCGGCGAGCAGCTCACTGCGTTCGATACCGAGCAGTACGACGCCTGCCTGGGAATGTCCAGCGACGGCGGCTACTGGACGATCGGCTTGAGTGACCCTCGTCTGGCCCCCAGCGCCATCCTCGGCGTCGCCATGTCCACCGCACATACCGGCGCCGACCAGCTGTGCCGCCTGCACGGCCTGGGGCTACGGGTACAGATCCTGGACGAACTGCGCGACGTCGACACGATCGAAGACGCGGCCGAGGTCGCGGCGCTCATACCCGAAAGCGCCTTCGCGGCCGCGTTCGCCCTGGCCCGCTCGCAGGACTCAATGGCCGGAGCGCTGGGCTGATGCAATCCGGTGCCCTGCGTCCCTACGAACACTCGCTGCGGACGGCCGGTCCGCTCGGGCTGTGCGCGGAGGACGGACGTGTCATCTCCCTCGACATCGCCCGCTGGCTCGCCCCGGTCGATGCGACCGACGAAACAGTGCTCGCCCAATGCACCGGCCCGGTGCTCGACGTCGGCTGTGGCCCCGGTCGATTCGTGGCCGCACTGGCCGAGCGCGGTATCGCCACCATGGGTCTGGACATTGCCGAGACGGCCGTCAGCCTGACTCGCCGACGCGGTCTACCGGCCGTGCTGCGCAGTGTCTTCGCGCCCATCCCGGGCGAGGGTCGCTGGCCCACCGTGCTGCTCATGGACGGCAACATCGGGATCGGCGGGAACCCGCATCGCCTGCTCAATCGGGTGCGCAGCCTGCTCGCCTCCGACGGCCGGCTGGTGGTGGAGACCCATCCCGACGCCCACGCCGACGAGCAGCTGGCGGTCCGCTTCAGCCAGCACGGCGAACCCATCGGGCCCACGTTCGCCTGGGCCCACCTCGGGGTGCTGCCGCTGGTGCGTTACGCCGCGGCGCTCGGTTACGGGGTACCCGAGGCTTGGTCCGCCGGCGGGCGCACGTTCGTGTCGTTGGCCCGCTGAGTCTGGCGGTCGCGGATCACGCGTGTCGCGTAGGCCACCGCCGTCACCGCTGCGATCGCGCCCAGGATGAGCGTCAGGTGGGCCGCGTAGTTCTGCTCGAGCAGGGCCTTGCCCGGCAGCCCCTTACCGCGTCGGTAGATGAGCGGGATCGCGATCACGCTCACCAGAGCACCTGACACCAGCGCGCCCTGCACGTAACGCCGGGCACGCGGCCGGACGACCCGCGTGAGCAGCCAACCGACCGCGAGCACCACAGGAGTCAGGACGAAATCGTGCAGGATCAGCGTGCCGATCAGCCATTCGCCCAGCTTCATCGGTTTGCTGACCGTCGGGTTGCCGAGCAGCCGGTAGGCGCCGTAGCCGATGCCGAGCGTGCCGACGGCGCCGAGCCCGATGCGCAACGAGAGGTCGGTGCGGGTGCCTCGAGCCATCTCAGATCACCTGTACCGATTCGAGCCACTTGGTGTTCAGGACACCAGCTCGGTCCGGCGCGATCAGCCGGACCGGGAAGCCGTGATCGACGGTGAGCCGCGTGCCGTTGAGGTGCGTGGCCAGGATCGCCTTCGGGAGCTGGCCGCCCTCGACAATCGAGGAGTTGTAGGCACCCTCACGCTCGAGGGACTTGACCCGCACGCGGGAGTCTGCGGTGATGTGGACGCCCGCCTTGCGCAGGACGTCGACCAGCAGGGGTCCGCGCCACAGCGCGCCCACGCTCCATCCCTCGACGCAGGCGATGGGGAAGTGCCGTTCGACGCTGGGCAGCGCCTCCAGGGCGGAGCGGTCGAGGTCGTAGGGATTCGGGCCCATCACCATCAGCCGCCAGGACGACGCGACGGCAGACTTCGTCGTGCCGGCCTGGGTGGCTGTGCGATTGATCGGCACCTTCAGCGGGCCGTCGCTCACCTTGCGCGGCGCCAGCAGGGCGACGGGCTGCAGCGGGCCGACCACCTGCCCGACCGTGGTCACGGCGACCACGCCGACCCCGGCTGCGGTGGCGGTCAGCAGCCCGCGCCGGCTCAGCCCGTGCGCCGTGGTGGCGGCCACCGGCTGCACGTTCGCGGCCTCCTCGGCGTCCGTGGCGTCCGTGGCGTCCGTGGCGGCAGCGGCCGGCTGCGCGTCCGCGGCGTCCGTGGCGTCCGTGGCGTCCGTGGCGTCCTCGGCGTCCGTGGCGGCAGCAACCGGCTGCGCGTTCGCGGCGTCCGCCGGGATGGTTGACGGGGGCGCCACGGTGATCTTGGTGGCCAGCCCCGCACGGATTACCGGCAGCTTCACCGCCACGTGCAGGACGATCGAGCCCATCACCGCGTAGCCCAGCGCGTAGTGCACGAAGACGAATCCCCACGGCCACGGGTACCAGGTGAGGATGTTCAGGAAACCGGTGACGACTTCGAGCAGCACCGTCGACACCAGCACCGCGATCGACAGGCGCTCGAGCGCGTGCAGCACCGAACGGGCCGGCGGCCACTCGAACAGCTTCGGGAAGACCGTCCACAGCTTGACCAGCAGCAGCGGCAGGGAGGCGATGCCCGTGATCACGTGCAGCCCCTGGCTGAGGCGGTAGCCCCAGACCGGGCTCGCCGGCTCGGGCAGCCAGCGCCACGGGCTGTACTGGTAGTGGCTCAGCAGGCCGGTGAGGAAGCAGACGGCGAGGAATATGCCCAGGATCCGGCCGACCCGGGCGATGACCGCGGGGGAGTGCAGTGGACTGGAAAACCTGGGCCAGAGCCGGGGCGGGTTTTCCGGCAAGCGAAGAGACAGCACAGCTCCAGTGTGACCCAGGATGTGGGCGCGAGGCCTTACAGGGCCAGGAAGTCACGGCCGCCGTACCTGGCCGCCGGTCGCGCGGGCGTGCCACCGTTCGAGCAGAACGTCCGAATCGGTGTACAGGAAGGCGGTCGCTACGTCGCACACACTGCTCAGCGGAGCGAGGCGCCCTGCTCACTGCTGGCCGGGCGCCGCCCACCCCGTGGACTGGTCAGCGGAGCGAGGCGCGCCAGGCGCCGGGGCCGGGGCGCCAGGGGCGGCGGTGACTCGCGCCAGGGTCGTTCCATCGGCCCTCGCGCGGCCCGGGCCGGGCATCGCTCGCGGCGGCGCCGGCACCGCTGGACACGGCAGTGACGAGCGCTGTCACCGCCGCGAGCTCTTCGGGCGTCGGTGCGCCCCGCACGATGCGAAGCGCCGGCTGGTCCGAGGCACTCACAGCGGGATGTTGCCGTGCTTCTTCGGCGGCAGCGTCTCGCGCTTGTTGCGCAGCATCCGCAGTGACTTCACCACGTAGGAGCGGGTGAGCGACGGTGGGATGACCGAGTCGATGTAGCCGCGCTCGGCGGCCACGTACGGGTTGACCAGGGTGTCCTCGTACTCGGTGACGACCTTCGCGCGCAACGCCTCAGCATCCGCGGCCTTGGCGAGCGCCTTGCGGTGCAGGACGTTCACGGCACCCTGTGCACCCATCACCGCGATCTGGGCGGAGGGCCAGGCCACGTTGATGTCGGCCCCGAGGTGCTTGGAGCCCATCACGTCGTAGGCGCCGCCGAAGGCCTTGCGGGTGACGATGGTGATCAGCGGGACGGTCGCCTCGGCGTAGGCGTAGATCAGCTTCGCGCCGCGGCGGATGATGCCGGCGTGTTCCTGCCCGACACCGGGCAGGAAGCCGGGGACGTCGACGAGGGTGATCACCGCGACGTTGAACGCGTCGCAGGTGCGCACGAAGCGGGCGGCCTTCTCCGACGCGTCGATGTCGAGGCAGCCGGCGAAATGCATCGGCTGGTTGGCGACGATGCCCACCGGCTGACCCTCGATGCGGCCGAAGCCCACGACGATGTTCTGCGCGAACAGCGCGTGCACCTCGAGGAACTCGCCGTCGTCGAGCAGGTGCTCGATGATCACGTGCATGTCGTAGGGCTGGTTGGCCGAGTCCGGGATGAACGTGTCGAGGAACACGTCGGAGTCCTCGACGTCGAGCGAGACCGCGGTGTCGTAGCCGGGTAGCGGGTCGAGGTTGTTGCTGGGCAGGTAGGACAGCAACGCCTTGACGTAGTTGATCGCGTCGTCCTCGTCGGTGCCGAGGTAATGGGCGTTGCCGCTGGTGGTGTTGTGGGTGCGCGCACCGCCGAGCTCCTCGAGGGTGACCTCCTCGCCGGTGACGGTCTTCACGACGTCGGGGCCGGTGATGAACATCTGCGAGGTCTTGTCGACCATGACGACGAAGTCGGTGAGGGCGGGGGAGTAGACGTGCCCGCCCGCTGCCGCGCCCATGATCAGCGAGATCTGCGGGATGACGCCCGACGCGTGCACGTTGCGGCGGAAGATCTCGCCGTACAGGCCCAGGCTGACGACGCCCTCCTGGATGCGTGCGCCGCCGCCCTCGTTGATGCCGACCACCGGGCAGCCCGTCTTCATCGCGAAGTCGAGCACCTTGACGATCTTCTCGCCGTAGACCTCACCGAGGCTGCCGCCGAAGACCGTGACGTCCTGGCTGAACACGCACACCGGCCGCCCGTCGACCGCCCCGTATCCGGTGACCACGCCGTCGCCGAGCGGTCGGCTCGCAGCCATGCCGAACGTGGTCGAGCGGTGCCGGGCGAACTCGTCGAGCTCGACGAACGAGCCTTCATCGAGCAGGGCGTCGATCCGCTCGCGGGCCGTCTTCTTGCCCTTCGCGTGCTGCTTGTCGACGGCCCGGGCAGACCCCGCGTGGACGGCCTCGTCGTAGCGGCGGTCCAGGTCGGCCAGCTTGCCGGCCGTGCTGTGCGGGTCCGGCGCCGCGGCGCCGTCGACGGGCTCTGCTGCCATGGCCAGTCAGCCTAATCCGCGGCGAGACCGCGCGAGGCCGTGAGTGACTGATCTCGCCGGACCCGGCACTACGGTGGCGGCATGGGCGACCTCGAGCGCGGCGCCGACGACCTGCGTGCCGCACTGGGGGCGGGGTGGGGCCCGGTTCGCGTCGTCGCCGAGACGGCGTCGACGAACGGCGATCTGCTGGCCGACGTCGGCGCGCCGGACCGCACCGTCCTCGTTGCGGAGTACCAGCGAGCGGGCCGGGGCCGGCTGGACCGTAGCTGGACCTGCGCGCCGGGCACGGGGCTGACGTTCTCGGTGCTGCTGCGTCCGGGGGTGCCCCTGCTGAGATGGGGCTGGCTGCCGCTGCTCGCGGGCGTCGCCGTGCACGAAGCCCTCGGCGCGGTGGCTGGAGTCGAGGTAGCCCTGAAGTGGCCCAACGACGTGCTGGCCGGTATCGGGTCGGATCCGGCGTCGTTCGGCAAGGTCGCGGGCATCCTGGCCCAGACCAGGGGCGAGGCCGTCGTGATCGGGATGGGGATCAATGTCAGCGCCGGGCGCGACGCGCTCGCCGTCGAGTCCGCGACGTCCCTGGCACTGTGTGGCGCCCTCGGGCTCGACCGCGCTGAGTTGCTGGCCGCGGTGCTCGCGCGGCTGGACACGCGGTACTCCCAGTGGGTCGACGCCGGCGGCGATGCCGAGACCTGCGGCCTGGGAGCGGCCTACCGCGCGTCCTGCGCCACCCTGGGCCAGGTCGTCGCCGTGACGGGGATCGACGGCTCGGTGGCCCGCGGCAGCGCCGTCGGCGTCGATTCCGGCGGCCGGCTGCAGGTCGATGTCGGCGGCGTCGTCCGGATGATCGGAGCGGGCGACGTCGAGCATGTGCGGCCCGGGTGAGCGCGCGCAAATCGGCAAACGGGCGGCGACCCGATAGCGTGGGCCTGACCAGCTCCCGGAGGTTGCCGTGCCTTACCCCGACAAGGTCCTCGCCGACGACGAACAGGTCGTCGAGCACCTGCATCCGCACTGGATCACGCTCGTGCCCGCCACGTTGTGGTTCTTCGTCATCTGCGCGGCCGGTGGCGTCGGGATAGCCTTCGCGCCCGACAAGGGCACCGTGCGGCTGGTGGTCATCGGCCTCATCGTGGTGGTGGGGTTGGCGCTGCTGTCGTGGCTCACCTTCACACCGTGGATCGGTTGGCGCACGACGCACTACGTCTTCACGACCCACCGCGTGCTGATCCGCAAGGGCGTGCTGCGCCATGACGGGCGCGACATCTCGCTGCAGCGCATCAACGACGTGGGCTTCTCGCAGTCGCTGTGGGACCGCATCGTCAAGGCAGGCACGCTGACCATCGAGTCGGCCGGCGAGCAGGGCCAGCAGCGGCTGGACAACATTCCGCGCTCGGACGCGATGCAGCAGACGCTGAACCGGCTCATCGAGCAGGACGGCGAGCGCCGCGCGCGGCTGAGCTACGGTGGCGCTCCCGGGTACCAGCAGCCCCCGCCGGGCTACCAACCGCAGCCCGGCTACCAGCAGGGCCCGCCGCCGGGTTACCAGGCTCAGCCCGGCTACCAGCAGGGCCCGCCGTACCCCCCGACCCAGGAGTACCCACCGCAGCGGTAGCCGCCTACTTCACGCCGCCGAGCAGGGCAATCACGCCGGAGAGGTCCACACCGCAGTTCTGCTGCGCATCGGCGGTGATCGCGGTGCCCGCCCTGGACACGGCAGCGAGGTCGCCGGAGGGCAGCGCCTTGGTGTTACCGCCGGACTTCACCACGGCGACGGCGGCCGGGCCGAGCACGTGCCACTGCGCGCTGACACTGGCCGAAGCGACCCCCTCGATCTCCGCCACGAACGCCCTGGTGCTGGTGAGCAGGGCGGGATCGGAGTCGGCGAGGGCAGACAGGATCAGGTTCTGCGCCGCGAGAGTCTGCTTGAGCATGCCGCAGTAGTCGCCCTGTGACGGGTGCAGCGCTGCGGCGGCGGAATCCGGGCGCGCGGCGCTGATCGTGCTGCCGACCTTCACCGCGGTGTTCGACCACCAACGCACGGCCACTGAGGATGGCGGCGACGTCGAGGACGACGTGCCGTGCCGCGACGAGGCATGGTGTGCAGCGCACCCGGCTGTCGCGACAGTCAGGACGAGTGCGGCCGAAGCCACGGCGCCGCGACGCGCAACGCGCAGGGCAGACAGCATGCCGTCAGGGTAGCTGTGGCTGAGCCCCGGTAAGCCGGCCGACGGCACCGCACTGCGATGAGTGCGGCGGGTGCTGCCGCGTGCGGATCGCCTCGCTGGGTCACCGCCGGGCCATGGCCGCTCGCAAGGGGACCTTCGGCCCTGGTTGCCCGATGTCAAATTCATGTTAAGGTGACGCTGGCTCGCCGACAGGAGGGCCGGAACGTATTGCCAGCCTGGTTGACGGGGTCCCAGGCGGCCGGGGTGCGTCTCGCCAATCCACTTGATGGAGATCAGTCATGTCCAAATTCAGCAGGAAGAAGATCGTGGCCGTGCTTGTCGGTGTGGGCGTCGTCGCCGTGGGGGGTGGCTTGGCCTTCGCGTACTGGACCTCGTCAGGCACCGGTACCGGCACCGCGGGCACCGGCACCGGCGCGAGCACCCTGGTGATCACCCAGACCAGCGTGATCTCCGGCATGGCGCCGGGGGTGGCTGCTCAGACGATCAGCGGCACTGTGGCGAACAATGCGACGAACAGCGCGTTCGTCACGTCGGTGACGGTCAGCATCTCCGGGGTAACCAAGGCCGCCGGTGCGCCAGCCGGCACCTGCGCCGCGGCCGACTACACCCTGTCCGGCGCCACGATGCCCGTCAACGTTGACGTCGCAGCAGGCACTTCGACCAACTTCACCGGCGCCACTATCGCGTTCAACAACACCGGCAGCAACCAGGACGGCTGCAAGGGCGCAACGGTTGCCCTGGCCTACACCAGCAACTAACGAACGACCCGCGTGACGGCGGCCCCTGCTCCCCAGGGGTCGCCGTGTGCGGGCACGCCCATGTTCTGACGGCGGTCGCGACCGAAAGGAGCTAGCAGGATGCTCCGGCGCGGACTACTCATCCTGCCCAGTCTCTGGGTCGCGGCAACGCTCGCCGCCCCCAGTGCCGCAGCGTACTGGCACTCCTCGGGGTCGGGCAGCGGCTCCGCGCAGACCGGAACACTGAGCGCCCCGGTCGTCTCCGCAACCTCGCCCACGCCCGCGACGGTGACGCTCACCTGGAGCGCGTCGACCGGCACCCCCGCCCCGATCGGTTACTACCTGGTGCGGACCGACAGCTCCAACGTCGCGGCAGCCGCGTGCGCTACCAGCCCGGGCACGACCACCTCAGCCCTCACCTGCACCGAGTCGGGGATCGCCGCCGGCACCTACGCCTACACCGTCACCGCCGTCTCCCGCAGTTGGACGGCCACGAGCGTCCCTGCCTCCGTCACGGTCGCCGTGCAGACGCCGACCGAGCTGGTGTTCACCACGCAGCCATCGAATTCGACCGGCGGCGTCGCGTTCCCGAGCCAGCCGGTCGTCGCCATCAAGGACGGTGCCGGCAACGTCATCACGACGAACGTGAGCGCGGTGAGTCTGGCCATCCAGACCCCAGCCGGTGCGACCCTGAGCTGCACGGCGAATCCGCGTTCGGCGCTCGCGGGTGTCGCGACGTTCAGCGGTTGCGCGATCAACAAGCCCGGCAGCTACATCCTGGTGGCCACGGACGGACCGCTCACCGTCGCGAGCGCCTCGATCACGATCGGCATCGGCCCTGCGGCCAGGCTCACGTTCAGTGTTTCACCCAGCGACTCGTTCGTGAACGGAAAGTTCTTCAGTCAGCCAATCGTCACGATCCAGGATGCCGGGGGTAACACGATTTCCTCCGACACGAGCTCGGTGACGCTGGCGATCACCACTCCGGCCGGAGCGCTGCTGGGGTGCACGGCCAACCCGCGGATTGCGGCCGCCGGCGTCGCCACCTTCGCCGGCTGCTTGATCAACAAGAGTGGTGCGTACACCCTGACAGCCTCTGACGGATCGCTCACGCCTGCGGTGAGCGCGTCCTTCACCGTCTCTGCCGCCCCCACCAACCTGGCCTGGAGCGGCAACACGACGACGGTATGCACCACGCCCGCCTCGGGCACGGCATTCGCGTTGATCTACAACGGCTGCTCCCTCGTGCTGGGTATCAGCGCCGGGACATTCGCATCGAAGCTCATGCTCGCCGACGCGAGCGGCAGCCCCGTCACCAACCTCGGAGTCGACCTCACCGTCACGCTCGCCCCAGTGACCGGATCGGTGAGCCCCACCACCGTCACCATCGCCCACGGCCAGTCGGTCTCGTCGGTGAGCTCGACCTTCCATCCGGGCTACGGCGCCCTCGGTCCCTACACCGACACGGTTACCGCGAGCGCGCCCGCTGTGATATCGGCGACGGCGAAGCTCAATGCCTGAGCGCCGTTCGGTTGCCGCCCCGTCGAGGTCGACGCCCGACGGCCGGACAGGTGTGCGGTGAAGTGCGTCGACCTGGCGACTACCGGGTCCCCGCTCGCCGCGATCCTGATCCTGGCGGCCGCCTGCCTGCTCGTCGGCGTGGCGTTCGTGCTGGTGTCTCGGGCCGGCCGGAGCCGCTCGACCAACGCGATCGTGTTGCTGCTTCTTGCCAGTGCCGCACTGGCCGTGAGCCCCCGCGGCTCGTCGTCCGCCCGGGCCGCGCCGGCGCACTGCACCCCGGATGCGGGTTCCGGGGTGAACGCCGACGTGACGATCACCCAGACCGCCGTGATCACCGGACTCGCGCCCGGTATCGGCCCCGAGGTGATCACCGGCATCGTCGCCAATCGCGGTGGGCGCAGGGCCTACGTGACAGCGATCACCGTGAGCATCACCGCGGTGACCAAGGCGATCGTTGCCGCGGCTGGGCCGTGCGACGCCAGCGACTTCGTGCTCGCCGATGTCACGATGGCGGTGAATGTGCTGCTCACACCCGGCCGTTCGACAGGCTTCGGGGGTGCCTCGATCGGCTTCAACGACAAGTCCGTCAACCAGGATGCCTGCAAGTCCGCCACGATCACCCTGCACTACGTCAGCCGCTAGCGCCTAGCGACTTATCCACCGGGGGTTTCCTCTTGCGCCAGCGCACATCGCGTGCCGGCCACTTCCCCGCTGGGTGACCGCTGCGGCACTTGTTTTCCCCGCTGGTGACCGCTGCGGCACTTGTTTTCCCCGCTGGTGACCGGTTTCGTGGGTGCAAACCGAGCACCAGCGGGGAAAACAGCTGGGTGACCGAGCACCAGCGGGGAAACAGCTGGTGAGTCAGCACCTCACCGCCTGGTGGTCACCTGCTCGCACGGTGTGCGCGGGGGCGCTCCGCTTTTATCGGAAGTCTCGGCTTGTGGTGCGCAGGCCAAGGTTCAGCTTCTCGATGCGTTCGGCCAGCACGTTGATCACGTCACCGGTGCGTTCGAGCATGCCGCGGATGAGCAGGCCGCCGGCCTCGCGCGCGACCCGACGGTGCCGCCCCCACACCACCTCGTCGACGATCACGTTCACCATGCCCGTCTCGTCCTCCAGGTTGAGGAAGGTGACGCCGCGGGCGGTAGCCGGTCGCTGCCGGTGGGTGACCACCCCGCCGACGGTGACCCGGGTGCGGTTCTCCAGGCAGCGCAGGCCGGCCGAGGTGATGATGCCCAGGGCGTCGAGGCGGTGCCGGATCAGCGCGGTGGGGTAGCACTCGGTGGTGATGCCGGTAGCCCACATGTCGGCGATCAGCTGCTCCGGTTCGGTCATTGCCGGCAGCGCGGGCGTGCTCGACTCGTCGAAGGTGACCACGTCCAGCTGCCCGGGGCGGGCCGTCGCCGCCGCGCCGGCCGCCCAGAGCGCGTCGCGCCTTGCGACGCCGAAGCAGTCGAACGCACCGGCGGTGGCCAGTGCCTCGACCTGGTCGGCGGACAGCCCCACCCGCCGGGCCAGATCGGCCATGGACGTAAACGGTGCCGTTGCCCGCTCGGCCACGATCCGCTCGGCCAGCTCGGTGCCGATCGTGCGCACGCTGGCCAGCCCGAGCCGCACCGCCGGCTGCGGCGCATCCAGACATGGGCACTGCGAGTCGCCCGCCCCGGCTTCCAACGAGGCATCCGCCGCCGAGACAGCCAGCGAGGGCGGATGCACGTCGATGCCGTGCCGCTTCGCGTCGTGCACCAGTGACTGCGGCGAGTAGAAGCCCATCGGCTGCGCGTTCAGCAGTGCCGCCAGGAACGCCGCCGGGTAGTGCCGCTTGAGCCAGGATGAGGCGTAGACCAGCAGCGCGAAGCTGATCGAGTGGCTCTCGGCGAAGCCGAACGCCGCGAAGGCTTGGATCTTCTCGTAGATCTGCTCGGCCACCGCGCCGGTGATGCCGTTGGCGGCCATGCCGTCGTAGAGCCGGATCCGCATCGTCTCGATCTTGTCGCGGGACCGCTTGGAGCCCATCGCCCGGCGCAGCCGGTCGGCCTCGGCCGGCGTGAAGTCGGCGACGGCGACGGCCAGCTGCATCAGCTGCTCCTGGAACAGCGGAATGCCCAGCGTCCGTTTCAGCGGCCCTTCCAGGCGCGGGTGCGGGTAGGTGATGGCCTCCTCGCCGTGGCGCCGCCGGATGTAGGGGTGCACCGAGTCGCCCTGGATCGGCCCGGGCCGGATCAGCGCGATCTCGATCGCCAGGTCATAGAAGTTGCGTGGGCGCAGCCGCGGCAGCGTGGCCATCTGCGCACGTGACTCGACCTGGAAAACCCCGATCGAGTCGGCGGCGCAGAGCATGTCGTAGACGCAGACGGCCTCCTTGGGGATCGAGTCGAGGTCGTAGCTGATGCCGTGCCAGGACTCGACCAGCTCGAAGCAGTACTGCAGCGCCGAGAGCATGCCCAGCCCGAGCAGGTCGAACTTCACCAGGCCGATGGCGGCGCAGTCGTCCTTGTCCCACTGCAGCACGGTGCGCCCTGGCATCCGGCCCCACTCGACGGGGCAGACCTCGATCACCGGACGGTCACACATCACCATTCCGCCGGAGTGGATGCCCAGGTGGCGCGGCGCGTTCTGCAGCTCGGCGGCGAGTGCGACGACCAGCGGCGGCGCTGTGCCCATCCGCCGGGAGTCGGCTTCGATCTCGACCACTCGCTGCGCTCGCGCGGCGGCGGAGTCGGCTTCGCGCGAGCGCTCATCGCGTTCGTGGCTGGGTTCAGGGCTCCAGTAATAACCCTGCTCGATCTCCTTGCTCCACGCGTCCTGCTGTCCGGTGGAGTAGCCCAGCGCCTTGGCGACGTCGCGGATCGCCGACTTGGGCCGGTAGGTGATGACGTTCGCGACCTGCGCCGCGTGTTCGCGCCCGTGCAGTTCGTAGACGTACTGGATGGCCTCCTCGCGGCGGTCGGACTCGATGTCGATGTCGATGTCGGGGGGTTCGCCACGCTCGGGGGCCAGGAAGCGCTCGAACATCAGCTGGTAGTCGACGGCATCGACGGCAGTGACCTTCAGCGCGTAACAGACCGCGGAGTTGGCGGCCGAGCCGCGGCCCTGGCAGAGGATCCCCTTCGAACGGCAGAACCGGACGATGTCCCAGACCACGAGGAAGTACCCGGGAAAGTGCAGCTCTTCGATGACCGCCAGCTCGTGCTCGATCTGGCGGTAGGCCGCAGCCTCGTGCGCCTTGCCCCGGAAGCGCTCGGCCGCGCCAGCGTAGGTCAGCTCGCGCAGATAGGTCATCTCGGTGTGCCCGGGCGGCACAGGGAACGGCGGCAGGTCGGGGGCGATCAGCGTGAGCGGGAACGCCAGCTCCTTGCCCAGGCGTTCGGCCGTCTCGACCGCGCCGGGCCACCGGGCGAAGCGCTGCGCCATCTCATCGCCCGAGCGCAGGTGCGAACCGGACGCTGATGATCCGGCGGGCAGCCAGCCGTCGAGCTCGTCCAGGCTGCTGCGGGCCCGCACCGCGGCCATGGCCGTGGCCAGCGGCCGCCGCACCGGCGCGTGGTAGTGCGCAGCAGTGGAGGCCACGATCGACAACCCGGCCTCGTCGGCCAGCAGCGCGAGAGCGTCGTAGCGATCGTCGGCGAGCGGGTCGAGTTCGTAGGTCAACTCGACGGCGACGTTGTCGCGCCCGAAGCGCCCGACCAGTTCGCCCAGCGCCCGCCGGGCCGGGTCGAGGGCGAACGTGCCGCGGCCGGGTTCGAGGGCCTGCCGCACCGCGCCCTTGCGGCAGCCGGTGAGTACCAGCCAGTGCCCGTCGGCCGCCTCGGCTAGCTCATCCAGGTCATAGACCGGCCTGCCCTTGGCTCCGCCGCGCAGGTGCGCCTTGCTGATGACGCGGCACAGGCTGGCGTAGCCGGTCGGATCACGGGCGAGCGCCAGCAGGTGCGTGCCGGGAGGATCGGGGATGCCCACCCGGGCGGCGATCATCCGTTCGGCCTTGGTGGCCGGCAGTGTGACGTCGACGGACAGCTCCGCGCCGAACGCGGTGGGCAGCCCCAGCGCCTCGGCCGCCTCAGCGAAACGCACGATGCCGTACATCCCGTCGTGGTCGGTGAGGGTGAGCGCCGACAGGCCGAGCCGGACCGCCTCCTCGACCAACTCCTCGGGCGAGCTGGCGCCGTCGAGGAAGCTGAAGGAGGAGTGGGCGTGCAGCTCGGCATAACCAATCGGGCTGGCCGGGCGCGCCACCGGGACGGCCTGGTAGGGCGGGCGCTTGCGTGACCAGGCCGGCGAGTCACCGCCATCACCGGCGGGGGGCCCGTGAGCCAGTGCGGGGCGTCCGGACAGCCGCCGCTCCAGCTCGTGCCACGGAATCGGTGGGTTCTGCCAGCCCATCCCACCAGTGTAGAACGTCAGTTCTATTTTTGCGAGTCACCACCAGTCCGACCGCACCTAGACTCGCGGCCATGTCCGCCGCCGAGACCCGCGACATCACCCGGGGCATCGACCGGCCCGGGTATCGCCGTGATCGGGTCACCCGCGCGGTGTTCGCAGCCCTGCTGGCCTTCGGCGTGCTCAACGCCGGGCTCGGGCCGGCCCTGCCCTATCTGCGCGACGCCGAGCACCTGTCCTACCTGGGCGGGGTGCTGCACCAGGTGGCCTTCGCGGTCGGCGGCGGGATGGCGGGTCTGTTCAGCGCGCGCGTGCGACGCATGCCGGCCCGCTCGGTGGTGATCCGCGCCGGGCTGCTCGGTGCCGCAGCCGCGTGGCTCGCGGTCGGCTACGGCAACGCGCTGGCCATCACCGTCTCGGCGGCGCTGCTCGTCAGCCTGCTCGGGACGGCCGCGCTGATTCGGGTGTGGGCGGTGCTCGCCGACGTGCACGGCCCGCGCCGCACGGTGGCGATGGCCGAGGGCGAGGTGGCGGTCAGCCTCGGCGGCATCATCGCCCCGCTGCTGATCAGCGCCGTCGCGGGCACGGCGCTGGGTTGGCGGATGTCCTTCGTCTTCGCCGCGGTGCTCGTCGCACTGGCTGTGCTTGTCACGGCGGCGGTGCCCATTGCGGCGGCGGTCGCGCCGCCCGCCGTCCCACCGAGCCAGGACAGCGCGAAGCGCCGACCACCACCGACGCTCGTGATCATCTTCGCCGTAGTGGCCCTTGAGTTCTCCCTGGCGTTCTGGCTTGCCAGCTACCTCGGCGACGACGTCGGTCTGGACCGTCGCCTGGCGGTGGCGATGGTCAGCGGCCTCTACGTCGCCAATCTGGTGGGCCGGGTGCTCGCCAGCCGGCTCGCGCACCGCTTCGGTGCCGACGTGCTGCTGGCCGGCGCGATCGCCCTGGCACTGCTCGGGCTGCCCGTCCTGCTCAGCGCCGGCAACGCGGTCGTGGCCGGGATCGGCCTGGGCCTCGTGGGCGCCGGGGTCGCGGCGACGTTCCCGCTCACCTCGTCGCTGCACGTCGCGGCCAGCACGCGCGGCGCGGACGCGGCGATCGGGCAGGTGCTGGTAGCCGCGTCGGTGGGCCAGATCCTGGGACCGGTCGTGGTTGCCGCACTCGCCCAGGTCTTCGACCTGCGGGTCGGCCTGCTCAGCCTGCTGGGCTACGCGCTGCTCGCCGCTGCAGCCCTGTGGCGGCACGCGTCCCGGCGCGTCAGCGCCTGACCAGGTCGCCCCCGCGCAGGGCCGCGGTGTCGAGCTCGGCCGCCTCGGCGGGCGCCGGAGCGCTGCCACCGAGGTGCATGGGCAGCCACCACCGGTCCGCGTCACTGCGGGGCCGGTCCGGATAGCTGCCCTGCGCCAGCTCCAGCAGCTGCTGCATACGCCGGCGTAGCTCACCGTCCACCGCGGCGACATCCGCCTGCGGCTCGGGGACGATCGGTTCGCCGACGAACACCGCGACGGCCTTGCCCCGGCGCAGGCTCCATCTGCCGCCCACCGTCAACACCCGGTGCCCGCCCCACGTGACGACCGGGATCAGCGGTACCTGCTCACGCACGGCGAGGGTGGCCGCGCCGAGCTTGAACGGTTTGAGCGTCCAGGCCCGGCTGATCGTGGCCTCCGGAAATATCCCCACGATCTCGCCGCGTTGCAGCTGCCCGGCGGCACGCCGGTACGCGGCCGCCCCGTTCGACCGGTCGACGGGGATGTGCCGCATGGCGCGCATGAGAGGTCCGGAGATCTGATTGTCGAAGGTGGACTGCTTGGCCATGAACCGCACCAGCCGACGACGTTGCGAGGCGGCGAGGCCGACGAAGGTGAAGTCGAGAAAACCGATGTGGTTGCACGCCACCACCGCCGGCCCCGCGGCGGGCAGCTGAGCGGCATTGCGCACGTCGAAGCGCAGGCCCAGCGCGCGGAAGACCAGCCGGAACGCGACGATCACCACGCGGTAGGTGCGATCACGCGAGACGCCGGGGCCGGTCACATCCGGTATTCGCGGCTGCCGCCGCCGGCGGTTCTTACGATCGGGTGCGTGTCGGGTGTCGGAGAAGCGCCACGGCGGACGACGGTAAGGGTGTGAGCATCGTTCCGGAGCGTGGCGCCGATGTGCTGGCGCTGTACGACCGGGCGTTGCCGGAGGTCTACGGCTACCTGATCGTGCGCTGCTCGGACCGCGCGCTCGCCCAAGACCTGACCGCGGAGACGTTCCTGGCCGCGGTGGCGGCGCCCGACGACGCTCCTCGCACGATCGCATGGCTGATCGGGATCGCCCGGCACAAGCTGGCCGACCACTGGCGCTGGCAGGCCCGTCAGCAGCGGCTGCTCGAATCGGTGGCGGGGTCGGCTGCGCCCGATACGGACGCGTGGGACGTCGCGCTGGACGTGCTGCGCGCCCACGAGATCCTCACCGGGCTCGCGCCGCAGCATCGTGCGGCGCTGACGCTGCGCTACCTCGACGGTCTCAGCGTCGCCGAGACCGCCGCCGTCCTCGAGCGCACCGTCCACGCCACCGAGACGCTTCTGGTGCGCGCCCGCCGGGCGTTCCGGCACGACTACGAAGGCACCACACAGGGGGGCAGCGATGACTGATCCGCTGGACGCGTTGCGCAGCCCCATCGCGCCCGTCGACCCCGATCCCGAATTCGCCGCGGCCCTGCGCGAACGCGTCCTGCACGCGCTGCTGGCAGCACCACCCCAGGAGGAAGCCATGACCGACGTTCTGCTTCGTGACGGCCTTTCGCGCAACGGCACCCGCACCGGAGACGTCTCCTACATCTCGGTCGGGTTGCCCGACCTCGCCCGTGGGCGCGCCTTCTATGGCGCCGTGCTCGGCTGGACGTTCGCGCCCGGGCAGGTCGAGCAGGCGGGTAACCAGGTCAATGACGTCATCCCGCAGGTGGGCCTGTGGAGCGGCCCGCAGCCTGGCGGCCGACTCGTGCACGGCGCCGTGCTGGCCTACCGGGTCGACGATCTCACCGCCGCCGTCGCTGCGGTGCGCGGGCACGGCGGCACGGCCGGGGAGCCGCGCCGCGAGCCGTACGGGTTGGTGGCGGACTGCGTCGATGACCAGGGCATCGACTTCTACCTGCACGAGCTGCCCCCGCCCGGCCGGCCGGCACCGGACAACGGCGCCGTGGCCGGCGACGTCAGCTACATCACCCTGTTCGCGCCCGACGTCGGCGCTGCCCGTGCCTTTTACGGCGCCGCGCTCGGCTGGCGCTTCGAGCACGGCTCGACGGTGGGCACCGCGCCCATGATCGGGATCGGTGGCGGCGACGACCTCGGCGCAATGTTGTGCTTCCGGGTGGACGACCTCGAGGCAGCCGTCGTGCGCGTCCGTGACGCCGGCGGGACGGCCGGCGAGCCCGCTACCCGTCCGTACGCGCTCGAGGCCGACTGCACCGACGATCAGGGCACGCGCTTCTACCTGCATCAGTTCGCATCCTGATCGCGGTCGAACGGGCTGTCCCCGCGGTCGACACCGCGTTCGACGCCGCGGTTGCGGCGGGTAGCTCGCGCTGGCGGCCGGTCCCCGAGAGAATCGTTGCGTCCCCCGCGAGAAGGAGCCCCCTGATGCCCAGCCACACCTACCGTGTCACCGAGATCGTCGGCACCTCGAGCGAGGGCATCGACGACGCGATCAAGGGCGCGATCTCCCGCGCCGCCGAAACCGTCCGCGGACTCGACTGGTTCCAGGTGACCGAGATCCGCGGCCACATCGAGGACGGCGCCGTCGGGCACGTCCAGGTGGGGCTGAAGATCGGCTTCCGGCTCGACACCGACTGATAGCTATCGCTGCGCCGTGCGGGCGCGCCCTGATCTGGCTAGGGCGCACAGTCGAGTACCGGATCTGCCATTGTCGTCACCTTCGACGATGTTGATCTTACGCGCGGACAAGCGCTACGCGGTCACGGCACGGTCAAGGCCGCGTGGCGCCGAATGGGTGAGCGATACGTTCACATCATGTGCGCGGAGCTCACGCCGACCAAGGTCTTGCTCGTCGTGCACCACACGACGTCTCCGTCACTCCAAGAGCTGCTCGAAGCAGCTCTCGATGGGACACATGCAGATGGCATCGAGGGTGTTGAGGTCCGGGTCAGACCCGCACTGGCCGCAACGGCGGTTGATGTGCTGGCGGCCGATGGATTCGTTCTCGGGACGCCCGCCAACATCGGCTACATGTCCGGCGCCCTGAAGCTGTTCTTCGACAACGTCTACTACCCAACGCTCACCGCGAAGATCGGTGCGCCGTACGGGCTGTACGTGCACGGCACTCTCGACACGACGGGAGCGGTCCGCGCGGTCGAGTCGATCACCAAGGGCATGGGGTGGGAGCGAGTCCACGAGCCTGTGTTGGTGATGGGTGCTGTTGGCAAGGACGCCACGGAGGCAGTGTGGGAACTTGCTGCGACCGTGGCTGCGACAGTTGCGGATATCGCGGGTAGCTCGTGACAACATTGGTAAGCAACGTTGGGGACCAGGTCTACTGCCCATGCGTGAACGCCGTGAACGCCAAGGTCGGGGCGCCCTACGTGCGCTACGCCCACGGCAACCTGGACACGGCCGGCGCGGTGCGGGCCGCAGAGTCGATCACCAAGGGGATGGCGTGGCAGCGGGTGCACGAGCCCGTGCTGGTGTCCGGTGCGCCGGCCAGGATCGACGCCGAGGCGTGCTGGGCCTTCGGTGCGGCCGTCGCCGCCACCCTCACGGGCTGATCGGCGTGCCCACCGAGCAGGACGAGTCGCGCCTGGCCCGTCGGCTGGGAACGGGTGACGCGATCGTGATCGGCCTCGGGTCCATGATCGGCGCGGGGGTTTTCGCCGCGTTCGGCCCGGCCGCCCGAGCTGCCGGTGCCGGACTGGTGATCGGGCTTGGTGTCGCAGCGGTGATCGCCTACTGCAACGCGGTTGCCTCAGCACAGCTAGCGGCCGTCTACCCGACCAGCGGCGGCACCTACGTCTACGGCCGGGAGCGCCTGGGCGCATGGTGGGGTTTCGCCGCCGGCTGGGCCTTCGTCATCGGCAAGACGGCGTCCTGCGCGGCGATGGCGCTGACGTTCGCGAGCTACGCGGTGCCCGGACCGTGGTGGGCACAACGGCTCGTCGGCGTGGCGGCGGTGCTCGCGCTGGCCGGCCTGAACTACCGGGGTGTCTCGAAGACGGCGACGCTGACCCGGGTGCTGGTCGGCCTCACTCTGATCGCGCTGGCCGTCGTCGTCGTCGGCATCTGGGCCGGGGGGCGGGCGCGGGTCGCGAACCTGGACGGCTGGGCGTCGCTCACGGCCGGAGGCGGCCTACACGGAGTGCTGCAGGCGGCCGGCCTGCTGTTCTTCGCGTTCGCCGGCTACGCCCGCATCGCGACGATGGGCGAGGAGGTGCGCAACCCGGCGCACACCATCCCCCGGGCCATCCCGACCGCGCTCGCGATCACGGTCGCGGTGTACCTCGTCGTGGCGCTCAGCGCGTTGTCGGCCGGTGGGCCGGGTGTGCTCGCCCACGCGAGTTCGCCACTGACCGCGGCGGTGCAGGCTGCTGGAGCCGGCGGGGTGGCCCCGGCGGTGCGGATCGGTGGCGCGGTAGCCAGTCTCGGTGCGCTGCTGGCCCTGATCGCCGGCATCGGCCGGACCAGTCTGGCCATGGCCCGCAACGGTGATCTGCCCGCGTCGCTCGCCGCGGTGCATCCTCGCTTCCGGGTCCCGCACCATGCCGAGCTGGCGCTGGCCGCGATCGTCAGCGTCCTCGTGCTCACGACCGACCTGCGCGGGGTGATCGGCTTCTCGTCCTTCGGCGTGCTCGTCTACTACGGCATCGCGAACGCCGCGGCCTTCACTCAACCGCGCGAGCAGCGGCGCTGGCCCCGCGCGCTCAATGTGCTCGGGATCTGCGGCTGCGTGGTGCTGGCACTCAGCCTGCCCGCCGCGTCTGTCGTCGCGGGCGCGGTGGTCCTCGCCCTCGGACTCGTCGGCCGCGTCCTGCTCGGCCCGCCGCACGCCTCCGGCCTGTCAGCTGACCTACGCAAGGCGGGAGATCAGTCGTAGATGGCCTCGACCTGCCAGCGGGGCGGGGCGTCGGGCACCATCGTGGCGCTGACGAGGTAGGCCCGGCCGTGGACGTCGACGAGCTGACAGCGCACGACGTGCCGCGCCGACTCGGCATTCCACCACCGCTCGTCGACCGGCCACGGACCTGCCCACGCCGCGATCGCGACCACGTCGGCACCGAACGCGAACCGGGCCGGCGGGTGCGGCACCGCACCGCGCGCGGTGACGAGCACCACTCGCCCAGCCTCGTCGAGGACCTGCGCGGGACGCGGGGGGTCGAGCAGCACAGAGGGGGCCGGCGCGGGCAGCTGACCCGGCCACGGCTGCTCGGGCGAGCGCACCGCAGCCGGCGCGTCGCCCCATGGCACCAGCCTGGTGCGCTGGCCCGGATCGCGGCCACCGTCGAGCACCGGCGTCAGCACCGAGCCGTGCCCGAGCAGGGTCTGCACCCGGGCCAGCGCCCGGTGGGCCCGTTCGTCCTGCTCACCCGAGCCGCCCCACAACGCCTGCTGGTGAGCGCCGGTCGGCACCGCCTCGATCGGCACCAGCCGCAGCCGGCACACCCCGCCGCTGGGGCGGCCGGGCCGCGACAGCCAGCCTTCGAGCTGCCAGCGGATGCGGTCGAGCACGTCGAGTGTCGACAGCACGCCCGCGTGCCGCCAGCGCCGCACCGTCTCCTCGCCGTTCTCCGACAGCGCCTGCAGTTCGAGGCAGGTGCAGGCCAGCCCGTGCGCGCCCAGGTCGGTGACGAACTGCTCGGCCACCCCCCGGGCGCTGAAGGCCACCGTGTCGACGCGCTCGACGGGCGGTTCGAGGTCGAGCGTGACAGTGAACTCGGCCGGTGGGCGCCGCCCCGACACCGGGCGCTCGTCGCGGCCGCCGGCCTGTCGGTGCGCCCACGCGCCGACCGGGCCGAAGCGGGCCAGCACGTCGCGGGCCGGCAGCGCTGCGAACGCCCCCAACGTCAGCAGCCCGAGGCGGCGCAGCAGGTCGATCAGCGGCGCGGCGCCGGACGGGTCCAGCGTCTCGACTGGCAGGTCGGCGAGGAAGTCCGACGAGCTGCCGGCCGGGATGATCAACCCCCGGCGGGCGGCCTGCTCGGCCGCGAATGCGCCGTCGGCGACGCCGATCAGCACGTCGGCGCCGCCGAGCGCGGGCAGTCCCGCCACCGCCCGTGACAACGCGTGCAGCACGCCTGTCTCGCCGCCGAAGTAACGCGTCGGCCCGCGCACGCCGATCGCGGCCAGGCCGGGGCGGGTGATCTCCACGCCGGGCGCGATCGACTCCAGCGCCGCTACCAAAGGTTCGAAGGTGCGCGCCTCGGCCGCTTCGTTGCGGGCCAATACGGCGAGTTCGGGGCAGCGCGCCTGCGCCTCGCGCCGCCGCAGCCCGCGCCGCACGCCCGCCGAGCGGGCGGAATGCGAGCAGGCCACCACGTGGTTGGCGGTGACGACGGCGATCAGCGCTTCACAGGCCAGCCCGGCGTCGAGGCGGGCGGTGGTGACCGGCCAGTCCGGGCACCAGACGGCAACCATCCTCATGTTCTTATTTCCTTGGGCGTGTCCCTCGATCTCTCCCGCTCGCTGGCGCTCGGGTGGATCTCTCGCGCCACTCGCGCCTCCGGCGCGGGTCGGGTTTTCGCGCGGGCGCTCTGACTTCCCCCCCGCCGGGGGTGTCCCGACGTCTCCACCGCTCGATGGCGCTCGGGTGGATCCGTCGGGCCACCCGCGCCTTCGGCGCGGCGCGGCGGCGGGCTCTTCGCGCAAGCGCTCATCACGTGGTGGTCACCTTTCCCCGCTGGTGACCGCTGCTGCACGTGTTTTCCCCGCTGGTGACCGGTTTCGCGGGTGCAAACCGAGCACCAGCGGGGAAAACAGAGGATGACCGAGCACCAGCGGGGAAAGGTGCAAGCGCTCATCGCGGGGTCACCTAGCCGGCCAGTTTGACCACTGGGGCGACAGCCGGCACGGTGCCGACACCGCCCCCGGCGGCGGGCAGCCAGAGGGTGGCCGACCGGGGGCGGGTCGCCTGCCCGCGCCCTTCGGCGGTGACGGCGACCTGCCTGGCACGCAGGCGCCCGATACCGGCGCCGATACCGGCCCAGTGACCGTCCCGCGCGCTCAGGCGCACCTCGGCCCCGGGCCATTCGTCGGTGCCAGTGAGGTAGGCGATGAGCACGGCGTCGCGGCTGCGGGCCCGGGCCGCCAGGCGCCGCACGTCGCCGGGGGGCAGGCCGGTCCGACCGGCAGGCGGGCGGGCAGCCACCACATCGAGTGCGTCGAGCAGCGCGCCCACGGCGCTCGTCCATCCCGAGCCCGGCTGCTCGATGATGGCCAGCCGGGACAGCTCGATGCCGTACTCGGTCGCCGCCTCGGCGCTGATGCGGGGAAAGCCGACCAGCGCGCACCAGGCGCCCTCAGCCGAAGCCGCCCCGAGCAGCGCCAGCAGCAGCGCCACCGAACCGGTGACGCTGGCCGTGCTGCCCCGCCGCAGCCCGTCGGGCAGGATCGTTGCCAGCGCCGGCGCTACCGGCAGCGGGGGAGCCCCGCGGCGGCCCAGATCGACGGCAGCGGAGCCGTCGGCCTTGCGGATCGCCACGTCGAGCATTCCCTCATCATCGAACACCTGTTCGACTTAGTCAATCCGTCCAACTCCCCCCAAGATCACGACGGCGGCCAGCGCCAACCGCGCTGCGTTCGGGCTCAGATAAGGTCAAGGCGATGGATACCGGCGTGTTGCCTGCCCGCTTGGTTGCTCGGGACGAGCGGCCCGATCACGTCTCGTGGCGCCTGGACGTCCATCTGGTCTTCTGGGGCAGCAGCCTCCTGCTTGCGGCAGCGGCAATGGTACGCAACGGACTTCTCTTCACCCAGGCTCAATACCCGAGCAGCGATGCCGCGCTGAACTCGCTACTGGTACATCGGGCCGAGCACTTCGAACAACTGGTTGGCAACTACTCGAGGGTCGGCTTCAATCATCCCGGACCGGTGTTGCTGTATTTTCTGGCCGCTGGACAAGCCATATTCCACGATCTGCTGCACGTCGTGCCGGCCCAGTACAACGGGCAGGAACTGGGCGCAATTGTCTACGTGGCGGTATTCGTGGGATTGACCATGGTCTCGATGTACCGCCTCACCCGCTCGCGGGGAGCGACCGCGATCAGCTTTGGAATCGTGTTCATCTTCGCGGCGAGCAACCATCTGATCGGCAACACCTGGTTCCCCTATCTGTACATTCCTGCGTTCTTGCTCTTCATGGTGACGGGTGCGGCCGTGGCCGCGGGGAGGACTGTCGAGGTCCCGCTCTTTGTCCTTTCGGCGGCCGTTCTGGTGCACGGCCACGTGAGCTTCCTGATGTTCGTCGGGGTCACCGCCTTGGCTGTGCTCGGCGGTTGGTGGCATCAGAACAGAATGCATTGGCGGGCCGAATGGGCCGCGCACCGGCGGGGTCTGCAGTGGGCAATGGTGTTGATATGCGTGGCCGCTTTGCCTATCGCAGTCGAAACCGTCGTGCACTATCCCGGGCAGTGGCCGCTCTACCTGCACTTCGTGGAACACGGCCAACATGCGCCGCGCACCGGACATCAGATCCTCAACTTCCTCGGCGTCTACTGGGGGCGGCCCCTGGGTCTGCCCACGCTGCTCGGCGTGGTGGCCGGCATTGTCGCCCTCGTTCTCACCGGCACCGAACGCAACCGGGAGCGGCGTCCGATCTTTGTTGCCCTTTACGGCATGGTGCTGCTGCAAAGCCTGCTGATGCTGTACTACGTGGCGCGCGGCGTGGACCAACTCACCCGGGTGAATGTCTATGTCGGCTACTTCTACCTGACTGTTCCGCTGCTGCTCGTGGCGACTGCCGCCGCGCAGCTGTGGATTCGAGTGGTCGAGGGTGCCGGGGACCGCCGGTTGGTGCTGCCGCGATCCATGCGTGCGCCCTCCGCGGCCCTCCTCAGTGCAGTGCTGGTGGTTCTCGGGGCCAGCTCTGTCCACTTGGACATCGGATCCGCTCCCCACAAGGAACTTCCCGGAATCGTGACGTCGCTTCGCGCCCAACCGGCCAGAGGCGACCGGATGATCGAGTTCGAACTGGACGACCACGACACGTGGCCTGCGGTCGCCGGCGTGGCCGCCGAGAGCCTGCGCGTCGGGTTGTCCTGGTGCGTGCAACCCGGCAGTGACGGCGGCTGGCAAGTCCTGTTCAGCCGCACGTACACCTGCCGATCCACCGGCCGGCCTCGGTGGATCGTGCACTGCATCACCGGTCCGACGCCGCCGTCCGGTGCCCACGTGATCTGGTCAGGATTCGTGGGGCGTACCCGGATGACCATGTACGACCTCGGCCCTCCTGCAATCTGAGCACGGCTGCTCGGCTCAGCAACCCTGGCCCTAAACTGACCGTCGTGTTACGCGCCGGCTGACATGTTGTGACTCAGGCTCACCGCTGGCGCGCTCGAGACAGCGCGTGGGTGGACGAAGCACGCCGCGGACAGCAGCATGGGTGGGCACACCCAGGGAGGCACCGTTGGAACCGACCGTCCCTGCCCGCACGGCCGAACTCGAGGCTGTGCGCGCCCGGCGGGCCGAGCTGCGCGACGCTATGGGGCGCCTGGAACGGTCGCTGGCCGCGCCCGCTTCCGGCCGCGCGGCCGTGTGGGCAGAGCAGGTGCACGCCGTCCTGGTCGAGATGGCTGCCGACTTCGACGAGCACATCGAGGTCACCGAGGGCCCGGGCGGACTGCACCAGGCGATCCTGGCCGGTGACCTGCGCCTGGCCAATGCCGTCAATGCTCTCGCGGCCGAACACAGCCAGATCGCGGCGGAGATCGACGACCTCGTCGCGGGTAGCGAGGCGCCGGCCATCCAACCCGACGCCGAGGTGGTGCGCGACCGCGGCACGAACCTGCTTGGCCGCCTCGTCCGGCACCGTCAGCGTGGCGCCGATCTGATCTATGAGGCCTATCAGACCGACATCGGCGGCGGCGACTAGCTACTCGGCGAGCTCCTCGTCCAGGTCGACGTCGGGCGCATTCACGCGGTCGGGGTGCTGGAAGACGAAACGCTTGTAGGACCAGAACCGGAAGACGGTGCCGATCCCGATCGTGACGAGGTTCACGACGTTCATGACGAGATGGTCGTCGCGCTGGTTCAACGGGTAGGCGAACAGCGCGAGGACTAGCTCGGCGAACGCCAGCGCAACCATGTTGATCGCGAAGAAGAACGACGTCTCGCGGCCGATGCTGGTACGCGCGCGGTGTGAGAACGACAGGTGCCGGTTGCCGAAGTAGGCGAAGACCGTCGCGATGATCGTCGACGCACACTTGGCCTTGAGCCAGCCGTGCGGCGAGAGCAGGTTGTACAGGCTGAGGTCGATCGCCAGGCTGACGAGCCCGATCGCGCCGAAAGCGGTGATTTCCTTGAGCAGGATGCGCCACGAACTGCGCAGGTGAACGCGCAGCGCAGTGAGCCCGGAGGTTGCCGTCATGACCGGACGAGCCTACTCAGCGTTCTTGTGCGCCGATCCTCAGCGGGCCGACCCCGCGCGACCATTAGGCTCACTCGGCGTGGACGAGCGCACCGGATTGCCGATCGTCGGCATGGTGGGCGCTGGTCAGCTTGCCCGGATGACCCACCAGGCCGCGATACCGCTGGGCCAGTCGTTGCGGATCCTGGCCGAGTCCCGGGATGACGGCGCGGCGCTCGTCGCCGCTGACGTCGTGGTGGGTGACTACCGCTCGCTGGCGGACCTGAGAGACTTCGCGGCCGGCTGCGATGTGCTGACCTTCGACCACGAACACGTGCCCAACGAGCACGTGGCCGCGCTCGCGGCCGACGGCGTAGCGGTGCACCCGGGCGCCGGGGCGCTGTGCTTCGCGCAGGACAAGGCAGCGATGCGCGCCAGGCTCGCCGTGATGGGCGTGCCGGTCCCGCGATGGGCGGACCTGTCGGTGACCGGCGACCCGGTCGAGGCACTCGCGGCGTTCGGCGGGCAGGTGGGCTGGCCCCTCGTGCTCAAGGCCACTCGCGGCGGCTACGACGGCAAGGGCGTCTGGGTGCTGGATTCCCTCGACGACGCGCGCCGCGTCATCGCGGCGCAGACGGACCGGGCGAGGCAGTTCGGGGGCGATCGCGATGGGGGCGCAGCTGATTCGGCAGTGGCGCTGCTCGCCGAGGAGAAGGTGCCGATCGTCCGAGAACTGGCCGCCGTGGTGGCCCGCTCGCCCTACGGGCAGGGCGCGGCGTGGTGCGTCGTCCAGACCGTGCAGCGCGACGGCGTCTGCGTCGAGGTCATCGCGCCGGCACCCGGTCTGGCCAGGGACCGCGCCGACGAGGCACAGCGGATCGCGCTGCGCATCGCCGCAGAACTCGGCGTCACCGGGGTGCTCGCCGTCGAACTCTTCGAGACCGCGCAGACTCGACCCGAAGGCGGGTACAGCGGGGCTCTGCTCGTCAACGAGCTCGCGATGCGCCCGCACAACTCCGGGCACTGGACGATCGAGGGCGCGCGCACGTCGCAGTTCGAGCAACATCTGCGCGCGGTCCTCGACTATCCCCTCGGCGCGACCACGCTCACCGCGCCCGTCGTCGTGATGGCGAACCTGCTCGGCGGCCCCGATCACGTGCACCCGAAGGGCATCGACGAGCGCGTGCACCATTGCCTTGCGCGCTGGCCCGATGTGAAGATTCACCTGTACGGCAAGGGCATGCGTCCCGGTCGCAAGATCGGCCACGTCACCGTTCTCGGGCGCGACCCGGTGGCCGTCCGCGCCCGGGCCCAGGCCGCGGCCGACTACCTCGTGAACGGAGACGGCCATGGCTGATCCACAGGTCGGCGTGATCATGGGCAGCGACACCGACTGGTCGGTGATGAACGCGGCAGTCGAGGTGCTGCGCGAGTTCGCGGTGCCGCACGAGGTGCGCGTGGTCTCGGCGCACCGCACCCCGCTGGGCATGGCGTCCTATGCGCAGCAGGCGGCGCCACGCGGGCTGAAGGTGATCATCGCCGGGGCCGGCGGGGCCGCTCACCTGCCTGGCATGGTCGCGGCCCTCACGCCGTTGCCCGTGATCGGCGTGCCCGTCGCGTTGAAGTACCTCGACGGGATGGACTCGCTGCTCTCGATCGTGCAGATGCCCGCGGGTGTTCCGGTGGCGACGGTGTCGATCGGCGGCGCGCGCAACGCCGGACTGCTGGCCGTGCGCATCCTCGCCACGGCCGACGATTCCTTGGCCCAGCGGATGGCCGCCTTCCAGAGCACCCTGGCCGAGAGTGCGCAGGCGAAGGACGCCGCCCTCGCCCAACGCATCACCGAACAGGGCTGACACCCAACCGATCGGCCGGTTGCCGGGTAGATGAAGATGTGGACGGTCTCACTGAACTGCCGGCGCCTGCACCCGTGACGGGCCGCCTGGACGGGCGTGATGCCTTCGGCGAGTGGGTGCGCCCGCATTGGGACGGAATGGCTCGACTGGCCCGGCGGCTGGCCCCGGCCGGTGACTGGGAGGACGTCCTGCAGGAGTCGCTCAGCGCCGCGTGGCGCAAGCGGGCCCAGTTCGACGCCGAGCGTGGGACGCCGCGCAACTGGCTGCTCGCCATAGTCGCCGACCAGGCCCGCAAGGGGCATCGCCGTATCGCGGCCCACCCAAACCTCCCGCTCGAGGACACCGCGGCGGCCGGCGACAACGTGGCCGACGTCGACATGGAGCGGGCACTGACCCGGCTCACCGGCCGCCAGCGCAGCGCGGTAGCGCTGTACTACTACCTCGGCCTGCCGGTCGCGGACGTCGCGGCGGTGATGGGCTGCAGCGCGGGAACCGCGAAGTCGACCCTCGCCGACGCCCGGCAGCGGCTGCGCCGTGAACTCGGAGAGGACTACCGATGACAGCTCAGGATCTCGATGACCGCCTGCGGTCCTGCGGCGATGCCTGGCGCGAACAGGACTTCCTCGTCCCTCCGTTGGCCACGATGCTGGACCGCGCTACCCGCCGCCGTGGGCACGGACGCCGATGGCTCGCGGTAGCCGCCACCGTGCTGGTCGTGGCCGCCGTCGCCACCATCCCGATCGTGCGCCACGCCCACCACGGCTCGACGCCTCCGGCCGTCAGCACCCCGACCCCCCTGCCGTCGACGATCGAACTGAACGGAAAGACCCTGACGCGCTTGGGCACCGAAGCGTGGACGCTGCCGGTGCTCGACGAGCACGACCCGAGCGTGGTGTGGATCGACGCCGAGATCCAGGGTGGTCCGTCGTGCACGCTCGAGCCGGTCGCCAGGGTGGAGTCCGAGACAGCGGACGCGGTAACCGTCCTGGTCGCCACATACGCTGGCGGCCCTCTGCCGTCCGATGTTGCCTGCATCGACATCAAGATGCCTCCGAAGCGGCTGAAGGTGACGCTGCAGGAACCGCTGGGCTCGCGGCAGCTCATCGACGCGACGACGGGCACCCCTCAGGGCGTGCTCGACCCGGCGACATTCCCAGCGCCCCAGTTCGTGCCCGCCGGGTACGAGGCTCAGCCGGTCGGGTGGGACCCGAAGTTCGCCGGCGTCGCGATCCGGGCCTACCGCAGTGGTCCCGACACGTCGCTCAACATCAGGATGGGGCCACCGTCAGTGCTGGGCAACGTCGGAGCGGTTGTCCTCGACCGGCCGGTCGTGCGGGGTCACCCGGCGACCGTCTGGCAGGACACCAACTTCGATGACCTGACCTGCCTGACATGGAGTGAGAGCGCGACGCGCACGTTCCAGGTGTGCTCGTCGGGCTCACCGGCACCGTTGGACGCCGCGGCGTTGGTCCGGGTGGCCGACAGCCTGCACTGACACGCGCCGCGTTTGCTGAGAGCGTCCGGGCAACGCCGCCGCCCTGATCCAGGGGCTCCGTAGGCTGCCGGGGTGAGCATCCTGCGGCGCGTGCGCCACGCGCCGCGCCGGTTGGTGGCCGCCGTCGCCGTGCTCGCTCTGGCTGCTGTGGTCATCACGATCACTGCGCTGGCCGGCTCCGCGCCGGCCGTCCACACCCACTCCCAGTTCGTCGCGGGCACCCCCGAGGCGGGCCGCGCGGTGCGGCTCGACACCACCCTCTACCTGCCCGCGAAGACGCCCGCTCCGGCTGTGCTGCTGGCGCACGGCTTCGGCGGTTCGAAGTCGAGCGTGGCCAGCGAGGCGCGCTCGCTGGCCCGACACGGCTACGTCGTGCTCGCCTACACGGCAAGGGGATTCGGCGAATCGGGCGGACTGGTCCACCTCGACGCGCCGAACTACGAAGTGCACGACGCCAGCCTGCTGGTCACGCACCTGGTCTCGCTGCCACAGGTCTCGCGCGCTGGTGGCCAGCCCCGGATCGCCGTCGCAGGCGGCTCGTATGGCGGCGCGCTCGCCCTGCTGCTCGCCGGCACCGACCCGCGCATCCAGGCGGTCGGTGCCGACATCACCTGGAACGACCTGGCCCAGGCGCTGTTCCCCAATGCCAACGGCGCCCCGCCGGGCGTGTTCAAGAAGTTGTGGGCCGGCTACCTGTTCCAAGCGGCGAACACGGGTCCGGGCGCCGATCCAGCCTGCGGGCGGTTCGCACCGGAGCTCTGCGCGGCCTATGAGCAGGCGGCCCGGACCGGGACGCCCAGCACCGCACTGCTCGCGCTCATGCGCGCCTCCAGCCCGGCGACGGTGCTGGACAAGATCACCGCACCGACCCTGCTCACCCAGGGCGAGCAGGATGCCCTCTTCCCGCTCAGCGAAGCCGACGCGAATGCCCGCGGGATCGCGGCGCACGGGACGCCGGTGCGCGTCACCTGGCGCGCCGGAGGGCACGACGGCGCCGACGGCGCCTCCGAGGTGCTCAGCGCGTTGACCGGCTGGCTGGGTGACGTGTTCGGCGGGCGGGTACGCGGGCAGCAGCCGTTCGAGATCTCCGAACAGGGCTCGGCGATCTCGACGGCGAGCGGGCGGACGGTCGACCGGACGCTGCACGTCGACGGCTACCCCGGCGTGCCCGGCGCCGCGGCACCTCGCCGGGAGGTCACGGTGTCCGGGCCACCGCAGACGATCACGGCTCCCGCGGGTGGGAACCCGGCGGCGGTCACCAGCCTGCCCGTGATCGGTTCGCTGCTCGCCGGAGTGGCACAGCTGCCCGCGTTCAGTGCCCTGGGCACCATCCCGGGGCAGGGTGCCCAGTTCCTGTCCGCTCGCCTGCCCGCCCGGGTGCTCATCGCCGGCGCGTCGACGGTCACCGTGACGATCACCGCTCGCACGAGCACCGACGCGATCCTGTTCGTCGCACTGCACGACGTCGCCCCGGGCGGTGACGACGTGTTGCCGTCGAACCTCGTCGCGCCGCTGCATCTGACCGGTCTGCAGCCCGGGACACCGCGCACGGTCGTGGTGCAGCTGCCCGCCGTCGTGCGCGAGGTGGCGGCCGGCCACCGGCTGCGGCTGAGCGTCGCCACCACCGACCTCGCCTACCAGCTGCCCGCCGACCCCCGTGCCTACACCGTGGCATTGGCAGGGCTCAGCGCACCGCTGTCGATCCCCACGGCGGACGGGCGCGTCGTGCACCCCGGACACCCGGCGGCCTGGCTGCTCACCGGTCTCGCCGGGTGCGTCCTGGCCGGCGCGACGGTCATGTTCGTGTTCGCCCGACGCCGCCGCGCGCTGCATGCCGACCCTGACCTGGCTGCGGTCCCCGTCTCGATCGCGGGTCTGGTCAAGGAGTACGCCGACGGTTACCGGGCCGTCGACGACGTCACGTTCCGGGTCGAGCGCGGCCAGGTCGTCGGCCTGCTCGGCCCGAACGGCGCCGGCAAGACCACGACCCTGCGGGTGCTGGTCGGCCTGATCCGACCGACGGCCGGGGTGATCCACGTGTTCGGCGAGCCGGTGCGCCCGGGCGCTGCGGTGCTGGCGCGCCTGGGCGCCTTCATCGAGGGCCCGGGGTTCCTGCCGCACCTGTCCGGCCGGGAGAACCTGCGGTTGTTCTGGGCCGCGACCGGGCGGGCGGACGATGAGGCGGACTTCGACACTGCGCTGGACATCGCGGGCCTCGGCACGTCGATAGAGCGCCGCGTCAAGACCTACAGCCACGGCATGAAGCAACGTCTGGGCATCGCGCAGGCGATGCTGGGGCTGCCCGAGGTGCTCGTGCTCGACGAGCCGACGAACGGCCTCGACCCTCCGCAGATCGCCGAGATGCGTGAGGTGTTGCGGCGTTACGCCGAGAGCGGCCGCACGGTGGTGGTGTCGAGCCACCTGCTGGCAGAGGTCGAGCAGACCTGCACACACGTCGTCGTCATGCACCGGGGTCGCCTGGTGGCAGCCGGCTCGGTGTCCGACATCGCGGGCGCCGGCGGCGTGCAGCTGGCCGTCGAGGAGCCGGACCGTGCCGCGAAGGTCCTGGCCGCAGCGGGAATTGCCGCGCACCCCGTCCCCGCCCGCCGCGCCCTCGAGGACGTCTTCCTCGACCTGGTCGCAGAGGAACCGCGATGAGTACTCCGAGCGAACAGGGCGCGCCGACCAGAACGGGCGTGCACGAGCGGCTGGCTGCGCTGTCCGCGGGCGCACCCCCGGCGTTCGATCCGCGGCGGACGCTGCGCCTGCGCGTCGAGTTCGTGCGCCAGCTCAAACGGCGACGCACCCAGTTCGCCGCAGCCGTCCTGCTGGTGCTGCCCATCCTCATCGCGCTCGCGTTCAAGATCGGTGGCGACTCCACGGGGGGACCGGGCCTGGTCGATCTGGCCACCACGGGGGCGGCCAACTTCGCGCTGTTCACCGAGTTCGCCTCCGTCGGCTTCCTGCTCGTCGTCATCGTGGCTCTGTTCTGCGGTGACACGGTGGCCAGCGAGGCGAACTGGGCCTCGCTGCGCTACCTGCTGGCGATGCCGGTGCCGCGGGCCCGGTTGCTGCGGCAGAAGCTGATCGTGGCGCTGACCCTGAGCTTCGCCGCGAATCTGATGTTGCCCGCGTGGGGCCTGCTCGTCGGGTCGTTCTTCTTCGGTGGCGCCCCGGCCCGCTCGCCGCTCGGCGGGACGTTCGACTTCACCGAGTCGCTGTGGCGCCTGGCCATCGTCGTCGCATACGCCTGCGGGCAGTCGCTGGTGGTGGCGGCGTTGGCGTTCCTGCTGAGCGTCAGCGTCGACAACCCCCTCGGCGCGGTCGGTGGCGCGACCCTGCTCGTGGTCGTCTCGAACATCATCGACTCGATCACCGCGCTCGATCCCTACCGCCGCTTCCTGCCGACGCACTTCCAGTACTCGTGGCTGGACGCGCTCGGCCCGACGGTGAGCTGGGACGACATGATGCGCGGCACCGGTGTGGCGCTGATCTACGCGGCGGTGTTCTTCGCGATCGCCTGGCTACGCTTCGACCGCAAGGACGTCACCAGCTGAGAATCACTCAACGGGGAGACGGAGCGCGGGCTAGGGACGGCCGAGGGCGCGGTAGAGCCAGCCCGCGGCGCGCCACTGCACCGGGTCGAGTACGTTGCGGCCGTCGACGAGGTTGCGGTGCGCGACCAGCGCGCCGATCCGCTCCGGCGACATCGCCCTGAACTCGTCCCACTCGGTCAACAGCATGATCACGTCGGCGCCGGTGACCGCCTCGATCAGTGACTCGACGTAGGTGAGCTCCGGATGCATGCGCCGCGCGTTCTGCATCGCGTGGGGGTCGTAGATGACCACGGTGCCGCCGCGCCGCCCGATCGAGGCGGCCACGTCCAGCGCGGGCGAGTCGCGGACATCGTCGGAGTTCGGCTTGAAGGCTGCGCCGAGCACCGCGACGTGCGTGCCGTGATAGGAGCCGTCGACGAGGTCCAGCCCGATCTCGACCGTGCGGACCCGGCGACGCAGGTTGATCTCGTCCACCTCCCGCAGGAACGACACCGCCTGGTCGACGCCCAGCTCACCGGCGCGCGCGATGAACGCGCGGATGTCCTTGGGCAGGCAACCGCCGCCGAAACCCAGCCCGGCGTTGAGGAAGCGGCGCCCGATGCGCGCGTCGTGGCCGATTGCCTCGGCCAGCTTCGTGACGTCGGCGCCGGTCACCTCGCACACTTCGGCCATCGCGTTGATGAACGAGATCTTGGTGGCCAGAAAGGAATTCGCCGCGACCTTGACGAGCTCGGCGGTGGCGAAGTCGGTGACGACGGCCGGCGTGCCCGTCTCGAGCACCGGGGCGAAGGCGGCACGGAGCTGCTGTTCGGCCCAGGCGGAGTGCACGCCGAAGACGAGCCGGTCGGGTCGCAGGGTGTCCTCGACCGCGAAGCCTTCGCGCAGGAACTCCGGGTTCCACGCCAGCTCGACGTCCTTGTTCGGAGCGAGGTCGAGAAGCAGCGATTCCATCCGCGCAGCGGTGCCCGCAGGCACCGTCGACTTGCCGACGACCAGAACCTTGCGCGTCAGGTGGGGGGCCAGCGAACTGAAGGCCGCGTCGACGTAGGTCATGTCGGCGGCGAGCTCACCCTTGCGCTGCGGCGTTCCGACGCACACGAAGTGGACGTCGGCGAATTCGGCCACCTCCGGGTAGGAGGTGGTGAAACGCAGCCTGCCGCCGTCGATGTGCTTGGCCAGCAGCTCGGGCAGCCCGGGTTCGAAAAACGGGATCTCGCCGGCACGCAGCCGTTCGATCTTCGCCTCGTCGATGTCCAGACCGATGACGTCATAGCCCAGTTCGACCATGCAGACGGCGTGGGTGGCACCGAGATAGCCGGTGCCGATGACGGACAGCCGGGGCCGCTCGCTTCTCACGTCACAATCCCCAGTCTGCCGCGCGGTTGACGTTGCAGAGGCTATCGGTCCGAGGACAGCGGCCTGGCCGTGCGGGGGTGGGCGGGGGTCTGGTAGGGATGGCACATGGCGCTCGCGAATCCGATCCCGCTGACTGCTCGTCCGGCCTGGGTGGCATTGGGGGAACACCATGCCGAAATCGGCGGCACCGAGTTGCGGGACCTGTTCGCACGCGACCCAGGGCGCGGCGAGCGGCTGACCCTCGAGGCGGAGGGCATCTACCTCGACTACTCCAAGAACCGCATCACCGACGAGACGATCGGGCTGCTCGTGCAGCTGGCAGTGGAGTCCGGGTTACGCGAGCGCATCGCCGCCATGTTCGCGGGGGAGCGGATCAACGCGACCGAGGACCGCGCCGTCCTGCACGTCGCGCTGCGCGCGCCCAAGGGCGAGCGGATCGCCGTCGACGGGATCGACGTCGTCCCCGCGGTGCACGAGGTGCTCGGCCGCATGGGTGAGTTCGCCGACCGGGTGCGCCGGGGTCGCTGGCTCGGGCACACCGGCAAGGCGATCCGCACCATCGTCAACGTCGGGATCGGCGGCTCGGACCTCGGGCCGGTGATGGCCTACGAGGCGCTGCGGCATTACAGCGACCGCGAACTGAGTTTCCGGTTCGTCTCGAACGTCGACGGCACCGACTTCGTGGAGGCCACCCGGGACCTCGATCCGGCCGAGACGCTGTTCATCATCTCGTCGAAGACGTTCACCACACTCGAGACGATGACCAATGCGGCGAGCGCCCGGGACTGGACGCTCACGGCGCTCGGCGGTGACCCGTCCGCGATCGCCAAGCACTTCGTCGCAGTCTCGACCAACGCCGAGGCCGTCGAGGCGTTCGGCATCGACGTCATGAACATGTTCGGCTTCTGGGACTGGGTCGGCGGGCGTTACTCGATGGATTCCGCGATCGGCTTGTCCACGATGATCGCCATCGGGCCGGACGCCTTCCGAGAGCTGCTGGCCGGCTTCCACGCAATGGACGAGCACTTTCGCACCGCACCCGTCGAGGCGAACCTGCCGGTGCTGCTGGGCCTGCTGACGGTCTGGTACGCCGATTTCTTCGGCGCCCAGACGCAGGCGGTGCTGCCCTACGATCAGTACCTGAAACGGTTCCCCGCCTACCTGCAGCAGCTGACGATGGAATCCAACGGCAAGCACGTCACGCTGGGCGGCGCGGCCGTCGACTACGCCACCGGGCCGGTCTACTGGGGTGAGCCCGGCACCAACGGGCAGCACAGCTTCTACCAGCTCATCCACCAGGGCACCGAGTTGATCCCGTGCGACTTCATCGGCTTCACCCACTCGCTCAACCCGCTCGGCGAGCACCACGACATCCTCACCGCGAACGTGTTCGCCCAGACCGAGGCGCTGGCTTTCGGCAAGACCGCCGAACAGGTCGCGGCGGAGGGCACGCCCGAGTGGCTGGTCCCGCACCGTGTCTTCGAGGGCAACCGACCGTCGAACACGCTGCTGCTCGACCGCCTGACACCGCGTGCGCTGGGCACGCTCGTCGCGCTCTACGAGCACAGCGTCTTCGTGCAGGGCACCGTGTGGGATGTGAACCCCTTCGACCAGTGGGGCGTCGAACTGGGCAAGGTGCTGGCCAGGCAGGTCGCCGGCGAGCTGTCATCAGCTGAGGAACCCGAGCTCGCGCACGACAGTTCCACCAACGCACTCATCCGCCGTTACCGAAGTCGTCAGGAGTCCTCATGCAGCTCGGAATGATCGGCCTGGGCCGGATGGGTGCCAACATCGTGCGGCGGGTCATGCGCGATGGGCATACCGCCGTCGCGTTCGACGTGAGCGCCGACGTGGTCGGCGAGCTGGAGAAGGAGGGCGCGGTCGGCGCGCTCACCCTGGCGGACTTCGTCGCCGCGCTGGACAAGCCGCGGGTGGCCTGGGTGATGATCCCCGCGGGCATCACCGGCAAGGTGATCGACGAGCTCGTCGGGCTGATGGACGAGGGCGACATCATCATCGACGG
>QHCC01000047.1 GCA_003243915.1 Pseudonocardiales bacterium | reverse complement strand
CATCGCGTAGAACCACTGGTGCGCGGTCTCGTGCACCGCGACGAGCCGCGAGCCGTCCAGCATCAGGATCGAACTGGGGTACTCGATGCCGCCGCCCTGGGCGGGCAGCCGCGCCACCGACAGCGACGGGAAGGGGAACGGGCCGAACTGCGCGGCGAGCTTGGTGATGGCCCGCTGGAATTCGGGCACGAGTTGGTCACGCAGCTTGTCCGTATAGGCGCCGAGTCGTAGGTGCACGCCCTGCACGACGGTGTCCGACACCGAGAACGGGCCGACCGCCACGCTGACGTCGCGCGCGGCTGCGATGTGCGAGCGCCACGTCCGATTGCCACTTGCCGCCACGGGCGGGTCGCTGGGATCGCCGGACATGATCACGGTGTCGTTCGGGGGGGCCGCCACGACCAGCGCGGTGTCCATCGCCTCGCTGGTGGCGCTCTCGGCAGTGAACTGGATCAGGTCCTCGGCGTGCCAGCCGACGCCGCGCTCCCACGCGAGCAGGGGCTGGCCCGTGCCGATCCAGGCGTAGCGCGCAGCGCCGTCCCCGGCCCGGCCGAACCGGTCGAACGACTCGGCACCGATGGTGATCGTGAAGGCGATGTCGGCGTTGACGGTTGTGCCGGCCGCGATCTGTCGCGCGAAGGGGATGTGCAGCAAGCCGCCCTGGGTCGACGGGTCGGCGCCGGAGCGGGTGTACGTCGCCGTTGTGCCACCGTGGTCAGCCGCGGCCGACTCGACGACGATCTTGTTACCGGCGGCCACCGTGGGGACGGTGTTCGCGGTGAGCCGGAAGATCAGCTCGGTGATCGGCTTGTCCGGTGTGAACGAGATGTGCTCCGTGCCGCGCACGGTGCTCAGATCAGCACTGAACATGAAGTCGAGTGCGACCTTGGGGCGCTTCGGGTCCGGTGCGGCGTAGGAGGCCGGGCAGCCGCCGGCGGGCGCAGAGCTCGTGCCGCTCGGGGCCCCGGATCCGGGCACCTGTGCGGGCGCCGAACCGGCGGGTGAGCGCGATTGCGCACGCCAGGTGGCCGGCGATCCGTTGATGACGCTGGTGCAGCCGACGAGCACCGTAGCGAGCAGGACGCACCAGACACGCGACGCGCGGCGCTGGATGAGCCGGGCGCTCACGCGCGGCCCGGTTGCGCGCCGCCGCCGTCGCGGAGGCGCACGAGCGCGCGCGCTTTGGCCAGGACCGTCTGGCCCTGGACGGTGCAGGTCAGGTCGACCTCGACCAGCCCGTCCGGGCGGACCGCGCGAACCGCGCCGCGGACGTGCAGGGTCGCACCGTCGGGATCGGGCACGACCACGGGACGGGTGAACCGCACGCCGTACTCGATCACCGCCCCCGGATCGCCGGCCCAGTCCGTGACGACGCGGATGGCCGAGGCCATCGTGAACATGCCGTGCGCGATCACGTCGGGCAGGCCGACGGACTTGGCCACCCGCTCGTTCCAATGGATCGGGTTGAAGTCACGCGACGCGCCGGCGTAGCGCACCAGGTCGCGTCGGGTGATCGGGAAGTCCTGGGCCGGCAGTTCGGTGCCCACCTCGACGCCGCTCACGTCGTCCCCCGCGCGACCAGCGTGCCGAACGCGGTCAGCACCGCCTCGCCGTGGACCGTGCTCACCTCGGCCCGCGTGCTGACGAGGTCGTTTCCGCCGGCCGAGCGGATGTCGTCGACAGAGACCACCACCTGCAGCACGTCGCCGGCCCGCACCGGTCGGACGTGCTCGAAGCGCTGCTCTCCGTGAACCACGCGCGAATAGTCGATGCCGAGGTCGGGATCGTCGATTACCTGGTGGCCGGCCGGGAGGGTCACGACGATCGCGAACGTCGGCGGGGCGATCACGTCGTCGTGCCCGAGTGCCCGCGCCGCGGCGGGGTCGCGGTAGGCCGGGTTGGGATCGTTGATGGCGTCAGCGAACTCGCGGATCTTCTCGCGGGCCACCTCGTAGGGCGCGGTGGGCGGGTAGACGCGTCCGACGAAGGACTGGTCGAGGGCCATGGTGGTGACGCTAACCGCTCCGCGTCAGTCCTGCCCCTCCTGCCCGTGCAGCGTGTTCAGCACGTGGAACGGCGCGGCCCCGAAGCCCGAGACGCGCGGGCGCCCCCACGGGTCGACGTCGGACAGCGTCGTGGGTACCTCGGAGTGCGGCGTGCGCAGCACCACCGTGCGGGCGCCGGAGTTCATCAGTGTCGCGACCTGCGGGCTGGCGTCGATCCGGCCGTACCAGTTGTACGAACCGCTGATCGGGTCGAAGTGACCGCGCAGCGTGACCGACACGGCAATCGTGGCGTCGGCTGCGAGAAGTTCTGCCGGGCCGGCGTAGCCGTCGCCGTCGGCGGCGGGGTTGCCCTGCGTGTCTGGGCTGGTCACGTGACCTCCTGCGCAGCGGGATGCCGGCCGAGGGCCTCGAGGGGCAGCGGGTCGTCGTAGCCGATGATGACGTTGTTGGCGCGGGTCGTGCCCTCGATCAGGTACCACACCCCGTCGCACACGATGTCGGTCAGTTTCTCCCGCGACATCGTGCGTCGAGCGAGCCACCACGATCCGCTGGATTCGACGAATCCGACGATGCCGTATGCGCCGGGCTCGGCCTTCTCCGCGTCGATTCCGAAGTACATCAGGAACATCTTGAGCAGCGCGGCCACCTGATCGGCGAGGGTGTTCTCAACAGCCTCCAGTGACGAGCCGCTGCGCCGGTCGCGCAGGAAGTAATAGAGGTTGGGATGCCCGTCCAACCAGCCCATGATCACCTCGACGACGGAGGTGATGACCTGGCGCGGTGTCGAGTCCGCGGTCAGCTGCAGCTTCGGCAGCACGCTGGCGACCACGGTGGCGACGGCCTGGTCGGCGATCGCCTGGCGCAGATCCTCCCGGTCGCGGAAGTAGCGGTACAGCACGGTTCGGCTGACGCCGGCGGCCTCGGCGATTTGCTCGGCACTGGCCTCGGGGCCGTGGATGTCGACAGCACTCGCGCCCGCATCGACGAAGGCCGCGCGGCGACGGGCCCGGTGCTCGGTCCAGCGCAACCGCCGCCCGTCGGCAGCCGGCTCGACCACCTCCGCTGCCTCGGCGTCCTCGATCATGCCCGCTCACCCCTACCTGCCTGTGGAGGCAGCGTAGTGCCGAACCGGCTTTTCGCGACACCATGTCACGGCCATCTCGGCTGGCGTCCGACGTGCTGCCGGGCGCGGTGGGGCATGGGTGGTGCCTAGCGCGTCTCGCGGTGCTCGGTGTGCTTGCCGCAGTTCGGGCAGAACTTGTTCATCGCCAGGCGATCGGGATCGTTGCGGCGGTTCTTGCG
>QHCC01000046.1:6331-11754 GCA_003243915.1 Pseudonocardiales bacterium | reverse complement strand
CTGCACCCGACGCTGCCGTGGAAGTACTACCCGCGGGTGCTGCGCGAGCTGAAGGCGGCGCTGCCCGACGTCGCGCTGAAGTGTTTCACCGCCACCGAGGTGCACTACTTCGAAACGATCTCCGGCCGGTCCGCCGACGAGATCCTCGACGAGCTGATGGATGCCGGCCTGGAGTCGCTCACCGGCGGCGGCGCCGAGATCTTCGACTGGGAGGTGCGCAAGCAGATCGTCGATCACCACACCCACTGGGAGGACTGGTCGCGCATCCACCGCCTCGCGCACAGCAAGGGGCTGCGCACACCGGCGACAATGCTCTACGGGCACATCGAGGAGCCGCGGCACCGCGTCGATCACGTCATGCGGCTGCGCGAACTGCAGGACGAGACCGGCGGCTTTGTGGTCTTCATCCCGCTGCGGTTCCACAACGACAACAACCGGCTGTCGCACCTGCCGATGGCGCAGCCCGCCGACGTGCTCAAGACGTTCGCGGTCAGCCGCCTGATGCTCGACAACTTCGACCACGTCAAGGTGTTCTGGGTGATGCACGGGCTGTCCACGTCGCAGCTCGCGCTGAACTTCGGCGCCGACGACATGGACGGTTCGGTGGTCGAGTACAAGATCACCCACGACGCCGACGGGTTCGGTACCCCGGACAAGCTGACCCGCGACGACCTGCTCGCCCTGATCCGCGACGCCGGGTTCACCCCGCGCGAGCGCAACACCCGCTACCAGGTCATTCGCGAGTACGACGGGCCCATCCCTCTCGTGCAGCGCCGCGCCGTACCTCAGGCCGTCTGGGCATGACCGAGCCGCGACCGGCCCAGCCGCCGTCCTTCAGCGGCTGGATGGGGTCGATGTGGCTGTACACGATCCTGCGCTTCGGTCTATTCCTCGCGCTGTGGGGTCTGGTCACCCTCGCCGGCCTGCACGGCTTCGTCGGCGCGTTGGTCGCGGTGGCGCTGTCGGTGCCGCTGTCGTTCGTGCTGCTGTCCGTCCCGCGGGCCCGCTTTGCCGCCAACATCGAGCAGCGCATCAACGCGCACCGCGAGGGCCGCGCGGAACTGGACGAGAAGCTCTCCGGCGACGACGACGCCGGCTGAGCGGGCGCTGTGCCTGTTGCCGGCGATGACAAGTGACACTGGATTGTGGCCGGGGCGCAGCGCATCCTGGGTGGGTGAGCACATCCTCGGGCGTGACGACGCCGCCACTGCGTATCGGTAATCAGGAGCGCGAGGCGTCCTGCGACGCGCTCGACGCGCATCTGCAGGCCGGCCGCCTCGACGCCGACGAGTACGGCGAGCGCTACGCCCAGGCTGTCGTGGCCCGCACCCGCGACGAGCTGGACGTGCTGTTCCTCGACCTGCCCGCGCCGCACCCGGCCGCACCCGACCCGGTTTCGCTGACCAAGACGCTCCCCCCGCAGCCCCGCGACTGGCAGCGTTACCTGCCCGCGTCGGCTATCGGCCGGGTCGCCGCAGCGCTGGTGCTGGTCGCCGCGGTCAGCGTGTTGGTCCCGATCGCGGCGGCGGGGGCAATCGTCTGGTTCGTCCTCATCCCGATGCTCACCGGCCGGGGTTGTCATGGACGTCGCCGGCACCGCAACTGTTCGGCTGCGTCGCGCTAGTGTCCCGCGGGACCCTAGCTGGGTGAGCTCGCCGCGCGTATCAAGGCACTGATCTCCGTGACTGCCTGTGCGCAGCCGGCAACGTGCCAGCGATGCCCGGCGGCCGCCAGGACAGCGCTCACTCCGCCGGCAGCCTCGACGAGCGCGATGCCGGGCAGCCAGTCCCAATCCAACGAGTCCAGCTGAACCGACGCACCGAGGCGTCCGGCGGCAACGGCGGCCAACTCGATCGAGCCCGAGCCCAGCATGCGCACCGTGGCGGCACCCTGCACCACGCGCAGCAGCGGGACGCGGGCCCCGGCGTCAGGCAGCGTCGTCGGATGCAGGTAGCTCGCGACGGAGACGGCGGCGAGGGGGCGCTCGGTGAGCGTGGGCACGGGGTTCCCGTTGCAGGTCGTCGGGTGGCCGCGCCCGCCGAGCCACAGTTCGTCGGCGGCCGGGTGGTACACGGCACCGAGCACCAGACCGTCCGCGTCGGTGAGGGCCAGGGCCGAGCACCACAGCGGCAGGCCGGAGAGGAAGTTGTAGGTGCCGTCGACCGGGTCGATGAACCAGGTGCGCTCGGCGGGCTGATTCGTGCCCTCCTCCCCGACCAGCCCGTCGCCGGGACGGTGCTCGCGCAGCCGCGTCACGACGAGTTCCTCTGCGGCGTGATCGGCGGCGGACACGACGTCGGAGACCGATGTCTTGTGCTCGGTGCTCAACCCGTCGCGCAGCATCGCCGAGGCCAGCTCAGCAGCCGCGCGCACCAGCGACCCGGCGAGTTCGAGGTCCGCTGGCACGGCACCGACCCTATCCAGGCGCCGCGACTACCGTTGCCGCACCAGCCTTGAGGAGGACGCGATGCTGACCGGTTCGGAGCTCGTCGCATTCGCGGCGTCTACTGATCTGGCGCGGGCACGGGAGTTCTATGGCGACGTGCTCGGGTTGGACGTCGTCGAACAGAGCCCGTTCGCCTGTGTCTTCGATGCGAATGGCACGATGCTGCGCGTCACCGCGGTGGCCGAACTGAGGCCCGCGCCGCACACCGTCCTGGGCTGGCGAGTGGTCGACGTCGCCGCGAGCATCGGCGCGCTCGCGGCCCGCGGCGTCGTGTTCACCCGCTATGACGCAATGGACCAGGACGAGCGGGGAGTGTGGACGACGCCAGGCGGCGACAAGGTCGCCTGGTTCGCCGACCCCGACGGCAACACGCTCTCGCTGACGCAATTCGGCACGGCGTAGCGTCGAGAGGTGGCCACGGCATCGCGTCCCCGGGTGGGCCACATCCAGTTCCTCAACTGCCTGCCGATCTACTGGGGGCTGGTGCGCTCCGGCGCGCTGCTCGACGTCGAGCTGACGAAGGACACCCCGGACCGTCTCAACGACATGCTGGTCGCCGGCGAACTCGACATCGGCCCGATCTCGCTGGTCGAATACCTGCGCAACGCCGATGACCTGCTGCTGCTGCCCGACCTCGCCGTCGGCTCCGACGGCCCGGTGCTCTCGGTGAACCTGGTCAGCCAGGTGCCGCTCGCCGATCTGGAGGGCCGCCGGGTCGCGCTCGGCTCCACCTCGCGCACGTCGGTGCTGCTGGCCCGGATGTGGCTGGCCGAGGTGCACGGCGTGGCGCCGGACTACTTCGCCTGCCCCCCGGACCTGACGACGATGCTGCTGGAGGCCGACGCCGCGGTGCTGATCGGCGACGCCGCGCTGCGGGCCACCTACGACGCTCCGCGGCACGGCCTGGACGTCTATGACCTCGGTCAGGTGTGGCGCCAGTGGACCGGGTTGCCGATGGTCTTCGCCGTCTGGGCCGTGCGGCGCGATTACGCCGAGGCGAATCCCGGTCTGGTCAAGGACGTCCACAACGCGTTCGTGCGCAGCCGCGACGACGCCCTGGCCCACGTCGAGGAGGTCGCCGCGCAGGCCGCGCGGTGGGAGGTCTTCGACGCCGCCACCCTGGCCACCTACTTCCGCACCCTGGACTTCTCGCTGGGCCCGCGCCAGCTCGACGGGCTGGTGGAGTTCGCGCGGCGCTGCGCCGCTACGGGGGCGGTGCCGGCTGCGGTGACGCCTGCATTCGCCGCCATCTGACCGGCGCCCCGGGTTGGCCTCTCAGCGTCCGGTGAGCAGCTGGCGCACCAACGGCACAATCGTCGTGGAGTCAGTCGACTGTAGCCAGAGGTTGGTCACCGAAGGAGGGCATTGCGGCGCGAGATCCACCTCGACCGGCGGCCCCGCCGCATAGTGGAAGATCAGGTGGTAGGACTCGCCGTAACTGCGGTCCGGCGTCGTCGGGTCGCACGAGCCGGCAGCAGGGGTCGTGGGCAGAGAGTTGAGCGCCCGGCTCAGCGGCTCGAAGCCCGCGGTGACGGTCTTCGTCGAGACGTGGCCGATGTTGCCGACAGTCGAGTGGCAGATGGTGAGCGACGTCGGAGCCGCTGGCACCATCGCGCGTTCCTGGCCGAGGCGGCCGGCGGCATCGCACGGCGCGGTTGCGGGGGCGGTCGCCGCTCCGGACTTGTACCAGGACGATGCAAGGACAGCTGCTGACTGGTCGACCGTGAACTGCCCGTTCGAGCTGCCGGCGCAGTGATTGCCGGGCGCGGCCACCCAGATCATGCCGCTCGCATAGCTGAGGCCGACCAGGTAGTTGTCGGCATCGGTGATGAGGAGGACGTCAGTGCATGCCAGTGGGTGCAGCCGAGACGGCGGCGTCCAGGTAAGGGCGGCAGTGACGGTGGCCAGGTCGCCGCGGAGCTCTTTGTGCCCCGTCAGCGCCGGGCCTTGCAGGTATGCACACACGACGACGTGGGCCGGGGTCCGATTCGGTACCAACCGCTGCCGCGCATCCACGCCCTGTGCTTGGGCGGGAACCCAGTAGTCCGACGGGTTGAGCACGAGGTGCTGCTGGCTCCTGCCCGGGCACGCGAGAGCCGGCGACGTTGACGCCGACACCGGCCGGGTCGGCGGTGCGGCTGCCTGACGCTGGTGCGCTCTCGGCGCGGCCACCATTGCCAGCACCACCGCGACCGCCAGCACGCAGGCGGCCGCCGCGCCGGCGAACCAGGCTCGGTGCTCGCGCCTGGGCGCTGATCCGGGCAGTGCGCGCTCAGCCATGAACTGCGCGAGCCCCGGTGCCTCGTGTTCGTGCGCGATCATCACGTCGCGAAGGCGGTCCTCGATGTTCATCCTGTGCTCTCCTTCGTGGCCGGCGATACGAGCAACTCGCTGTTGCGCAATGTCTCGAACGCCCGCGCGGCCAGGCTGCGCACCGTCGCGTCCTTCGCACCGATCAGCGACGCGATCTGTGCGTCGGGCAGCGCCTCGTAGTAGCGCAGTACCAGCACTGCGCGCTGTCGCGGTGGCAGTGCGGCCAGCGCCTGCCACATGGCGTCGCGGTCGACGACGCTCTGGTCGAAGCTCGCGCCGCCAGCTGTCTCGGGCACGTCGGCGGTGACGAGCTCGCCGCTCGAGTGCAGCCGGCGGCGGCGCAGGTACTCGTTGACCACGGCGCGCCGTACATAGGCCTCACCGTGCGCGATGCCGGGCGCGCGGCGCCGCAGCTTCGATATACCTGCATCAACGCCTCCTGAACGAGGTCCTCCGCTGTGGAACGATCATGGGTCAGCTGGTAAGCCAGCCGCAGCAAGCGCCCGCCCGAGGTGTTCATCAGCTCAGTGAGCGTGTCGTCCATCTCCATGAGGCTCCCTCCTCTCATATAGATGCGCTCGCCGGCGTGATCCGTTGCGTATGTACGCGCACTTGACCGGCGCCTCCTCGGGTGCCGGCTGCGGTGACGCCTGCATTCGCCGCC
>QHCC01000046.1:0-6260 GCA_003243915.1 Pseudonocardiales bacterium | reverse complement strand
GCGCCGCCTCGAGCTCGGCGTCGGTGATCTCGTGACGGCGGTGCTTCTCGATGAACGGCAGCAGCTCGGTGAGCTGTTCCCGACCTGCCGTCCCGGAAAACACGTACTTGGCCGCCCCGTCCTGGTCGTCGGCAGGCAACGCGTAGGCCTGTTCACCCGAGGCGACGGCCTGCAGCTGGCGCCCCTCGGGCGAGTCCGGATCGATCTCCCTGCCGTTGACGGTGATCGTGGTGCGGGTGACCGAGGTGCCCTTCGGCGCGTGCGCCATCAGGGCGAGCATCGATCGTCCCTCGGGGGACTCGGGGTCTACCGGCTTGCCGTTGACGATGAGCGCGGTGCCGACGGCCGGTAGCGCTGCCTGGCCGCCCTCGTGCTGGTCGACCCGCGGCGACGGTGCGGACGCGTCAGGTTCGGCGTGCGTCGCCCAGTAGGACGCCGGAGCGGCGGTCTCGATCGATGCCTGGGCGGCCGGCTCGTCCTTCTGCTTCTTGCGTCCCCACATGGGCGTGCTCCCGTCGGTGGTATGCCCGGCATCGTCGCAGAGTTACTGGCGGGTCGTGGGGGGGTCCGGGCTTCTACCCCGCCGCCGCCCCCGGCTCACCTTCGGGCCGGTAGCCGCTCGGTGAGCTGCACTGGCTCACCGGCACGTGTGGTCGGCGCTTGAGGGCTTGCCCTCAGTCCCTGTCGGCATCAAGGCTGGGGCCGGAATGCGATGAGGACTTGTACGCGGAATGGCTCAGTGACCCATCCGCTGGGGTGCAGGGCCAAGATGGCGGCCCGAGCGTCCTTGGCGAATGCCGCGGCGCGGTCCGCGAAAAGTGCAGGCGTCGAGAACGAGTAGGTGAATTGAAGTCCCACGGCGTCTTGCACCGTCAGTTGTCTCGTCCAGTGCCAGGTCACGCCCTGGATGTCGGAGAACGGCGAGTTGCTGAGCACGGCTCGGTGGCCCTCGGCTGGGTCGGTGTAGGGCGCAGTCGCCGCGGTGTGATCGTCGCCCAGGTAGTGCGCGCGCAGCTCGGTGATGGCTCGGTCCCAGTCGGGTCGCTCCGCATCGCTCAGGTCGTCGTTGATGGTGACGATCGAGCCGGTGGGCTCGAGCAGTCTGTCCAGGACGCGGAGGACCGCGGGACGGTCGGTCCAGTGAAACGATGCGGCGAACGTCGCGACGCGGGCTCCGGGCGCGACGAGCGTGTCCAGGTCGCTCGAGTCACCGAGCAGCCAGGTGATGTTGTCGGTATGGGCTGCCTGTGCGGCTTGTCGGCCTAGAGAGAGCATCTCTGCAACGGGATCGATCGCGATGACCGACCGAGCGTGTTGGGCCATCGGGATGGCTAGTTGGCCGGTGCCGCACCCGACGTCGATCACCGTCTGGGTGTGGTCCAGGCCAAGGCGGTGTGCGAGTGCGGCCACGTCCTGCGGTGGATACCCGGTCCGGTAACGGGCGTAGCAAGCGGCCGCAGAGCTGAACAGTTGCTGGGGAATCACAGCCACAGGCGACCTCGTATCGGGGGACTCGAGGTTACCGGCCGAGCCATGTTCAGCGCGCGGCATTTCGCACGTCGGCAGCCGGGACACAAACCCTTCGTGCACCGGTACACCGCTGCAGAGCGGGACTTGATCACCTAGGCTTGTCGGCGTCATGACACGCTTGACCGGCCGGCGGGATCTGGCGGTGCTCGCGGTCGGCCTGGCCGTCTCGACCGCCGGGGACGCGGCAGCACTGGTTGCACTCCTGCTACGGCTTCGCCCCGCCGGCAGTGGCTGGGTCGCCGTACTGCTTGCCGGCGAGCTGGTCCCGGTCGTGCTGTTGGCGCCTGTAGCCGGGTTCGTCGTCGATCGTTTCGAGACTCGCCGAGTCCTGGTCATCGCTCTGGCCGGTCAGGCCCTCCTGGCCGTGCCGCTGGCGTTGGTGGCCGCGCCCTGGATGACGGTGGCCTTCTTCACTGCCCTGTTCGCCTGCTCGGTGTTCGTCCGCCCGGCTACCGCCGCTCTCGTGCCGGCGATCACCGGCGAGGGTGAGTCGGCGCGCGGCTACGCGCGGCTGGCCACGGGCAGCAGCCTGGGTTGGATCATCGGTCCTGTCGTCGGCGGCCTGATCACGGGCACATTCGGCGTCACGAGTGCCCTGCTGCTCGACGCCGGCAGCTTCGCGGTACTGACCGGTGCCGCCGCCCTTGTGCGGGCCCGGCGCCGCCCCTCGTCGGCCCCGGAGCGACGAACAGCCGGCCGCGACCTCGGCGGCGGTTTCAGGCTGCTGTGGCGATCCCCCGTGTTGCGGGTGGCGCTGTTGGTCACCGCCATCGCGATCGGCTGTGCTGTCGTCGACAACGTCGCCGCGCCCTTCCGCTTCATCAACCAGCTTGGCGCCAGTCCGGCCGGGTACGGCCTCTACCTCACCATCTGGGGGACCGGAGGTCTGCTGGGCGTGCAGCTCTTGCCTCGACTCGCCCCCCGGCACACCCAAGCCGCACTCGCCACCGGCAATCTGCTCACCGGGCTCGGCATCGCCGGCATCGGCCTGGCGCCCAACCTGGCTGTGGCGTTTGGCGCCGCCGGGCTGGGCGGGGTGGGCAACGGCCTGGACAACGTCGCCCAGAACGCGCTCATCGCCGACCACACCCCGGCCGAGCAACGCGGCCAGGCCTTCGCCGCCGCCGGCGCCGTCCTGCAAACCGCAGTCGGGGTCGGCACCGCCGCGGCGGCCCCCCTCGTGACACTTCTTGGCGCCAACCGCGCCATGACGCTCGCCGGCGCACTAGCCACGATCGCCGCGACCGGGGGCCTCGCCATCGCCATCAGGCAACAGCGGGCATCCCACGCCGGGATGCTCACCGAACGCTGACACAATCGACGTGGGAACCGAACGCGGCGCTGCTGTCATGACAGCAATGCAGAGTCGTCCCGGAGAGGTGATCATGCGCCGGCGCAGCTGGGTGTTGCTCGCATCGGTGGTGTTGCTGGCCGGCGCGTGCACGGGCTCGGTCCGGGTTCGGTCGACAGGTACGTCCGGGGCCCTCTCGAGCCGTCCCGCCTCCGGCGCGCCCAGCGGCACGGACGGTATCCACAAGATCAAGCATGTGGTCGTGATCATGCAGGAGAATCGCTCGTTCGACACGTACTTCGGCACCTACCCGGGGGCGGCCGGCATCCCGATGGCCAACGGCGCGCCGAGTGTCTGCCTGCCCGCTGCCCCAGGGCGGCCGTGCGTGCGGCCCTTCGTCGATCATGCCGACGTGAACGGCGGTGGACCGCACGGTCAGGCCAACGCCACGGCTGACATCGACGGCGGGAAGATGGACGGTTACCTCGGCCAGCTCGCCAGCGCGAAACACGCCTGCAAGAACCCGAACGACCCAGGCTGCACGAACTCCACGACACCGGACGTCCTTGGTTACCACACCCAGTCCGACATCCCGAACTACTGGTCCTACGCCTCGAACTACGTGCTGCAGGACCACATGTTCGAGCCGAATGCCTCCTGGAGCCTGCCGGCGCATCTGTTCATGGTCTCGGAGTGGTCCGCGCTGTGCACTCAGCACAACAATCCGGGCAGCTGCACCAATCAGCTCGAGGATCCGGGCCGTCCGCCGAAGAAGGCGAAGCAGGCCGGCCAGGACCCGATCTACGCCTGGACGGACCTGACCTACCTGCTGCACAAGCAGGCAGTGTCGTGGGGCTATTACGTCGTGGCGGGGACCGAGCCGGACTGCGCGGATGACACCGCCCTGTCGTGCGCCGCGACCAAGCAGGACGCGAAGACGCCGGGCATCTGGAACCCGCTGCCCTACTTCGACACGGTGCACGCCGACGGGCAGGACGGCAACATCACCTCCGTGTCGCACTTCTACGACGCCGCAAAGCGCGGCACGCTGCCGTCGGTCAGCTGGGTCGTCCCCTCGGGCGCGGTCAGCGAGCACCCGCCGGGAGCGGTCAGCGACGGGCAGGCCTACGTGACGAGCCTGGTCAATGCCGTGATGGCCGGGCCGGACTGGTCCTCGACGGCGATCTTCCTGGGCTGGGACGACTGGGGAGGCTTCTACGACCACGTCGCCCCGCCGTCGGTCGATCAGAACGGTTACGGCCTGCGCGTACCGGGCATCGTGATCAGCCCGTACGCGAAGAAGGGACTGGTCGACCACCAGGTGCTGTCCTTCGACGCCTACGACAAGTTCATCGAGGACGACTTCCTCGGCGGCCAACGCCTGGACCCACACACCGACGGCCGGCCCGACCCCCGCCCGGACGTCCGCGAGAACGCGTCCGTCCTCGGCGACCTGAGCACGGATTTCGACTTCACCCAGACGCCGCGCCCACCGATGCCGTTGCCCGTCCGTCCAAAGACCACGCTCACCACGTCAGCGACGCCGGGCAAGCACTGATCGCGCCAGCCCGCCCGGCCCCCGCGGCGGCCGGGCAGCAACGCGGCGAACCCGGTTGCGCCTACGAGAACTCTCAGGACGGCAAGAGGTGCCGGACCGACTCCTCGACGGTGCGGCCACGGTCACTGGCCAGCGCGGCAGCCGAGTGGGCCTTGGTGGCGGTACGGCGGGCGATCCGCCGCGCTCGCCATCCGAGCGAGGGTTTGCCTGCGGTATCGACCGCGGCCAGCAACACCCCGCCCAGGATCGAGGTGTTCTTCACGAACTGCAGCTGTTGCGCCTTGCGCTTGGCCGGGTCGCCCTCGTCCCAGAATCGGTGACCCGCCGCCGTCGTCGGAATGAGGCTGGCTGCCAACCCGAGCGCGGCCAGCCGCGGAAACTTGCCAAGCCCGAGAGCGAGGCCACCCACGACCTTGGCCGCGGCGTCGACCCGGACCAGCTGCTCAGTGTTCGAGACACCGGCCAGCCGTTGCGGCAGTGCGCCAACCACCTTCTCGGCACCGGGCGTCTTGGATCCAGGATTGCGGAGCGCGTCGATACCTCCGTAGACGAAAATCGACGCCAGCAGTGGACGAGCAATCCTACGAACGAGGGCCATGAGGCCATCATGGCATCGGACGGCGCGTCGACGGAACCATCGAGTGGATCTTGAATTTGGCGCTCGATACGAATCGTCGATGCGGTCAGAAGGGTGGGGGTCTTCGGCCGAGGAGCGGTCACGGGCAGCTGGTAGGCCAGGCGCAGCAGCCGATCCCTGAGATGGTCAGAGCTCGGCAGGAATGCGAGGCTCCTCGTCGTTGCTGGCACTGGAATGAGATGCCCGCGGGATGGCGGCTCCCGACGATGACGACCACCAAGGCAGCGCCGGCCGAGGTGGCCGGCTCGAGCCGGTCAGGCTGGGCGGCCCTGCTGGTGGTCTGGCTGGTGTGGGGCTCTACCTACCTGGCGATCCGCGTCGGGGTGCGCACCATGCCGCCGTTCACACTCGCGGCCATCCGCTACCTCGTGGCCGGCGCCGTCCTGCTGCCGATCGGCTGGTACTCGGGCAGCCGCGCCGAGCGGACCCGGGACCGCCCTGGGCGCCGGCAGTGGGGCGCGATGCTGCTGCTCGGAGCGATGTTGCCGGCCGGCGGCAACGGCGTCGTCTCGTGGGCTGAGGTGAAGCTGCCCTCGGGCATCGCCGCCCTGCTCATCGGCACGGTCCCGCTGTGGATGGTGCTCGCCGACGGACTGCTGTCCCGGCGGATGCCCGGGCTGGCCCGCTGGCTGGCGCTCGCTATCGGCCTGGTCGGGGTCGCCGTGCTGAGCGGCGCAGGCAGCGGGCCGGTCGCCGTCGGGGCGACTATCGCCGCGCTGCTCGCGTCGGTGAGCTGGGGCGTCGGGTCCGCGCTGCAGACCCGGCTGCCCGTTCCGTCGCGCCCGTTGCTCATGAGCGGTATGGAGCTGGTCTGCGGCGGCGCCGTGCTCACCGTCATCGCACTGGTGCGCGGTGAGCTGACGTTCGCGGTGGACCACGTCAGCGCACAGTCCTGGTGGGCGCTGCTGTACCTCATCGGGCCGGGATCCCTGCTGGCCATGACCTGCTACGTGTACGCCCTGGATCGGCTGCCGACGACCACGGTGTCGACCTACGCCTTCGTGAACCCGGTCGTCGCGGTCGTCCTCGGCCTGGTGCTGCTCGACGAGCACCTGTCGCTCGGGCAGGCGGCGGGCGGCGCGCTGGTCGTGCTCGCGGTCGCCGGGCTGCTGGTCGCGCCACGGCGCCGACTACCCTCACCACCATGACGCGCGCCATCGCCGACCTGCTGGTAAGCGCCGCCGACGGTGGCCGGATCGCGCCCGACGAGGCCCTGCTGCTCTACACCGACGCGCCGCTGCACG
>QHCC01000045.1 GCA_003243915.1 Pseudonocardiales bacterium | reverse complement strand
CTCAAGCGGATCGTGGGCTCGCACTTCGCGAACTACCGCGAGTCGTGGGAGGCCAACCGCCTCATCGGCAGGGGCGCGATCCACCCGACGCTGTCGAAGGTCTACTCCCTCGCCGACACCGGACAGGCCGCCTACGATGTGCACCGCAACCTGCATCAAGGCAAAGTCGGCGTGCTGTGCCTGGCGCCGGAGGAGGGCCTAGGCGTGGGCGACCCGGACCTGCGCGCCAAGCTCCTCGACAAGATCAACCGCTTCCGCGACAGATGATGTGACTGCCCGTCGGGTTGGGGTGCCGCGTCGATGGATGCAACCATGGGACCCATGGCTACGGATGATTCCTCGGACGTCCTTCCCATGCTCAATGACGCCAACCCCGGCTTCGCCACCGCCATGCGCGGCTACGACCGGGTCCAGGTCGACCGGTTTCTCGCGCAGCAGGACGACGATCTGCGGGCCGCCCAGGCCGAACGCGACGCGATAGCTGGCCGGAGCGCCGACCTCGCGGCCCAATTGGCCAGCACGCGGGCCCAGATCGAGTCGCTGCGCCGGCAACTTCGTGCCGCCCACGAGGACGTCACCCCTCAGAACGTCGACGAGCGCTCCCGCCGATTGCTCGAGACGGCCAAGACCGAGGCGACGAAGATCCGCACCGACGCGCAGACCGACGCCACCGCGATGCGCTCCGGCGCGGCGGAGGCAGCGACCCGGACCCGAGCGGCCGCCACCGCGGAGGCAGAAGACATCGTCGCGGAGGCGACCCAGCGCCACGCCGAGGCTGACGAGACGTTCAAGCGCCGGCTGGCCGAGGCCGAGCAGCACCGCGCCGACGTCGAGGCATTGCTCGCGGTGAGCATCGACCGGGCCCGGTCCGAGGAGGACCGGGTGACCGCCGAGTCCGAGGCCATGCGAAAGCACCTGGACGCCGAGGCCCTGGCCGAGCGTGAGCGGCGCGATGCGGAGTCTCTTGCCCACTGCACCCAGGCCGAAGATGACTTCGAGTTCACCCTGCGCAAGCGCCGCACCGCTGAAACGAACGCCTCGGCCGGGCAGCACGCAGCCGCCGCCGCCGCCGCGGCCCGGACGATCGCCGACGCGCGAGCTACGGCTCGACAACTCGTCGACGACGCGACGGCCGAAGTCCGGCGCCTGCGCGCGCAGCGCGACGAGGCGCACAAGCACCTGCAGGACCTGCACCACATGCTCGGCGACGCCCTCGAGCGCACGCTGGCCGAGACACCGCCAGCCCCGGAGCCGTCGGTCGCGAGCGATCAGTAGCGCGGGGCGGAGCGGCTGCGCTGGACGCCCGGGGAGCGCCGGTCACGTGCGGCCCAGCAGGTGCTGTGCCAGTGCCGACGATCGCTCTCCGGCGAGCCGGAGGCCGGCCAGACGACCAGATGCGCCATGCCGCGCCGGACCTCCTGGTCACAGCCGGGGCAGCGATAGGCCTTGCTGGCGCCGAGCGCCGTCACGCCGCGGATGACGTACTCCTCGCCGCGCCAGTCCTCGCGGCGCTCGCCGACCGTCGCCATCGGCCGGGCCGACGCAGCGGCATCGGCCTGTCGACGGTTCTGACGAGGCACTATCCCGTCCCGCCGATATGTCCCTTCGCGCTGGGGGTCCCCCCGCTTGCGGGGGAGCTCATCGCGTGGTGGCCGCAGCTACTACTGTGATCAAGAATAATCGCGGAAGCCTTTTCCGGTCTTGCGGCCGAGCCGGCCGGCCGTGACCAGGTGCTCGAGCAGGGGTGCCGGCGCGAAGCCGGGCTCACGGAACTCGAGGTAGAGCTCGCGTTCGATCGCCAGCGAGACATCGTTGCCGACGACATCGAGCAGTTCGAAGGGACCCATCGGGTAGCCGCAGCCGACCTTCATCGCCGAGTCGATGTCATCAGCGCTGGCGTAGTGCGCTTCGAGCATCTTCACCGCGTCATTGAGGTACGGGAACAGCAGGGCGTTGACGATGAATCCGGCGCGGTCCCCGCAGCGCACCGCGTGCTTGCCGATCTTGCCGGCGACCTGGAGAGCCGTGGCCTCGACGTCAGCCGCGGTGGCCACCGTCGTCACCACCTCGACCAGCTTCATGATCGCCGCGGGGTTGAAGAAGTGCATGCCGATGACGTCGCCCGGCCGTGACGTTGCCGCCGCGCACTCGATCACCGGCAGGCTCGAGGTTGTGGTGGCGAGCACCGTGCCAGGCGCGCAGATGTCGTCGAGGTTGGAGAACAGCGCCTGCTTGACCGCCAGGTCCTCGACGACGGCCTCCACCACCAACTGCACGCGGGCCAGGTCGTCCAGGCTCATCGTCGCCTTGATGCGGGCCAGCGTCGCGTCCCGGTCGGCCTCGGTGAGCTTGCCGCGCTGCACGCCCTTCTCCAGCGAGCGGGTGACACCGGCGACGACCTTGGCGGCCTTCTCGTCACTGCGGGCCACGCAGACGACGTCATAGCCCGCCTTGGCGAACACCTCGACGATGCCGGTGGCCATCGTCCCCGCGCCCACGACGCCGACCGTGGAGACGGGGCGGGCTCCCTCGACCGCAGCGTCGGTGGCCGGGGTCAGGGCGTCGTCGACAACGTTCGGCGAGCCCTCGGCGTCGTAGGTGTAGAAGCCGCGGCCGCTCTTTCGACCCAGCAGGCCGGCGGTCATCATCTGCTTGAAGATCGGCTGCGGGGCGTGCAACCGGTCGCGGGACTGCTTGTACATCGTGTCGAGGATTTCGTAGGACGTGTCGAGCCCGATCAGGTCCAGCAGGGCGAGCGGGCCCATCGGCAGGCCGCAGCCCAACTTCATCGCCGCGTCGATGTCCTCGCGGCTGGCGTAGCGCGACTCGTAAAGCGATGCCGCGTGGTTGAGATAGCCAAACAGCAGCGCGTTGGCGATAAACCCGGCCCGGTCACCGATGGTGACGTCGACCTTGCCGAGTTTCTGCACAAACGTCTCGACGTCGTCGACGACGTCCTGCTCGGTGACGACGCTGCGGATGACCTCGACGAGTTTCATGACGGGCGCCGGGTTGAAGAAATGCAGGCCGACGACCTTGCCGGGCCGGCCGGTGGCCACGGCAATCTCGGTGACCGACAACGACGAGGTGTTTGTCGCGAGGACCGCGTCGGCCTTGCAGATCTTGTCGAGCTGGGTGAAGATCTGGCGCTTGAGCTCGAGGTGCTCCGGGACGGCCTCGACGACCAGGTCAGCATCGGCCAGCGCGTTGAGGTCGGTGCTGTAGGTGACCCGCCCGAGAAGCGACTGCTGCTCCTGTTCGGACAGCTTGCCGCGGGCCACCGCACGGCCGGTGGAGTTCTCCAGGTGGCCGCGTCCGTTCGCCACGGCAGCTTCGTCGACCTCGATACCGACGACCGAGAGCCCGTTGCGGGCGAAGACCTCGGCGATGCCGGCGCCCATGGTGCCGAGCCCGATAACCCCGACCTGCTGGAACTCCCGTGTCATGACCTCAGTCTGCCCGATCGCCGATAGTGGTTCGCTCGCCGCCGCTGAGCCAGTCACCGAACCACTATCGCTCAACGACTGCGCCCCCAGCGGGCCCGGACCATCTTGGTCACCAGTACGCGGGCGTACTTCGGATGCTGGAACGTCGTCACCTTCAGCGGTGCTGGAAAGCGGACCGAAGTGACGCTGCGTGGCCAGGCGAACTCGCGCAGCCCATCGGCGCCGTGAATGCGGCCGAAGCCGGAGTCGCGCACGCCGCCGAACGGGAGTTCGGGCACCATCGCGAAGGAGATGGCCGAGTTGATGCTGACGCACCCGCAGGAGAGCTGTTCGGCGATCTCGCGGCCGCGATTGGCGCTGAACACCGCCGCGCCCAGCCCGTAGCGACTGGCGTTGGCCCGCTCGATCGCCTCGGCCTCATCGCGGACCTTGGCGATCGTGATCGTGGGGCCGAACGTCTCCTCCTGCACGGCCGCGGAATGCTCCGGCACATCAACGAGCACCACGGGTTGCACGAAAGGCGCATGGACGGAGTCCGCGCCTCCGACGATCGCGCGCCCACCGTCGGCAATCGCGCCGTCGATGTGCTGACGGATGATCTCGACCTGACTGGGCATGGTGATCGGTCCGTAGTCGGCGCTTGCGTCGGCGCCACCGCGGATCTTGGCGGCTGCCCGGGTCACCCCGGCCACGAACTCGTCGTACACCGAGGCCACCGCGTACACCCGCTCGACACCCGCGCAAGTCTGGCCGGCGTTGGACAGGCCGCCCCACACTGCAGCGTCGACCGCCGCGCCGACGTCGGCATCGGCGGCCACGATCAGGGCGTCCTTGCCGCCGCACTCAATGACGACCGGGGTGAGCGTTGGTGCGCAGGCGGCCATCACCTTCTTGCCGGTGGCGGTCGAGCCGGTGAACGCGAGCTTGCCCACCCCGGCGGTGCACAGGGCGTTGCCGGTGGCACCGAAGCCCGTCACCAGCTGGAAAACGGGCTGTTCCGGAACGACCTCGGCGAAGGTGTCGACCAACCACTTGCCGATCGCCGGGGTGAATTCGCTGGGCTTGAACACGACGGCATTCCCGGCCGCCAGTGCGTAGGAGATCGAGCCCATCGGCGTGTGCACCGGGTAGTTCCACGGGCCGATCACGCCGACGACGCCGTAGGGCAGGTACTCGATGCTCGCGGACTGGTTCATGGCGAGCAACCCCGATCCGACGCGGCGGCGCCCCAGCACCTTCGCAGCCGCACCCGAGGCCCAGTCCAGGTGCTCGATCGCGATCGACAGCTCGCCGATCGCGTCGAAGATCGGCTTGCCGTTCTCGCGATGGATCAGCTCGGCGAACTCGTCCAGCCGGGAGGCGATGATCGAGCGCCACGCCCGCAGCCGCTTCTTGCGCCCGTCGAAGCCGAGGTCGCGCCACCAGTCCGCGGCCGGCCGGGCGCGTTCGACCGCCGCCGCGACGTCCTCGGAGGTGTCGACGGGGAACGCCGCGACGACGGACCCGGTGGCCGGATCCAGCGAATCGAAGGTGGTGGGCGGGGCAGCGGTCACGGTCATCGCGCCACCGTACAAGCGCGCGGTCAACTGCTCGACGTCGCCAAGGACATGGGGCTGGTAGGACCTCCCGGATCTGTACTACGAACGTATGGTGGCCGCAGGGCGATCCGTCGACGTGCGTCGCGGTCACCGTAATACAGACGTGGTACAGAATACGGACGAGCACCTGGGACTCGGTGCGCCGTCCGACAGCCCCCGCTCTAGAACAGCCGGTCCTCGATGTTGTCGATGCCACGCAGCAGGTCGTAGTCCAGCACCAGGCAGGCGATGCCGCGGTCCTCGGCCAGGGTGCGCGCCTGCGGCTTGATCTCCTGCGCGGCGAAGACGCCGCGCACCGGGGCGAGCAGCGGGTCGCGGTTGAGCAACTCCAGATAGCGGGTGAGCTGCTCGACACCGTCTATCTCACCGCGGCGTTTGATCTCGACGGCGACGGCCACCCCATTCGGGTCGCGTGCCATGATGTCGACCGGGCCGATCGGGGTGGGGTACTCGCGGCGGACCAACCGGTAACCGGCGCCGAGCGTGTGGATGTGCTCGGCGAGCAGCTTCTGCAGGTGCGCCTCGACGCCGTCCTTGACCAGGCCGGGATCCACGCCCAGGTCGTGGGCAGAGTCGTGCAGCACGGCTTCGATCGTGATGATCAGCTGCTCCCCGACCCTGTTGGTGACCGTCCACGTCGCCGACCCGTCGGTGACACTCTCGCGCAGCAGGCAGGGCGGGCTCATCCAGTTCAGCGGCTTGTAGGAGCCGCCGTCGGAGTGCACGAGCACCGAACCGTCGGCCTTGACTACGAGCAGCCGCGTCGCGAGCGGGAGGTGCGCGGTCAGCCGGCCGACGTAGTCGACGCTGCAGCGGGCGATGACGAGGCGCACAGCCGGGCACGTTACCGGTGCCGACCGGAGGGAATGTTCACGGCCCAGGATGGGTAGTAGGTAGGGACGCGACAACCAGGAGGTTGCATTTCATGGCTGACCAGCCGACCGTCAGACTCAATTCCGGGCCGTCCATGCCGCAGCTCGGCTTCGGCGTGTTCCAGGTGCCCAACGACGAGACCGCAGCCGCAGTGAGTGCGGCGTTCGAGGCGGGCTACCGCGCAATCGACACCGCCGCCATGTACCGCAACGAGCAGGGCGTCGGCAAGGCCATCGCCGACTCGGGCATCGCGCGCGACGAGCTGTTCATCACGACCAAGCTCGACAACGACGCCCACGGGCACGACGAGGCGCTGCGCGCATTCGAGGCCAGCCGCGCCCGCCTCGGGCTCGAGTACGTGGACCTCTTCCTCATCCATTGGCCGCTGCCGGCGAAGGACCGCTACGTCCAGACCTGGCAGGCGTTCGAGACGCTCCAGCGCGACGGACGTGCCCGGTCGGTAGGTGTGTCGAACTTCCAGCCCGAGCATCTGCAGCGGCTCTTCGACGAGACCGAGCTCGTGCCCGCGCTGAACCAGATCGAGCTGCATCCCTACCTGACCCAGGATGTGCTTCGCGGGTTCGACGCCCAGCACGGCATCGCCACCGAGGCATGGTCGCCGCTGGCCCAGGGCGGCGAGCTGCTGTCGGAGCAGACCGTCACCTCTCTCGCCGAGAAGTACGGCAAGACGCCGGCCCAGATCGTGATCCGGTGGCACCTCCAGCTCGGCAACGTCGTGATCCCGAAGTCGGTCACACCGGCGCGAATCAAGGAAAACATCGATGTCTTCGATTTCGAACTCGCCGACGACGACCTCACCTCGATGAGCGAACTGAACCGCGACGAGCGCACCGGCCCGGATCCGGACACGTTCAATCCCTGACCACCTGGGTCCGGCGCCGGGATAGCTCTGCTACCCGCGGTCGACGCGATCAGCACTCTCTGACCAATAGCGATTGGGACGAGATAGCTCAGAACGCCCGGCAGGTGATCAGGAGCTAGCGCGGGCCTCATCGATGGCGTCGACGATCTGGCCGAGCACGTCGGTGATGGCGAAGTCCTTGGGTGTGAACACTCGGGCCACCCCGGTGGAGCGCAGCGTCGCGGCGTCGGCCGGCGGGATGATCCCGCCGACCACGACCGGCACGTCGTCGAGCCCGGCAGCGCGCAGGCCCTCGACGACCTCCGGGACGACGGACAGGTGCGAGCCGGACAGCACGGACAGGCCGACCACGTCGACGTCCTCCTGCACGGCAGAGGCCACGATCTGTGCCGGCGTGAGCCGGATGCCGGAGTAGACAACCTCGAAGCCTGCGTCGCGGGCCCGCACCGCGATCTGTTCGGCACCGTTGGAGTGCCCGTCCAGCCCTGGCTTGCCGACCAGCAACTTCAACGGCCGGCCGAGTTCCGCACCCAGGGCACGCACGCGGGCCTGCACCTCGCTGAGGCCGCCCTGGTGGCCGCCTCCGCTGGCACCGGCGAGGCCGGTCGGCGGGCGGTACTCGCCGAACACCTCACGCAGGACGCCGCACCACTCGCCGATCGTCACGCCGGCGCGGGCGCAGGCCAGCGACGCCGGCATGAGATTGGTGTCGGTCTTCGCGGCGTCGCGCAGGATCGTCATCGCGTCGTCCACGGCCGCTCCGTCGCGCGCGGCGCGCCAGGCCCGGATCGCCGTGACGGCCGCCGCCTCGACCGCCGGGTCGACGGTCATGATGCCGCCGTCCGCGCCGCCGACGAGCGGGTTGGGCTCGGACTCGGTGAACCTGTTCACGCCGACGACGACGGCCTCACCGGACTCGATGCGCCGCCGTCGCAGCGCGAGCGAGGACACCAGCGCGGACTTCAGGTAGCCGGACTCGACCGCGGCCACGACCCCGCCAAGTTCCAGGACGTGCTCGATTTCCGCGCGGGCGCCTTCCTTGATCTCGGCGACCTTCGCGGCCACCACCCGGGACCCTTCGAAGATGTCGTCGTACTCCAGCAGGTCCGTCTCGTAGGCGAGCACCTGCTGCATCCGCAGCGACCACTGCTGGTCCCAGGGCCGCGGCAGGCCCAGCGCCTCGTTCCAGGCCGGCAACTGCACGGCGCGGGCCCGGGCGTCGCGCGATGCCGTCACGGCCAGCATCTCGAGCAGGATCCGGTAGACATTGTTCTCCGGCTGCGCCTCGGTCAGCCCGAGTGAGTTCACCTGCACGCCGTAGCGGAACCGGCTCTGCTTGGCGTCCTGGATTCCGTACCGCTCACGGGTGATCTCGTCCCACAGCTCGCCGAAGGCGCGCATCTTGCACATCTCCTCGACGAAGCGCACGCCGGCGTTGACGAAGAACGAGATGCGCGCGACCACCTCGCCGAACTTCTCGCTGGGCAGTTGACCCGAGTCGCGCACCGAATCCAGCACGGCAATCGCCGTGCACAGTGCGAACGCGACCTCCTGAACCGGCGTCGCCCCTGCCTCCTGCAAGTGGTAGCTACAGACGTTGATCGGGTTCCACTTCGGCACCTTCGCCACCGTGTAGGCGATCATGTCGGTGATCAGCCGCAGTGACGGGCCGGGCGGGAAGACGTAGGTGCCCCGCGACAGGTACTCCTTGACAATGTCATTCTGCGTGGTGCCCGCCAGCCGGGCCCGCAGTTCGTCCTGGTCGATGCCCGCTGCCTGGGCGTGCTCGTCGGAGACGGTCAGGTACAGAGCGAGCAGATACATCGCGGGCGCGTTGATCGTCATCGAGGTGTTCATCTGGTCCATCGGCAGGCCGTCGAACAGCGCCCGCAGGTCGCCCACGTGCGAGACGGGTACGCCGACCTTGCCGACCTCGCCCCGGGCCAACTCCGCGTCGGGGTCGTAGCCCGTCTGGGTCGGCAGGTCGAAGGCCACCGACAGACCGGTCTGACCCTTGGCCAGGTTGCCGCGGTAGAGCGCGTTCGACTCCAGCGCCGAGGAATGCCCGGCATAGGTCCGCATCACCCAAGCGGGATCGCGCTCGTCATCGTGCGGGTAGGGCATGAGCGGCACCTCCAGGCGATGCCCCGAGTCTATTTCAGGTCACCGGGCACTCACCTGCTGATCAGCGGCACTGTGTCCGACTTCGCACCCCTGCCTTAACGCTGCGAACCCCTTGACGTTGGATACGTAGTCATGGGCACGCCCGCAGATCGCTACCTGTTCCGCTCCGAGTGGCGCATCGCAGCCCACGCCGACCAGGTGTACGCCACGCTCGCCGATGTGGCGAGCTACCCGTCGTGGTGGCCGCAGGTGCATGCGGCCCGGCAACTCGACGACGCCTCCGGTGAGCTGCGCTGCCGCAGCCTGCTGCCCTACGACCTGGTCTTCCTGATCCGGCGTGAGGTCGAGGACGGCGCAGACCGGATCCTGCGCGCCACCCTGGACGGCGACCTGGCCGGCTCGAGCCAGTGGACGATCACCCCGGACGGCTCCGGCACACTGGCGGTCTTCGACGAGGACGTGGTCGTGCGCAAGGCACTGATCCGGCTGGCCGGACCACTGGCGCGTCCAGTGCTGCGGTTCAATCACGATCGGATGATGCAGGCCGGCGAGCGCGGCTTGCGCGATCACCTCTCCCGCCGGGAAGTGACGGGCTGATGCGATGACCGCACTTGCCGTCGAGGTTGAGCCTGCGGAGGTCGGTTTCGACGCGACCCGGCTCGCCCGCATCGACGCCTACCTGCAGCGCTACGTGGACGAGGGCCTGCTGCCCGGTTACCTCGTCGCCGTCACTCGTCATGGTCGTGTCGCGCATCTCGCCATCGGCGGCTGGCAGCATGTCGAGGACCGCATCGCGTTGCAGGCGGACTCGCTGTTCCGGATCTACTCGATGACCAAGCCGGTCACATCCGTCGCCGCGATGATGCTCTACGAACAGGGGTTGTTCGAGCTGAGCACCCCGGTGAGCCGGTTCATCCCGTCCTTTGCCGACGTCCGGGTTTTCGCGGGCGGATCGGACCTCAAACAGGTGACCGTGCCGGCGACCGAGCCGGTGCGGATGGGTCATCTGCTCAGCCACACCGCCGGGCTGACCTACGGCTTTCACCGAAGGCACCCGGCCGACGCGCTGTACCGGGCGGCCGGGTTCGAGTGGGCCTATCCCCCCGGTGTCGACCTCGCGGGCGCGTGCGACATCTGGGCGGGGGTTCCGCTGTTGTTCCAGCCCGGTGCCGAATGGGCGTACTCCGTCGCCACCGACGTGCTCGGCCGGGTCGTCGAGGTGATCAGCGCCCAGCGCCTGGACGAGTACTTCGCCGAGCACATCCTGGACCCACTCGGCATGCACGACACGTCATTCGGCGTGCCTGCGGGACAGGCTGACCGGTTGGCCCGGCTGTATCTGGCCGCGCCAGACGGGATGGTGCCCGGCGACGCGCTGGGGGCCGCAACCCTGCAGCGCACGCTGCTCTCCGGTGGTGCCGGGCTGGTGTCCAGCGCACACGACTACCACCGGTTCACGCAGTTGCTGCGCCGCGGCGGCGAACTCGACGGCGTGCGCCTGCTCGGCCCACGGACCCTCGCCTACATGACGCGCAACCACCTGCCAGGGGGCGCCGATCTCGAGCAGTTCGGTCAGCCGCTCTATGCCGAGGTGCCGCTGCGTGGCATGGGCTTCGGCCTGGGGTTCTCCGTGGTGCTCGATCCGGCCTGGGCCGGCACCGCGGGCAATGCCGGCGAGTACGGCTGGGGTGGCGCGGCCAGCACCGCGTTCTCGATCGACCCGGTCGAGCAGACGACCCTGCTGTTCTTCACCCAGCTCCTGCCGTCGTCGACGCATCCACTGCGCACCAACTTGCGTCAGCTGGTCACCCAGGCACTCGTCGACTGAGCGGGGATGATGTCGGCGTGGGCCCCTACGACATCTCGCCGGAGGTCACCGCGTTGATCGCGGTCGGAATCCTCGCACTCCTGACGCGGTGGGTCTTCCGGTCGCCGCGGCGGCGCTCGGGCCGGCCCGTCGACGCATCCGACTCCCCAGAACTCGGCCTGCTCACGGTGATCGCCAGCGGTGTCCCCCGCACGGATGCCTTGCGACACCGGGCGGTTCTGGGTGAGTCCGACATCCGCTCGTCGATGTCTCGGCGGCGCGACGGGACCATGGACGTGCTGGTATTTCACGGCGATGCCGACCGCGCACGCCTCCTGCTCGGGCCCTAGTGGCCTTCGATCAGGCCGGGTGAGCGCTGAGCGAGCAGCTCATCCTCCGAACGTCGCGGACTGCGTGCGCACGACGTCTGCGCCCAGGGCCCGCAATGTCTCCTCGAAGCGCACGTAGCCGCGATCGATGTGGTGGACCTCGGCCACCTCGGTCACCCCGTCGGCCACCAGGCCGGCGATGACGAGGCCGACTCCGGCGCGGATGTCGGTGGCGCGCACCGGCGCTCCGGATAGCCGTTCACGACCGCGGACCACCGCGTGGTGGCCGTCGGTGCGCACGTCCGCGCCCATCCGGGCGATCTCGTCGCAGAACATGAAACGCGCTTCGAAGATGTTCTCGGTGATCATCGCGGTGCCCTCGGCGACAGCGAGCAAGGCGATTGCCTGCGGCTGCAGGTCGCTCGCCAGCCCGGGATAGGGCAGCGTCACCACGTCGAAACTCCGGGGGCGCTCGGCCATCGCGATCCGGAAGCCGTCAGCACGGGCGTCCACCGCGGCACCGGCCCGGACCAGCTTGTCGAGGGCGATCTCCAGATGCGCCGGATCCGCGCCCAGCACCGTGACGTCGCCGCGGGTCGCGACGGCCGCGATCGCCCAGGTGCCCGCGACGATACGGTCGGCGACGGCGTGGTGGGTCGTCGGTGCCAATGCCTCGACGCCGGTGATCTCCAGGGTCGACGAGCCGACACCGCCGATCTCTGCGCCCATCGACAGCAGCATCTGGCAGAGGTCCACGATCTCCGGTTCCCGCGCAGCGTTGTCGATGACCGTGGTCCCCTTGGCCAGCACCGCGGCCGTGAGGATGTTTTCGGTGGCACCGACGCTGGGGAAGTCGAGCCAGATCGTCGCGCCGCGCAGCTCGGGGGCGTCGGCGAGCACGTACCCGTGCTCGACGCGCACCTCGGCACCCATTCGCTCCAATCCGGCGAAGTGCATGTCCAGCGGGCGCGATCCGATCGCATCGCCGCCCGGCAGGGCGACCTTCGCTCGTCCGGTGCGGGCCAGCAGCGGCCCCAGCACGCAGATCGAGCCGCGGATCTTGCGCACCAGCTCGTAGGGCGCCTCCCACATGGGTACGGCTGGGGTATTGATACAGACCTGGTCGACGATGCCGTCGCCGGACTCGCGGACCTCGCACCCGAGGCGTTCGAGGAGTTCGTGCATGATCAAGACGTCGGAGATCGCCGGCAGGTTGCCAACCGTCGTCTCGCCGGTCGCAAGAAGCGCGGCTGCCATCAGCTTGAGCACGCTGTTCTTGGCGCCGCCCACCTCGACCTGGCCGGCTAGTCGCGCGCCGCCGGTAACTCGCAATACCTGCACCGAGCCAGGCTATCGTCCGGTCATGGCCGTTCACCTGACCCGCATTTACACCAGGACCGGCGACGACGGGTCGACCGCCCTGGGTGACATGTCGCGCGTGGCCAAGACCGACCCGCGGGTCGGCGCCTTTGCCGACTGCGACGAGACCAACGCCGCGATCGGCGTCGCCCTGGCGCTGGGCGGGCTGCCCGACCCGGTGGCCGCGGTGCTCACCAGGATCCAGAACGATCTGTTCGACGTCGGGGCAGATCTATGCACCCCGGTCGTGCCCGATCCGCAGTACCCGCCGCTGCGGGTCACCGACGACTACGTCGAGCGCCTCGAGGGTTGGTGCGACGAGTTCAATGCCGACCTGCCCAAGCTCGCCAGCTTCATCCTGCCCGGCGGCACGGTGGGCGCCGCCCTGCTGCACCAGGCCCGCACCATCTCACGACGGGCCGAACGCAGCGCCTGGCTGCTCATGCAGGCCGATCCCGAGCACACCAACCGTGCTGCCCTGCTCTACCTGAACCGGCTCTCGGACCTGCTGTTCATCCTCTCCCGCGTCGCGAACCCTGACGGCGATGTGCTCTGGAAGCCCGGCGGCGAACGCAGTGGTCGCTGACCCGTGACGCGGGTGCAGCGCGATGCCGGCCCGACTTCGCGGGCCTTCGAGCTGAGCTGACGGGTCGCGGATACGGTTGTGCGGTGATTTCCCATGACGACGTTCGCCGCATTGCCGCAAGCCTCCCGGGAGCGTACGAGCAGGCATCATTCGGCGGTCGGCCCTCCTGGCGGACCACGCCGCGGATGTTCGCCTGGATCCGCGAGGCGCCCGAAGCGCTCGTCGTGTGGGTCTCGTCAGAGGAAGAAAAGGTCGCAATGATCGCATCCGAACCGCAGCGATTCTTTACCACGGGCCATTACGACGGCACGCCGATCCTGCTGGTTCGTCTCGAGACGATTGACGTCAACGAAGCGAGCGAGCTCGTTACCGAGTCCTGGCGCCTGCGCGCACCAAGGACACTCGTCAAGTCCTGGGACGCCGCACATTGACATCGTGGAACCTCCCGTCGCCGCGGCCGGATGGTCCTTCTCGCACGGCTTCGCCACGCTGTGGTTGACCGCGAACCTGCAGGACACCCTCGGCGAGGACCAGGTAGCGATCAGCAAACAAGTCAGGCGCGGCCTGGCCACCCTGGGCGAGCTCGCGCGCCGGCAACTCGACCAAGAACTCCCGTGACAACGGGATCTGCCGGGATCGCAGGGCAACCGGAAGCAGGCAATGACTTGACTCGTTCCAGAAACGGTGCGAGGTTTGACGGGATGGGTGCCTGGTCGGAAACCGCGTTGCGTGAGGCTGGTCTACGCGTCACGAGGCCGCGCACCGCAGTCCTCGACGTCCTTGTCGAACACCCGCATGCCACCGCCGACCTGGTGAGCCAGCAGGTCACGGCAAGGCTGGGCAAGGTCTCGAAGCAAGCCGTCTACGACGTGCTCGCCGCGTGCGTCGACGCCGGCCTGGTCCGGCAGATCGAGCCGGCCGGATTACCCGCCCTGTTCGAGACCCGGACCGGCGACAACCACCATCATCTCGTCTGCCGCGCCTGCGGACGCACGACCGATCTCGACTGCGCCACTGGGGCCCGTCCCTGCCTCACGCCGAGCGACGACGCCGGCTACACGGTCGACGAGGCCGAAGTCGTGTTCTGGGGACTGTGCCCGAACTGTCAGCTGTAACAGGAGCCTCGCTCCCTACTGAAGGAGTTCCGCGTGACTACACCAGAATCTCGTCCGACCACCACCGACGCCGGCGTGCCCGTCGCGAGCGACGAGCACTCGCTGTCTGTCGGGCCGGACGGCCCGCTGCTGCTGCAGGACCACTACCTGATCGAGCAGATGGCCAATTTCAACCGCGAGCGCATCCCGGAGCGCCAGCCGCATGCGAAGGGCGGCGGCGCGTTCGGCACATTCGAGGTCACGCAGGACGTCAGCGCGTATACCCGGGCCGCGGTGTTCCAGGCTGGCGCCGCGACCGACGTGCTCATCCGCTTCTCGACCGTCGCGGGGGAACGGGGCAGCCCGGACACCTGGCGTGACCCCCGCGGTTTCGCGATCAAGTTCTACACCAGCGAGGGCAATCTCGACATCGTCGGCAACAACACTCCGGTGTTCTTCATCAAGGACCCGATGAAGTTCCAGCACTTCATCCGCTCGCAGAAACGGCGCGCGGCGAACAACCTGCGAGACCACGACATGCAGTGGGATTTCTGGACGCTCTCGCCGGAATCGGCGCACCAGGTCACCTGGCTGATGGGCGACCGGGGCATTCCGCGGACGTGGCGGCACATGAACGGCTACTCCAGCCACACCTACCTGTGGATCAATGCCGAGGGCGAGCGGTTCTGGGTGAAGTACCACTTCAAGACCGACCAGGGCGTCGAATTCTTCACCCAGGACGAGGGCGATCAGATGGCCTCGGCCGACACCGACTACCACCAGCGCGACCTGTACGACCACATCGAGGCCGGGGAGTTCCCGAGCTGGACGCTGCGGATGCAGATCATGCCGTTCGAGGACGCCAAGACCTACCGGTTCAACCCGTTCGACCTCACCAAGGTCTGGCCGCACGGCGACTACCCACTGCACGAGGTCGGCCGGCTGACTCTCAACCGTAACGTCACCGACTACCACACCGAGATGGAGCAGGCCGCGTTCGAGCCGAACAACGTGGTGGCCGGCACCGGGTTGTCGCCGGACAAGATGCTGCTCGCCCGCGGCTTCAGCTACTCCGACGCGCACCGCGCGCGGCTCGGAGTGAACTACCGGCAGATCCCGGTGAACACGCCGAGAGTGCCGGTGCACAGCTATTCCAAGGACGGCGCCATGCGGGTGCAGAACGTCACTGACCCCGTCTATGCCCCCAACTCCTACGGCGGCCCGAAGGCCCAGCCCGAGCTCACCGACGACGGCGGCCGCTGGCACTCCGACGGTGAGATGGTGCGCGCCGCCTACACGCCGCACCCCGAGGACGACGACTGGGGCCAGCCCGGCACGCTGGTCCGCGAGGTGCTCGACGACGCGGCACGCGAGCGCCTGGTCAACAACGTCGTCGGCCATCTGCTCAACGGCGTCAGCGACCCCGTCCTGCAGCGGGCGTTTGAATACTGGCGCAATGTCGACAAGGACCTCGGCGATCGGATCGAGGCCGGCGTCAGTGCCAAGAAGGACGAGACGGACCCCAAGGCCGGGGAGCAGGGCAACCCGGCCCGCTCGAGCATGCAGGCCAAGGCCTGAGCGATCATGCGTGCGGCACTGCGCTGAGAGTCGCACCGCACGGATCGATACGGACGAGGCGCAGAGCGGGCTCGTTCCGCCCACCGAACGGTCGCGTTTGGCGCTGAAAGTCGGCAGGCGTGCCACCCCTGTGGCACGCCTGCCGACGCCTATCGGCGACGTTCTGCGAGGAGCTCCCTGCGCTCATCCGCTGACCCGCTCACCCGCTGATCCGCGTGGAGGCCCTCCCGGCCGCGGACGCCTGAGCGGTCCCCCGGGCCTGCACGTGGAGTATGACCAGCAGAACCAGCGCTGCCAGCGCAGCGGCCGCTTCGGCTACCGCACTCAGTGTCTTCTTCGCCGGGGCCCAGAAGGGGTCGTACATGTCCGGGAACGGACCGAATGCCCCAACGTCGACGTAGCGGTAGAGCAGCACCGCCACCGTTCCCGCCACGGCGACCAGGAACGCGAACGCCGCGGTGTAACGACGTGGCCGGACCAGCACGGCAGCTGCTGCGAGCGCCGCCGCGACAGCTTCGGCGCGGAACAGGTCAGCCTCGCTCAGCGTGCTCGACTTGACGTTCTTGAATGCGGACGCCAGATCAAGATGCACGTAGGCGTCCACCACAAGACCCGCCACCACGATCACCGTTAGCGCCGCGCGGATCGCCAACCGGCCTCGAGTACCCATCGCAAACACCGTGCCTCGCTCCGCAGGAGTTGGTCATTGCCCTGCCATCAGCGCAGAGCCTGTCCACCAGGAGCACGGCAGAGCCGCTAGGTCGGTTCACTCGAGACGCGATGTAGGAAGGCGGCCTGTTCAACTCCGGGTCAGCTCAGCAGCCGACCTCGCCTATGGCAGCAATACCCGCCGAGGGCGCCCTGGACCGCTCGTGCGGTCCACAGGCTCCGGTCGGCCACTGCGCGCGCGGCCCGGCGCGTGAGACGTCGAGCGTGTGGGCACCGTGTCGGGCCTTTGTCGCCAGGTAGGACGCGTTGGCCGCTGACACGTGGATGCCCGTCGGCACCTGCTCGGTCACGCTCACCCCGAGCCGTTCGAGCTGTGCGGCCTTGTCCGGGTTGTTGCTCAGCAGGGCCATCCGCGTCACTCCCAGCGCCAGCAGCATCTGCGCCGCGGGGGTGTAGTCCCGCTCGTCCTCGGCGAAGCCGAGCATCAGGTTTGCCTCGTAGGTGTCCAGCCCCGCGTCCTGCAGCGCGTAGGCGTCGAGCTTGGCGTACAGGCCGATTCCACGTCCCTCCTGCCGCAGGTACAACAGGAATCCACCCGCGTCGGCGATGCGCTCGACGGCTTCGCGCATCTGCGGGCCGCAGTCGCACCGCTGGCTGCCGAAGACATCGCCGGTCAGGCACTCGCTGTGCGGCCGGACGAGGGGCGCTGGGCCACCGGGCTCGTCCGGGCGGACCACGCCGGCCCGGTCGCCGAGTCCGAACGCGAGATGTTCCCGGCCGTCGACGAGTCCCTCGAAGCTGAACACGCGCGCGGTCGTCGCGTATCCGTCGACAAAGCGCAACGGCAATGTCACCTGGGTGCGGATCGTCGCGCGTGGGAGGTCTCGCGGCATCGGGTCTCCTCGGTCAGTCCGCGCAGAACCGCGACGAGAGCGCATAGCGCAGCAGCACCACGTCACCGATCTGGCGAACGCCGGCCAGCGTTGCGCGGCGGTCCGGGTTCCAGGGGAATCGCCCGTCGTCGACGAACCGTCGGGCCCGGGAGTCGCCGACGAAGAACGGCGCGACGACCAGGTGCAGCTCGTCGGCCAGGTCATCGGTCAGGAACTGGGTGTGCACCGTGCCGCCGCCCTCCACCATCAGCCGCTGCACGCCCCGCGCGCCGAGGTCCTCGCTGAGCCGGCGCATGTCGACCGGCTCGCCCCCGTCGATCACGGTCGCCACCTGCCCGAGCCGGGCGCACGCGTCGGCCACCGTCGCGCTCGCGCAGTAGACCAATTTCTCGCTTTCGCCGGCGGTGAAGAAGTCCGCGCACGGATCCAGCTCCGCTCGCCCGGTCACGGTCACCTTGATCGGCGACGGGTCGAGCCCGCGAGCCACCCGCTTGTCACGTCGCGCCTGCGAGCGCACGAGTAGCCGCGGGTTGTCGTTTCGAATAGTGCTTGCGCCCACCAGGATGGCGTCGCAGTCCGCGCGCACGTCGTCCACGCGGTCGAAGTCGGCGTCGTTGGACAGTTCGAGGCGCTCCTCGGTCGCGTTGCCCAGGTAGCCGTCGATCGACATGCCGCAGCTCAGCAGCGTGTACGGACGGTCAGCCACGCCTGGCGCCTTCCACAGTGATGACCCGCGGTCGGGATGGATTTACCGGGCTTACCCGCGGGTTACGTCGATCAAACCATGCCAGTACAAGCACGGCCGCCCCTGGCAGGCTGGCGACGAACACCATCACGCCGTAGACCACCGCGGCGGCGACGCCCTGTGCCGCACCGAGCCCGGCCGCGCCGAACGCCCAAGCGGCCGCGCCCTCGCGTGGACCCCACCCGCCGAAATTCGTCGGTAGCGACATGGCCAGTAGCACGAGCAGCGCCAGCGGCAGCAATCGCAGCGTGGACGCCGTGCAGCCGGCAGTCCGCGCAGCGATCAGAAACGTGGCAGTGTGACCGGCCACGACCATGACAGACGCGAGTACGACGCCGGGACACACCCGCCACGCCAGCAGCCCGTGGCGCAGGTCAGTTCCTGCCGCGCGCACGGTCCGCGCCAAGCGAGACGGTCCACCGTGCGGGAGCGACCGGCTCACGACAATCGCGCCGAGCGAGCCGAGCGCAACAGTGGCCGTGACGACCGGCATGGACGAGTGGACCGGTGACGCCAGCACGAGCAGCACGGTTATCGTCAGTACGAGCTGGACTAACTGCCCGGCGCAGCGTTCCCAGGCGACGGCTCGCAGCCCGCGGCCCACATCGCCCGCGTCGCGACCGTGGCGCACCGCGCGATGGACGTCGCCCAGCACGCCGCAGGGCAATGTCGTGTTCAGGAACTGCGACCGGTAGTAGGCGGCGACCGCGTCGGGCAGCGGTAGTCCGATGCCGAGACCACCGGCGACCAGGCTCCATCGCCAGGCGCAGCACACCGTCGTCAGCACCGTGATACCGGCCGCCGCCGCAAGGGAGCGCCCCTCGACCTTGCCGACGCCGTCGAGGAATGGGCCGGTGCCCAGCCGCCAGAGGAGTACGGCGAGGATCGCGATGCCGCCCAGCAGGCGCGCCCACCGCGGCAACGTCCGGCTCATCCCGCCATCCGCCGTCCTCGAGAAAGCAGTGGAGGCCACTGCACGCCGGCCGCCTGTCGATCTGGTGTCTTAGCGGACATACGTGCGCTGTGATGTGCCGGTTCATCCTTCGCCGCACCGGCCTCATCCAGGCCGGCTCGACAATGCCGGCGCCACACCGGCCAGGACGTGCGAGATCCGCAGCGAGGTCTGCGACCAGCCCGACAGCGTTTCGCGGCGTTCTCGGGCCGCGTGCCGCAGCCGCTGCCGTAACTCGGCGTCACTGAGCCAGCAGCGCAGCGCCCCGGCGAAGGCCGCGGTGTCCCCCGGCCGCACCAGCAGGCCGGGCCGGCCCCCGCCGGCCCCCCGACCGAGGGCTTCCGGGAGCCCGCCGACCGCCGTCGCAACAACCGGGAGCCCGCGCGCGATTGCCTCGGTGACGACCATGCCGTACGTCTCGCCGCGCGAGGCGAGCACCAGCACATCCGCCGCGGCGTAGGCGGCGTCGAGGTCAGCACCCACTCGCGGACCGGCGAAAAGTACCCGGTCGCTGATGCCGTCCTGGCCGGCCTGATGACGGAGGCGCTCGACGAAGCCCGGGTCGCGGACCAACGCGCCCACGCACACGCAACGCCACGGCAGATCCGCGACCGCCGCCAGCGCGGCGAGCAACAGGTCGTACCCCTTGTTCGGCGTGAGCGCCGCGACGCAGAGCAGCTCGCCACCGGTCGGCGTCCCGGGCGCGAGGTCGGCGGCGTCGGTGCCCGGCTCGGCGACGTGGACCTGGCCAGCCGGCAGGGCATACCGCTCCAGCAGCCAGCGCCGCGTCCACGGGCTCGTCGTGATGATCGCAGCGGCGCGGGAAAGCACCGCACGTTCCGGTGTACTGGTGTCGACGGCCTCGTCACCCGGCGGCGGCCTGCCCAGCGGCATGTGCATGATGACGACCAGGCGCAGCCGATCCGCCGCGGGCACCAGCACCTCGGGCACGGTCGACGCGATCAGGCCGTCGAGCAGCACGACGGCGTCATCGGGAATTGCGGCGATCACCTTCTCGAGGGATGCGCGCGCTGCCGCGTCGGGCCATGGCCACGAGCCCGGCACCGCGCGTTCGTGCACCAACCAGCCAAGCTCGGCCAGTCCACGACAGATCCGGCGGTCGTAGGTGTTGCCGCCGCTCGGTCGCGCGGGATCGTCGATGCCGTCCGGGACGACGACGTGGACGGCAGTCACAGTGTGCGCTCGTAGCTCGCCCACGCGATGTGCGACTCGTGCAGGGTGATCGCGATCCCCGCTATGCCTTGAGCGCCCGCACCCAGGGCACCGGCGTGCACCCGCTCGGCGAGCCGGTCGGCGATCACCTGGGCCAGCGCCTCGGTGGAGGTGTTCATCCCAGTGAACGCGGCTTCGTCGTCGAGGTTTCGATAGCTCAGGTCACCGAGGACGGCGTGCAACTCCTCGGCCGCTCGCCCGATGTCGACCACGAGGTTGTCGGCGTCCAGGGCGTCCCGGCGAAACGTGGCGTCGACCACGTAGGTCGCGCCGTGCAGGCGCTGGGCGGGGCCGAACACCTCACCGCGGAAGCTGTGGGCGATCATCATGTGATCGCGGACGGTGACGGTGAACATCGCGGTTCAGCCCGCGCCGTAGGCGATGGTGTGGCAGAGCGCAGGCAGGCTGCCGTCGGCCAGTTTGGCCATGACATCGGGCAACTCGTCGAAGCGCGACGCGCCCGTGATCAGGGCGTCGAAGGCGGGATCGCGCAGCAGGTCCAGGGCGAGCGCCAGCCGGTCGGCGGTCGTACGGCGTCCGCGGCGGGCCGCTGATACCTGCCCGACCTGGCTGGCCCGGATGCCGAGACGCCCGGAGTGGAAGGCGCCGCCGAGCGACAGGCGGACCTCGGCGTCGCCGTACCAACTGAGCTCGAGCACCGTGCCCTCGGGGGCGAGCAGGTCCAAGGAATTCTGAAGCCCGGCGGACGTCGCGCTGGTGTGCACGACGAGGTCGCGGCCGTCGGCGGCATCGACAGGCAGCGCAAAGTCGACGCCTAGCGCGGCCGCTACGTCGGCCCTGGCGACGTCGATGTCGACGAGGGTGACGCGGACACCGGGAAACCGGGCGAGCAGACGCGCGACACAGCAGCCGACCATGCCGGCGCCGACGACCGTGACCCGGTCACCGACAAGCGGAGCGGCGTCCCACAGAGCATTGACGGCCGTCTCCACGGTGCCGGCGAGCACGGCCCGCCCCGGCGGCACGTCCTCGGGGACCACGACGACAGCCGCGGCCGGTACGACGTAGGCGCTCTGGTGCGGGTACAGGCAGAAGACGGTGCGACCACGCAGGTCCGCCGGACCCTGTTCGACGACGCCGACGTTGAGGTAGCCGTACTTGACCGGCCCGGGGAAGTCGCCCTCCTGGAACGGCGCCCGCATCGCGGCATACTGGCTCGCCGGGACGCCGCCCCGAAACACCAACGTCTCGGTGCCGCGACTCACCCCGGAACGCAGCGTACGCACGAGGACTTCGTCCGGGCCGGGGTCAGCCAGCGGCGCCGGCCGGATCTCGCCCGTCCCGGGTTCACGCAGCCAGAACGCGAGCGCCTCGCCCGTCACCGGCCTCATCCTCCGCGGGCCCGAGCTGAACCGGGCCATCGCATGTCCCGTATTACACCAGACGACACAGACCACGGAGGCACAGGTGCGCGCGGTCCACACCCGCCCGGTGATCGGGCTGAGTGCCGAGTTCGCGCTGCTCGCGGTGCTCGCCTGGACCGTCGGCCTCAGTGTTCCCGGCTGGAGTGCCGGCATCGCCTGCGCAGTGATCACGAATGCGGCAGTGGCTCGTTGTCTCCTCCACCACGGCGCCGACAAATTGGGGCCGGCAGGTCGGGTGACACTCACGCGGGCCACCATCGCCTGCGGCGTGGCGGCGCTGACTGTCGAGTCCTTCTGGCGGCCTGCATCGGCTACGACGCTGGTCGCGCTCACGGTCCTCGCGCTGATCCTCGACGCGGTCGACGGCTGGGTCGCGCGGCGCACCGGAACGGTGTCGGCGTTCGGCGCGCGCTTCGACATGGAGGTCGACGCGTTTCTGATCCTGGTCCTCAGCGGGTACGTCGCGCGTTCGACCGGCGCGTGGGTGCTCGCGATCGGCGCGGCGCGCTACCTGTTTGTCGCGGCCGGCTGGGTGCGGCCGTGGCTGCGGGCGTCGGTTCCGCCGCGCTACTGGGCCAAGGCGGTCGCAGCGGTGCAGGGCGTCGTGCTGACGTTCGCGGCGGCGCAGGTCGTGACGCACCAGGTGGCCGACGCCGCACTCGTCGCGTCGCTGGCCCTGCTGGCCGAGTCGTTCGGCCGCGAGGTGTCGTGGCTGTGGCGCCACCGGCCGATCGCCCCGCGCAAGATCGTCAGCTCCGTGGCGACACTTCACCAACCACGTGTCCAGCAGCGAGTACCCGCCGTCGGAGGGGTGCGCAGTGGATGACCGTCCACTGGCTCAGGACCCGAGATCACGGGTGCGCAGAGTCGCGGCCGGCGTGCTCACCGTCCTGGCCTGCCTGCTGGTGTGGTTCGCCCTAGTCGCTCCGAACCAGATCAGCCGGCTGACGCCGAGCGCGTTCGTCCGCATCCCGCTGGAAGGTCTGGTCGTCCTCGCCCTCTTGCTCGTCATGCCGCACAAGGCCAAACGAGCGGTGGCGGCGCTTGTCGGCGTGGTTCTCGCCCTGGTGACGATCCTCAAGGGCCTCGACATGGGCTTCTTCGAGGCGCTGGGCCGGCCGTTCAACCCGCTGTTCGACCGGGGCTATCTCGGATCCGCCGAAGGCCTGCTCAGCGACTCGATCGGCCGGCGCGACGCGGTCTTCGTGCTGATCGCAGCCACCGTTCTGGTCCTCGCCATCCTCGTCTTCACGCCGCTGGCGGTCATTCGGCTGACGCGGCTCGCGGACCGGCACCGGGTGACGTCGATCCGGGCCGTCACAGCGCTTGCCGTGATCTGGAGTCTCTGCGCCGTGCTGGGCGTGCAGATCGCTTCGCACGCGCCGGTCGCCTCCACGAGCGCGGTCAGCCTTGCGTATGACCAGGTGAGCCAGGTGCGCGCCAGCATCCGGGATGAGCGGGCGTTCCGCAAGCAGGCCACCGTCGATCAGTTCCGCAACACCGCCGCCGATGACCTGTTGACCGGCCTGCGCGGCAAGGACGTCGTCGTCGCCATCGTCGAGAGCTACGGACGCGTCGCGGTACAGGGTACGGCTTTCTCTCCGGGAGTCGATTCCGTGCTCGATGCCGGGACTCGCCGGCTGCGTTCGGCCGGGTTCTCCTCCCAGAGCGCGTTTCTCACCTCCCCGACGTTTGGCGGAATCAGCTGGCTGGCCCACTCCACATTGCAATCCGGCCTGTGGGTCAACAACCAGCTGCGATATGACGACCTCGTCGCGAGCGACCGTTTCACCCTCAGCGACGCCTTCAAGCGCGCAGGATGGCGCACGGTCGGCGACGTGCCGTCGAACACCAAGGACTGGCGGGAGGGGACGTCGTTCTACCACTACGACAAGATCTACGACGCCCGCAACGTCGGTTACTCCGGTCCGAAGTTCAGCTACGCCACCATGCCGGACCAGTACATCCTGTCGGCGTTCCAGCGCCAGGAACTGGCCGAGCCCCACCACGCTCCGGTGATGGCCGAGATCGATCTCGTGTCCAGTCACACCCCATGGGCGCCCCTGCCGCAGCTGGTCGACTGGAACGCCCTGGGTGACGGCTCGGTGTTCGACGCCATGCCCGCGGCGGGGCAATCACCGGACAGCGTGTGGCGCGACCCCGGTCACGTGCGGGCCGCGTACGGGCATTCCATCGAGTACTCGCTGAACACCCTGATCTCCTTCGTGCAGAACTACCACGATGACAACCTCGTGCTCGTCGTGCTCGGCGACCACCAGCCCGCGACCATCGTTTCCGGTGACCACGCCAGCCACGACGTGCCCATCTCGATCATCGCCCACGACCCGGCCGTGATGAACCGGATCTCCGGGTGGGGCTGGCAGGACGGTTTGCGACCCGACCCGAACGCGCCGGTATGGCCGATGGACGCCTTCCGCGACCGCTTCCTCACCGCGTACGGCCCGCACCCGCCGTCGACCTCCTCGCCGCCCGCGGCACCTGCGAAGCGCTAGTCGCCCGGGAATGCGTTGCGCCGTTGCCGCCTTGTGCCCGGTGTGGTGGCCGGCGTGGGGAGTGACTGCCTTGGGTTGTCGGTGCTCGACTTCGTCGGGATCGAGCACGGCGAGACGGCTCATTCCTCGATCGAGGGCGCGGTCGATATCGCCCAGGCGGTCGAGGCCGCGGGGTACCGGCGCTACTGGGTCTCCGAGCATCACAACATGGCCAGCTTGGCGTGTAGCGCCCCGGAGATCCTGACCGCGCACATCGGCGCGCGCACCGAGCGGATCCGCGTCGGGGCGGCGGGCATCATGCTGCCCAACCATTCCTCGCTCAAGGTCGCCGAGACGTTCCGGACGCTGGCGGCGATGTACCCAGGACGGATCGACCTGGCTCTCGGCCGCGCCCCGGGTACCGACCCGTTGACCGCTCACGTGCTGCGGCGCGGGCTGTCCACGGACCCTGCCGCAGAATTTCCTACCCAGGTCGGCGAGCTGCTGGCTTTTCTCGGCGACGGCTTTCCCGCGGGCCATCCGTACCAGAAGCTGCTCGTCGCTCCGATTGGCCCGGAGCGGCCCGAGCTGTTCATGCTCGGCTCCAGCAGCTACGGACCTCGCTTCGCGGCGGTCAACGGGATGAGCGCAGTCTTCGCTCATCACATGAGCCCGGACCTGGCTTTCGAGCTGCTGCGCCAGTACCGGCGCGAGTTCACGCCCCGCAGGGATGGCGACGAGCCGTACTCGGCGATGTCGGTCCTGGCATTCGCCAGCGGCGACGACGAGGCGATCGCCGATTTCGAAGCGGGGTGGACGTTGACCATCAACAACATCCGCCGCGGAATTCGGGAGCCGCTGCGGCCGGAGCAGGTTCGAGACTTCGCCCGTTCGGAGCAATTCAGGCGCCGAGACAGGACCGACAGCCGGATGGTCACCGGCGAGGCGAAAGCTGTGGTCGAACGACTGATGCAGATGAAGGCACTCGCCGAGGTCGACGAAATCGTGATCGTCACACCGAGCGTCGATCGGGTGCGCCGACGCCAGAGCTATCACGCCATCGCGGAGGCGTGGCGTCACGCGGTATCGATCGGCTAACCGAACCGAGAGCGACGCTAGGCTCTCGCGGATGCGTGGGTGAACGCCCGGATAGCGCGCGCAAGCCTGACCGGTTGGTCCAGGGGGATGAGCGTGTAGCTGTCTTCGACCTCGACCAGTTGCCCGTGCGGGAGGAGTTCGGCGAGGCGCCGGCCATGCTCGGGTGGCATCACCCGATCCTCGCTTGCCCAGACTACGAGGGCAGGACGGTGGAAGCTCGGCAGGCCTTCGGCCGCCGCAAGCAGCAGGCGGGTGTCTGCGAACACCGCTCGCAGCATTCTTACGGCGTCGCGGCGTATCTCGGGCTGATTCCAGAGCGGCCCAAGCCACCGGCGAACGGCAGTGTCTCCTCGCGCGGTCAGCCACCCGAACGCGATCGGCAGCCGCCGGAAGGGCCGCAGCCGCAGTTGCGCCATGAACAGACCGAACATCCGGGGTGAGAGCTTGCCAGTGAGCGCGAGCGTCTTGCCGGACAGCCCCGGCGGGAAGTTGTCGAACGCGTCGCACGAGACGAGCACGACCCGTCCCACGCGTGCGCTGCCCTCGCACATGAGCAGCTGGACGAGCGCCCCACCGGTGTCGTTGCCGACGAGGGTGACGTCGTGCAGATCGAGGCGGTCAAGGAACTCTGCGACCAGCCGAGCTATCCCCGGAAGCGACAGGTCGGCGTCGGCGCGCATCGCGTGACGATGTGCGCCCAATGGCAGCGTCGGTGCCAGGCATCGGTGATCGACGGACAGCTCAGCGATCGGTTCGTCCCACAGCGAGGCATCCATCAACAATCCGTGCAACAGCACCATCGGGGGCCCGTCGCCGCCGGTGTCCTCGTAGTCGATCGTCCCGGCGGACAGCTCGATCTCCCTCATACCCGTCCGTCTCATCGCTGAGCGGAATTCGCGACGGCGGGGGCGACCCCCCACACCGCGAGCCGGGTGGGGTCCACGCCCGGCAGGGTCGAGGCGAACCCGATCGCGGCCCGCCAGTCGGCCAGCTGCTCCCTGACGCGCCCGACCTGGCGTGGTTGACCACCGCTCTGGCCGAAACGGCGATAGTCGAAGGCGAGAACGGCGAACCCTGCATCGTTGAACCGCTTCGCGAACAGGTCGGTGCCCGGCTCTTTGGTCACCGCGAATCCCCCGGCCATGATCACGCACGCGCCGCCGGTTCCCGGATAGTGCCAGGCGGCGCACTCGGTGTCGCCGCTGACGAAGCGGACCTTCTCGCGCTGCACGGATCCCTGCATGCCGACCTCCAACTAGACCACGTCATCGTTCGACAAAGTGAACCACACGGTTCACTTTTAAGTCCATCCGGGGGCCTCGCGTGACGCGGCTCAGCGTGGGCCGGCCGTTATTCCTGGGCGGCTTCTTCTCTGTCCAGCGCACGGGCCAGCGCCTCGAACCCCGCGGCGTCTTGCCCCGTGTCACCGCTGGCCACCCGGTCCACCAGGAAGCCCCGCAGGACCGCCAGGATCATCTCGGCGACCTCGAGCTTGCGCTGATCGGACCAGCCCTGCGGGCAGATGGACACCAGCGACGGCAAGTACTGCTGCGAGGCCCCTCGCGCGAGTTCCGCGTAGCGCTCGGGGTCATACATCGCCAGTCCGATGGCCTGATCGAGCACCCGCGACTCCTCTCCCACGAGGACGGGCCACAAGGCGCGCACCCGAGCGGCCAGCGTCTGACGGCCCGCTCCTGGGGTAGCAGCGGCCATCCCCTTGCCGATGCGGCGCTCACGCAGCGCAAGGACCGCCTGAACGAGTAGGTCGTCGGCTCCGTCGAAGTAGTAGAGCAACACCTTGTGCGTGGTGCCGGCCGCCCGCGCAGCACGCCGAAGCGAGAAGTCCACCAGACCGTTGATCGCGAGGTCGTCGGCGACACGATCGAGCAGATCCCGGCGCCTGGCCTCGCCTCGTCGCGAGCCCGCCGATCGGCGATAGCCCGCCGGCCCAGGTGAGCCCTGATGCCCGGACGAGTCCACACCGACAGCATCCATGCTCAGACGTCCTCACCCAGCCAGGCCACGCACTCGACTCGATAGACGGTGGCGACCACTACTTTGGCGGCAAGGACTGGGCATAGGTCACACCACGGCTTACCCACCGCTCGAACTCGTCGTCGGTGTCGATCGCTTGGGCGTCGATGCGAAGCCAACCGTCCATCTCGCGCCCGCGCATCCTGAAGCGCTCCGCGTGTGGCTCGGTGATGAGGGCGTCGGTTTCGGCGGGATCGACTCGAAGCAGCAAGCCGCCCTTGCTGCTCGCGCTGACTGCCATGTTGCCGTTGATCAAGAATGCGAGTCCGCCGAACATGCGCTTCTCAGTCAACCCCTGCGCGCCCTGAACCGTTTCGCGCAGCCGGTTCGCGAGCTCTTCGTCGTAAGCCATGCTCGAAGTATCGGGCATCCCGCCGACAGCCGTCGGCATGACCATTCGCCTGGCCGCCGGGCACGGGCGGCCGTCAGCTGCCTCTGATGATCTCCAGCACGCGCCGGTCTACCCAGCTGGCGTCCCCGGCGACGCGCATCTCGTAGTTCTCCGTCCCGATCCAGGCCAGGAAGTCGGTGTGTCCCAGGGCCCGGGCCCGGTCGTCGAGCTCAGTCGCCAACTCTGCGGTGACGGGCACCCGGGCGTCTTCGGCGGGCTCGGTCAGGTAGAAATCGTTGAGCGCGAGCAACCGGGTGAGTTCGGTGATCGGGTCCGGGTGATCGTCGACGCGCAGGTCTACCGCGACGTCGTCCATTCCGCCGTACCCGGCGCCGTCGAGGACGACCAGGAGCGCGGCGGATTGACGGCCCCGTCGATCACCGCCGGCGGCGTCTCCAGCCGTCAGTGCGGCGAGAAGTCGATGGGCCAGGGGGCGGTGCGCAGCGTCGTCCCAAGCCCGCTTCATCGCCTCGACGACGCCCGGCCCGGTCAGGATGTTGCCCTGGATTGCCACGCCCGGTTCGGCGACTCCGCCGGCCCAATCCAGGCATCCCGTCCCGGTATGCGTCGCGGACTCGCCCGCGGCGTCGACGATGCCGATCTGCCGGTGATTCGACTTGTCATCGTCGTCGATCATGCGTCGCAGAGCGGCCGGCGCAGCGAGGCCCTCGTCCATCAGGCACAGCCCAGTGGTCTTCCATGCGACGTTGGCGTCGGCCTGGGTCGCTAGCGCGCCGATACCGGCGATCGCTGCCGGGACGGCATGGCCGACTGCGAGGAACTTGGAGGCAACAGCTACACCCCAGGACTCGCCGTCGTCGGAGCGACCCACGATAGAGAACGTCACAACCGGTACCGTAACGGTCCGCGCAGCGCTGGTGTCATGACCGCCCCAGGACCGGACCGGCGCTCGGGGTGGCCGGACCACCCCCACAGCACCTGACCGGCACAACGATCCGAGCGGTTGCTATCTGTAGAGCGGCGCGGCTGCGATGATCCAGCCATGGAGGGCACCCACGGGACGCACGACTATCTCGACGATCCGCGCAATGCCGAGATCCTCATCAGCGTCAACGGTCGCCTGGTGCCGCGGGCGCAGGCCGTCGTCAGCGTTTTCGACGCCGGTTTCGTTCTCGGGGACGGGGTGTGGGAGGGGCTGCGGGTCACGGACGGGCATCCGGCGTTCCTCGAGCAGCACCTGGACCGCCTCTGGGAGGGCGCCGCGGCGATCGCCCTCGACATCGGCCTGACTCGCGCCGAGATCACCGCGCAGCTGTACCGGTCGCTGGCAGCGAACGGGATGACGGGCCAGGGCATCCACGTCCGCCTGATGGTCACCCGCGGGCCGAAGTCGACGCCGTACCAGGACCCGCGCATGTCGGCCGGCCCGAGCACAGTGGTGATCATCGCCGAGTACAAGGACCCGCTGCCGTCGACCGTCGAACACGGACTGGCCCTGTTCACCGTGCACGTCCGGCGGCCCGCCCCGGACACGCTGGACCCGAGACTGAACACCCACAGCAAGCTGAATGACATCACCGCGTGCATCCAGGCCTACACGGCCGGTGCCGACGAGGCGCTGATGCTCGACCCGCACGGCTTCGTCGCCACGTGCAACTCCACGCACTTCTTCATCGTGCGCCGAGGGGAGGTGTGGACGTCGACGGGCATGTACTGCCTCGGCGGGATCACCCGGTCGAACGTGCTCCTGCTGTGTGCCCAGGCGGGCATCCAGGCACGGGAACGCTCTTTCAGTCTGACCGAGGTCTACAGCGCCGACGAGGCGTTCGTGACCGGAACGTTCGCCGGGCTGGTGCCCGTGCACACCATCGACGGGCGACGCATCGGCACCGGCGAACGTGGGCCGGTGGTCGCGCGTTTGCAATTGCTGTATCGCGATTTGGTGCGCCAGGACGTCGCCGGGAGGATCGCACCGTGACGCCCGGGGTCCGTCTCGCGGTCTGGTCCGGTCCGCGCAATATCTCCACGGCATTGATGCGCTCCTGGGAGAACCGGTCGGACTGCCATGTGGTGGACGAGCCGCTGTACGCGTACTACCTCGCCGAGACCGGATTGAACCATCCTGCGCGCGAGGAGGTGATCGCGGCCGGGGAGACATCCTGGCAGGTGGTCGTGGCCGACCTGACCGGCCCCACCGACGGCGTTTACTACCAGAAGCACATGACCCATCACCTGATCCCGCAGCTGCCGCGCGAGTGGATAGCTTCGGTCACCAATGTGTTGCTTATTCGCGACCCGGCCCAGGTGGTCGCCTCCTACGTGCGTTCACGGGCTGATGTGGTCGCCGAGGACATCGGACTGGTTCAGCAGAGCGAGCTCTACGACCAGCTCGGCGGTTCGGCACCCGTGATCGACTCGGCGGATTTCCTGCAGAACCCCGAGGATTACCTGCGGTGGCTGTGCGCGTACGCAGGCATCGAGTTCACCCCGACGATGCTGCGGTGGCCGGCCGGGCCGCGCGATTCGGACGGGGTCTGGGCGCCCTACTGGTATGACGCGGTGCTCGTCTCGACGTGCTTCGAGCCATACCGCCGGCGTGAGGTCGAGCTGCACGGGCCGGCCCTCGAGGCCGCGGAGCGCAGCCGTCCACACTACGAACGACTGCGCGCGGTACGCATCGTGCTCTGACGCGCAGCGTGTTCCGCACCCACTGGCTGGCGTGGGCTGCGCCGAGAGCGACTGGCGTCACGACATCGGTGCTGATGCCTCCAGCCACGACACGAACCAGGTGAACGCGCTTTCGCTGAAGCCGGAAGTCGCCGTCAGCGGCGGGCGATGGGTGTGCAGCACTTTGGTCGGGCGGGCACCGAGCCCGATTCCGAGGTACCACGGTGACGGCTCTGGAAGCCCGGCGGCGAGCGCTAGAGCTAGAGCGCCGCCCTCGGATCGCTCAGCCCGGTGAGGACGACTTCGGCGATGTCGCCCAGCATCGCTATCTGATCCGGCGACAGCCGGTCGATCAGGTGAGCCCGGACAGCAGCGACGTGGCCCGGCGCCGCCGCTTCGAGGGCGCGCATCCCGGCCGGTGTCAGCACGACGACCGAGCCGCGGCCATCGGACTCAACCTCGCCGCGGCTCACCAGTCCCCGTCCCTGCATGCGGGAGATGTGGTGCGACAGGCGGCTCTGCGACCACAGCATGCGCTCGGCCAGGGCGCTCAGCCGGGCCCGTCGCCCGTCAGCTTCAGACAGCGTCGACAGCACGTCGTAGTCAGCCTCGGACAGGCCGGAGTCGCGCACCAGGTCGCGGGCGAGCCGGGCGTTGAGCAGCAGGAACATTCGCCGGTAGCCCCGCCAGGCGCGCTCTTGGGCCGGGTCGAGCCATTGGGTCTTGGTCACATCGCCCAGCCTAGCCGCTCTGCTTGACATGTCATGCAGATTCGTCGTACTATCTACATGACACGTCAAGTAGATGGGAAGCTCATGGTGGTCGTGGCTCGACGGCTGGTGAATCTCCACCTCGGCCTGCTGACGTTCGGCCTGAGCATCGCGCTGATGGTGCGGGCCGAGCTCGGGCTGGCGTCCTGGGACGTGCTGCATCAGGGCGTGGTACGCGGACCGGTCTGCGGTTCGGGGTTGTCGTCATCGTCGTCGCGGCTCTGGTGCTGGTGCTGTGGGTGCCGCTTCGGCAGCGCCCTGGCTTCGGCACGCTGAGCAACGTGGTGGTGGTCGGCCTCGCCGCGGACCTCGCGCTCGACGTGCTCCCCGCGGTGGACGGCCGGCCCGCGCGAGCCGCACTGCTCGTGGCGGGCATCCTCGTCAACGGCGTGGCCACCGGGCTCTACATCGGCGCCGGACTCGGCCCGGGGCCACGCGACGGCCTGACGACGGGCCTGGCTGCTCGCGGCTACTCGATCCGCGTCGCCCGCACCACGATCGAGCTCAGCGTGCTCGTTGGGGGCTGGCTGCTCGGCGGTTCCGTCGGCGTCGGCACGCTGCTCTACGCCGTGAGCATCGGCCCGCTCGTCCACTATCTGCTGCCCAGACTCACCGTCGCCCCCACTGCCCACGCGGTGCCCATGCTCGCCCCCACCACCGAAGGATGTCCCTCATGAGCACCGTGCGGTTCGGCATGAACGTCTCCACCTCCGCCGCCGCCGGCGCAGACCCCGTCCGCGACGCCGTGCGGGCCGAGGAACTCGGCTTTGACTTCGTGTCCTGCTCCGACCACCCGTGCGGCGACTCCCCCAGCTTCGAGACGTGGACCATGCTGACCTGGATCGCGGCGTCGACGTCGCGCATCGGCATCGCGACCAGGGTGCTCGGCGTTCCCTACCGCGCCCCGGCGATGGTGGCCAAGATGGCCGAATCCCTCGACCGGCTGTCCGGCGGCCGGCTGATCCTTGGCCTCGGCGCCGGCTATTCGGACGAGGAGTTCCGCGCGTTCGGACTGGGCGTACCCACCGCACGCGAGAAGGTCGACGGGCTGGCCGAGGCAATCACGGTGATCCGCGGGTTGTGGACCGAGCCCGATTTCAGCTTCGACGGCAGCATTCATCACACCGTCCATGCCGATCTCGAACCGAAGCCGGCGCGACGCATTCCGATCTGGCTCGGCACGTTCGGGCCACGGGCGTTGAAGGTCACTGGGCGCCTTGCCGACGGCTGGATCCCGTCGCACGGTTACGTCCCAATGAGCGAGGTGATCGCGATGCGCGCCCGCGTCCTGGACGCCGCGCGCGACGCCGGGCGCGATCCGGACGGCATGACGTGGGCCTACAACCTCACGGTGCGGGTGGACCCCGACGCTGCAGCCGACCCCGACCTCGTGACCGGTTCGATCGACGCGGTCGTGGAGCAACTGGCCGCGTTCATCGACCTCGGCTTCGGCACGCTCAATCTCATGCCGCAGGGCGAGGACATTGCTGAGCAGACCGAGGTTCTGGCGGCCGAGGTCATCCCCGCCCTGCGCCACTGACGGCCGGCTACGTTCCGATCGAGCTCACCCCACTCCGGTGAACGACCACGACTCGAAGCGCAATGCGCACGCGGAGATTATTGGGACGAATATCGCGTCGGCGACATGGATCGGGAACATCATGCCAGCCCGCGGAGGCCCTGTGCTCGGGTGCGGGCACCCCGTCGACTTCACAGCAAAGCTCACGATGAAGTCGGCGCTCTGTCTGGCGTCTAAGTCGACGGGGCGGGTGCTCGGCTTGGCACGGTCTTACCGGTGCCCGGCAGCCCGCCGAAGACAACAAGGGTCACGACATGGGGGCGGAGGCCTCGAGCCAGGAGACGAACCAGGTGAAGGCGCTTTCGCTGAAGCCGAAAGTCGCCGTCCCCTCACCGTCACGGCACTCCACGATGATCGCCGCCGCCGGCAGCGAGGCCAGCTCGGCCGGGAGCGGCGGGCGATGGGTCAGGACGCTGAGCTCACTGCGGTGCAGCACCTTGGTCGGGCGGGTACCGAGCCCGATTCCGCGGTACCAGCGCAGCTCGCCGCCCGCGTAGCGCGCGATGCCGTACACCCAACGGTTGCCGCGAACACGAACGGCCAGGGGGACGCCGCCGGCCACCCGCAGCATGTACCGCTGGCGACCCAGCACTGCGGCCAAGAGGATCACGACGAGAGCAGCCGCGCACCCGACCAAGACGTCGACGATGTGCACGGCCCTCTCCTAGTCCGCTCGGATCGGAGTCAGACCGATTCGCCCGCCGCCCGCAGGCGGGACAACGCACGATCGCGTGCCGCCGCCTCATCGGGCCCGGCGTCGGGATCGGCCCGGTCCAGCGCTGCCCGCGCGCGCGCTGTGTCGATGTCGTCTGCGGCTTCGGCCATCTCGGCGAGCACCGA
>QHCC01000044.1 GCA_003243915.1 Pseudonocardiales bacterium | reverse complement strand
GGCATCGGCCGTGAGATGCACGTCATCGTCGGGCAGGGTCAACTCGACTCGGTACTGCAGGCCCGCCCGGAGGACCGCCGCGGCTTCATCGAGGAGGCCGCGGGGGTCCTCAAGCACCGCAAGCGCAAAGAGAAGGCGCTGCGCAAGCTCGATTCGATGCAGGCCAACCTGACCCGCATCACCGACCTGACCGGTGAGCTGCGCCGCCAGCTCAAACCACTGGGCAAGCAGGCCGAGGTCGCGCGCCGGGCGGCGGGCGTCCAGGCCGAACTGCGCGACTCGCGGCTGCGACTGCTCGCCGACGACCTGGTCGCCCTTCGGATCGAGCTGGATCGCGAGTTGGCAGACGAAGAGGCGATCCGGGGCCGCCGGGGCGAGGTCGAACTCAGCGTCGGGCGGGCGCGTGCGCGCGAGGCCGAGCTCGAACAGGCCGTGGCCAGCGACGCCCCGCTGGTGGCCGGGACCCAGGAGACCTGGTACCGCCTCTCGGCGCTCGAGGAGCGCTTGCGCGGCACCGTGTCGCTCGCCGCCGAACGGGCTCGGCACCTCGCGGCCCAGCCCGAGCAGGGCCGCACCGGCCGGGACCCCGAGGCGATGGAGGCAGAAGCCGGCGACGCGCGCGCCGAGGAGGCCCAACTGCAGGCCGCATTGGCAGGATCGCACGGCACCCTCACCGACGTCGTCGGCGTGCGGCAGGAGCTGGAACGCCGCCTGACCGAGGCCGAGCGTGCCCTCGTCGCCATGGCGCGCGCGGTGGCCGATCGCCGGGAGGGGCTGGCCAAGCTCGTCGGCCAGGTCAATGCGCTGCGCACCCGCGCCACCGCCGGGGGCGACGAGATCGAGCGCCTGGCCAGGGCCGTCGCGCAGGCCCGCACCCGGGCCACGGCGGCCGAGACGGAACTCGCTCACGTACAGAACGAGGTCGGCGTGCTCGACGAGGGCGAGCTGAGCCTGGACGAGCGGCATGAAGCGGCCGTAGCCGCCTACGAGGCCGTCGAGGCGCGGGTACGCGAGCTGGCGGCGGGCGAGCGGGAGGCCGAACGCGAGCGCGTCAGCTGGGCTGCGCGGGCCGACGCGCTCGCGGTCGGGCTCACCCACAAGGACGGCGCCGGCGCCCTGCTGGCCGCCGGGTCGCGGCTGCCCGGCGTGCTCGGCTCGGTCGCGGCCCTGCTCACGGTCCGTCCAGGGTTCGAGGCCGCTGTCGCTGCGGCGTTGGGTGTGCGGGCCGACGCGATAGCCGTCGGATCCGTCGATGACGCCGTCGCGGCGCTCGAAGTGCTCAAGGCCGAGGACGCGGGTCGCGCCGGCTTGCTGGTCGGGGGTTCGGCTCCCGACACGACGGTGATGCGTGCCCAGCTCCAGGACCCGGATGTGTGGGCAGATGAGGTCGTGACCGTGCCCGAGCAGCTGCGAGCTGCCGTCGCCCAGGCGCTGAGCGGTGCTGCCATCGTCGATGACCTCGCCGCCGCCCGCGCCCTGATCGACACCGTGCCGGGGGTCGTCGCCGTCACCCGCGCCGGCGACGTCCTCGGGACGCGCTGGTCGGCGGGCGGTTCGGCGTCGGCCCCGAGCGCGATCGAGATCCGGGCGGCCGTCGACGAGGCGCAGCTCAAGGCCGACGAGGCCGCGGCCCGACACGAGCGTGTGCACGCGCAACTGACCGAGTCACGTTCCCGTGCCGGGGTATTGCGCGGCGACGTCGACACGGCGCTGCTTGCGCTGCACGAGTCTGACGCGAAGCTGTCCGCGGTCGCCGAACAGCTCGCCCAGCTGGGTCAGGCGGCACGCTCGGCCAGCGCCGAAGCGGCCCGCCTCGTCGCCGCCAGCTCCGACGCCGAGCAGGCCCGCGACCGGGATCTGGCCGGGCTGGCCGACCTCGAGGAGCGCCTGCACCTCGCCGAGGGCCAGCCCGGCGAGCCCGAGGAGCCGGCCACCGACGAGCGCGACTCGCTGCAGGCCGAGCTCGCCACCGCCCGGCAGGCCGAGATGGAGGCGCGTCTCGCGGTTCGCACGGGGGAGGAGCGGGTGCGGGCCGTGTCCGGGCGCGCCGACGAGCTGCTGCGTGCCGCGCAGGCCGAGCGTGCCGCACGACGGCGGCAGCAGGAGGTGCGCGCGGCCAGGGCGCACGGTGCGCTCGTCGCCGGCGCCGTGCGTGACGCCGCGACGCAGGTGCTCGAGCGGATCGGCGAGTCCGTCGCGGCCGCGGTCGCCGCCCGCGACACCGCCCAGCAGGCCCGGGTGGTCCGCGAGGGCGAGCTGCTCACCCTCCGCACCCGGACCCGCGAGCTGGTCGAGCAGTTGGGCCGTCTCACCGACGAGGTGCACCGCGACGAGATCGTGCGTGCCGAGCAGCGGTTGCGCATCGAGCAGCTCGAGGCACGCGCGGCCGAGGAGTACGGCGTGGGCGTCGAAGCGCTGCTGGCTGAGTACGGACCCGACCAACCCGCCCCGCCGAGCGCCATCGAGACGGCTGAGTACGAACAGGCCCGTGAGCGCGGCGAGCAGGTCGTGGCCCCACAGCCCGGCCCCTTCCACCGGCCGACGCAGGAGAAGCGGGCTGCCCGCGCCGAGCGTGACCTGGCCCTGCTCGGCAGGGTGAACCCGCTCGCGCTCGAGGAGTTCGCGGCGCTCGAGGAGCGCCACCAGTTCCTGTCGACACAGCTGGAAGACCTCAAGGCCACCCGCCGCGACCTGCTTACTGTCGTGCACGAGGTCGACGGCCGCATTCTCGAGGTGTTCACCAGCGCCTACCACGACGTGGCCCGCGAGTTCCAGGTCGTGTTCGCGACGCTGTTTCCCGGTGGCGAGGGCCGGCTCGTCCTGACCGACCCCGACGACATGCTGCGCAGTGGCATCGACGTCGAGGCGCGCCCGCCCGGCAAGAAGGTCAAGCGGCTCTCGCTGTTGTCCGGTGGGGAGCGCTCGCTGACCGCGGTGGCGCTGCTCGTCGCGATCTTCCGGGCCAGGCCCAGCCCGTTCTACATCCTCGACGAGGTCGAGGCCGCGCTCGACGACGTGAACCTGGGCCGGCTGATCGCGCTGATCGCCGAGTTGCGGGCCAGCAGCCAGATCATCCTGATCACTCACCAGAAGCGGACGATGGAGATCGCCGACGCGCTCTACGGTGTGACGATGCGCGGCGACGGGGTCACCCAGGTGATCAGTCAGCGGCTGCGCGACGGCTGAGGGCCGATTGGGACAAAGTGAGGTATTACGCCTGTGTAACGGATCAGCCCGGCGCGGCCGGGTCCGGCGCCGTGAATTACCGTGGTGGGGTGACGACGCCGAAGAGTTCCCCTCGACCTCGCCTGTGGAGCGCGTTCGCGCTGCTCGCCGGTGCCGCGCTGGCCCTGTCGGCCTGCACGTCCGGAGGCGGCAAGGCCACCCGCACCGTGGTGGTGACCAACTCGAACGGTAAGACCACCACGGCCACCACCGGCGGGGCGACGACCGGCGGATCGACGTCGCAGAGCCCCAAGCCCGGTATCCCGGTACACGTCGCCCTGAAGTTCGAAGACGGCAGCCACTTCGGGGTCGGCATCCCGATCATCGCCTTCTTCACCCGCAAGCCGACCGACGGCATTCCGTTCCAGAACGCGACGAAGGTGACCGTGAACGGCGCGTCGGCCAAGGGTGCATGGTTCTTCGAGACCTCCTCGGCAGACAAGAAGTACCCGATCGAGGCGCACTACCGCCTGCAGAACTACTGGCCGGCCCATTCCCAGGTGCACCTGGATCTGCCGGTCAAGGGGCTGTCGGCCGGAGCCGGGCTGAGCTACGACGACAGCCTGACATCGGACTTCTCCACCGGCGCCAAGAACATCTCGGTCGTGGACGACACGACGCACATGATGACGGTGACCACCGATGATCATCCCTACGGCACGTACCCGGTCTCGCTCGGCGCGGCCGACACGCCGACCCTGCGCGGCATCAAGGTGATCATGGAGAAGGGCGTCAGCATCTGCATGAAGGGCCCGGGCTACAACGAGTGCGGCATCAAGTTCACCCAGCGCCTGACCTATGGTGGCGAGTACTTGCACTCGGCACCGTGGAACCTGCGCAACATCGGGCATTTCGACTCCTCCAACGGCTGCACCAACCTGACACCGGCCGACGCGCAGAAGCTCTACGCGTTCCTGGAGATCGGTGATGTCGTCACCCACCTGAACGCGGCGGGGGCCAAGATGCAGCTCGGCCAGGGCTACGGCGACTGGAACGTGCCGTGGTCGCTGTGGCAGACCGGCGGCCTGGTCCGCACGCGCTGACCTGACCCGTCTCCGCCCGATTGCGGGCTGAGAGGATGACCGGGTGATCTACCTATGGATTGCTCTGTCTGTCGTTGTCGTCGCGGTCGTGTTGCTCGCCACGCTGGTCGCCCCGCGGCGGCGCGGGCGTACCAGCGCCCGACCTGGGATTGACGAACGGCCCGGCGTCGGCACCGGGGTCGACGTCGCGACCGACACGCCGGCTGCGGCATTCGACACCGAAGCCGACCGGCCGGGTGAAGCGCCCGCGGCCGTCGAGACGCCGGAACCCACGGCCGGTCGGCTGTTGCGGCTGCGCGCTCGCCTGTCCCGATCCCAGACCTCCCTCGGGCGCGGCCTGCTCTCCGTGCTCTCCCGGGAGAACCTCGACGACCAGGCGTGGGACGAGGTCGAGGAGGCCCTGCTCACCGCCGACGTGGGCGTGGGCGCAACCAGCGAGATCGTCGAACGGTTGCGAACCCGAACAAAGGTCCTCGGCACTCGCTCGCAGGGCGAACTGCGGGCTCTGCTCGCCGACGAACTCGTCACCGCGCTGCAGCCTGACCTGGACCGCTCGTTGCACACCCTGCCGACGTCACGACGCCCCGCGGTGGTGCTGGTGGTCGGCGTCAACGGCACCGGCAAGACGACGACGATCGGCAAGCTCGCCTGGCACTTGCGCCACGCCCTCGGTTACAGCGTGGTGATCGGGGCCGCCGACACCTTTCGCGCCGCGGCGGTCGAGCAGCTGGAGCAGTGGGCGCAGCGCTCGGAGGCCACGTTCGTGTCCGGCCCGCCCGGGGCCGACCCGGGCTCGGTGGCCTACGACGCGGTGGTCAGCGCGCGCGACGGCGGCGCGGACGTGGTGATCGTCGATACCGCCGGGCGCCTGCAACTGGACGACAAGCTCATGATCGAGCTCGAAGAACTCAAGTCGCAGCTCGGGCCGGTCGAGATTCTGTTCGTGGCCGACGCCATGACGGGCCAGGATGCCGTGAAATCCGCCGAAGAATTCCACAAGCGGCTGGGCATCACGGGAGTAATTCTCACCAAGATGGATGGCGATGCGCGCGGCGGTGCGGCGCTCTCGATCCGGCACGTTACCGGGCAGCCGCTTAAGTTCGTCGGCGTCGGCGAAAAACCGGATGCGTTCGAGCAATTCCATCCCGACCGCGCGGCGCAGCGCATTCTCGGCATGGGCGATATTCTGTCGTTCATCGAGAAGGCCGAAGAAGCCATCGACAAGAAAAAAGCCGTCGAGATGCAGCAGAAGCTGCTCGACAACGAATTTACGCTGGACGATTTCCGCGATCAGATCCGGCAGTTGCGCAAGCTCGGGCCGCTCGAATCCATGCTGTCGATGATGCCGCAAGTCGGCATTTTGAAGGATCTCAAGAACGTCAAGGTGGATGAAGGCGAGATGAACCGCGTGGTTGCAATCATCGATTCGATGACCCCGCGAGAGCGCGTGAACCACATGCTTATCAATGGCAGCCGGCGGCGGCGCATTGCCAAGGGCAGCGGAACCAGCGTGCAGGACGTCAACCAGTTGCTCAAGCAGTACACTCAGGCCCGCAAGATGATGAAGAGCTTTTCGGGAGGCGGTTTTCTCGGCAAGAAGCTCGGAAAGATGAAACTACCCGTTTTTTAAGGACAAACAATGCTGATGATTCGCCTGGCGCGTTTCGGCGCCAAGAAAAAGCCGTTTTACCGTGTTGTCGTGATTGAAAAGACCCGCGCCGCCAATGGCCGGAATCTGGAAGTGCTGGGGCATTACAACCCGCTGACCGAACCCGCTCGCGTGACCCTGAAGCACGACCGGATCGATCACTGGACAAAATTAGGCGCGCAGCTTTCGGACACCGTCGCGCGGCTGGTCAAGAACAATCCGGTGCAACCGGCCGCATAACCGCCGCCATGAAGCAGTTGATCGAAGACATCGCGAAGGCTCTGGTCGACGTGCCCGAACAAGTTTCGGTGCAAGAGCTATCGGGTGAACAGGCCACGGTGCTTGAGCTGAAGGTCGCGCCGGGCGATTTGGGAAAGGTGATCGGAAAGCAGGGACGCACCGCGCGATCCATCCGGACGATTCTGGGGGCTGCCGGGATGAAACTGAACCGGCGATTCACGCTCGAAATTCTAGAGTGAGCGAATGGGTGGCCATTGCCGTCCTGGGACGGGTCCGAGGGAACCGGGGGGAACTCACGGCGGTCGCTTTAAGCGATAAGCCCGAACGTTTTCGGAATCTCGGAGCGGTGACGTTGTTTCGGGACGGCGGCGAGACACGGGTGGAAGTGGAGTCGGTCTGGCACCATGTCGACCGCCTGATTTTCAAATTCCGCGGCGTCGATTCCATTTCGGACGCGGAGCCGTTGGAAGGATCGGAAGTGCGCGTTCCGATGGAAGAGCGCGTCGCATTGGAACCGGGCGAGTATTTTCAGTCGGATTTGGTCGGATGCCAGGTTCGCGACCGGTTCAGCGGCGAACCGCTGGGCCAAGTTACAGCTTGGCGGGATGGGGGTGGAACGGGATTGCTGGAGGTAGATGGCAATTTGCTGATTCCATTCGCACGGGCGATCTGTATTTCGATCGATGTAGCGGGCCGGGCGATCCTAGTCGATCTTCCGGAAGGGCTGAAAGAATTGAATCCGTGAAATTTCATGTGCTT
>QHCC01000043.1 GCA_003243915.1 Pseudonocardiales bacterium | reverse complement strand
AATGCTGTCCATCAGGCGGCCCACCCGGACCTACCGGCGGGAGGCGCTAGGTCCGGGAGTCCGGCTGTGCTGTGTTGCGATAACGCGGCGTGGGGTGGCGGCTTCCGCTACCCGTGTGCCCGGACGCTCGTCTTCGTCGAGGAGCGCCGGGCTAGCGGCGGGTCGGTGCATCGGCGACGGGTGCTAGGCCTATGGTTTGGCCTCCAGAACGATGTTGAACGGGGTTTCGGTGGCTCGCCGCACGTGCGTGAATCCCGCCTCGCGCAGCACGATTGCGAGCTGGCGTTCACCGGCCTGCCCGCCCAGTCCTAGCCCCACTTCCTGGGCCAGCGAGCTGGGTGTGCAGATCACCGTGGACAAGCCGTAGAAGGCTCGTCCGACCGGATTCAGGTTGTCCTCCAACCGTTCGCCTGCCGCCGGCTCGACGAGCAGCAACGTCCCGTCCGACGCCAGGGACTCCCGGATGTGACGGGCTGCGCCCACCGGATCGCCCATGTCGTGCAAGCAGTCGAACATGCACACGAGGTCGAAGCCGGTGCCGGGGAAGTCCTTGGCCGTCGCCACCTCGAACTTCGCTCGATGATCCACTCCGGCGTCGGCCGCCGCCTTCCGTGCGGCGACGATCGATGCCTCGTGCGAGTCGTATCCGACGAAGGACGAGTGTTCGAACGCCTCCGCCATGATGATCGTCGACGCCCCGAGCCCGCAACCAATGTCCACAACGCTGGCGCCGGCCTGCAGTCTCTCGCTCACCCCGTCGAGCGTCGGCAGCCACCCACTGACGAGATTGGCTGCATAGCCAGGGCGGAACAATCGCAACGCGCCGGAGTACAGACGGTCGTCGTGATCGCCCCAGCTGACGCCCGCTCCGGTGCGGAAGGCATCGATGAAGGTGTCGTGGTCGGTGTAGCACGAGGCGATGGTCTCGAACGCGCCGGCGAGGAACACCGGGCTGTTCTCGTTCGCGAGCACCATGGCCTGTTCAGCGGGCAGCTCGTGGGTGCCCGCCGCTGGGTCGTAGACGACATAGCCGCCGGCCGCTTGGTTGGCGAGCCACTCACGCACGTAGCGCTCGGTGGTACCGGTCCGGTGCGCCAGCGTCGCCGAGGTGATCGGTCCGGCACCGGCCATCGCCTTGTACAGCCCCAGCCGATCGCCGATGTGCAGCAGCAACCCGGAGATCGCTGCGCCCATATCGACGACCGCCTGCCCGACGAAGGCCTCAAGCTTCGCCTCGTCGATTGCCGGAATGTCCGTTGTCGTCATTCGTGTCTCCGTTCTTAGATGCAGCTCTCCGATGGAGCTGCGTGAATGCCTGTCAGAGCGAGGATGCGGTGAACGCACCGGCGGAACGAGTGAGGATTTCGTACCGCCACAGATCGCACCGAGGCGGTTGGCCAACCGGACGAATCGGGCGAATTTTCGGATGAGGTCCCAGGTGGGCGGGACGTCGGCGGTACAGGATTCGTACTACCCGGTGGTGCCTTACTGGGGCACGATGGCCAGATGAATCACAGGGACTACTGCCCGATCGCCGCGAGCGTCGAGGTGCTGGGGGACCGCTGGACCCCCTTGGTCATTCGCGAGCTGATGGTCGGTGCCACCGGCTTCAATGAAATCCATCGTGGGATCCCTCGGGCGAGTCGCACCCTGCTCGCGCAACGGTTGCGCGAGCTGGAGCGACGCGGGCTGGTGAGGCATGAGACCGGCCGACCGGGACGGTCGGGAGGCTATGCGTTGACCGCGGCCGGTCAGGCGCTGACGCCGATCGTGTGGGCAATGGGCGCCTGGGCGGCGGAATGGATGTTCGGCGACCCGAGCGACGAGCACTGCGATGGCCTGACTCTGATCTGGCGCACGCACCAACTTGCCATCCCAGCCAAGCTGCCCGAGACCCGAACCGTGGTGCACCTCGTGCTGACCGGGGTAGGAGGCGCCCAAGGCTGGCTCGACATCCAGCGTCCGGGCATCACGGTCTGCAAAGAAGATCAAGGCCTGGCCGTCGATCTCGCCCTCGAGGCCGACACCGCAGAGATGCACCGGTGGCTCGTCGGGCTTGTGCCCTTCCGTGACCTCGTCGCCAACGGACGCGCTCGCTTCCTTGGACCGAGCCGACTGGCCACGGCCTTCCCCACCTGGTTCGACACCGCAATGTTCTCCCACAGCCTGCGACGGGCACAACAGCGTCGGCTCGCTGATGCCATCCCCGCTTGACCGCCCGACCCACCGGCTCGGTGCCGTGGACCGCTCCGCGTCCAGTGTTTCGGTCACGTCGACTCCCGAGTGTCGTTGTCGGTTGAGGAGCCAAGCGTGGGGCAGGGGTGTTGCAGCGGGCTTGCAACCCGGATGCAGCGGCCGTCAACTCCAGCGACGCATCACACCAAGCGGTTGAGGGTGAGCCTGGCCAGGTCCACGGCATCGACGCCGCTGAGCGCGGGTCTCGCCTGCGACACAGCGATACCGCGGCCGGGTTCATCGAGCGGCGAAGGCCTTCCGGCCGCGACGAGGAAAGCGTGCAGCTCCCGGGCCTCTTCGTCGGCTCCGATCCGGACGAGCAGCCGCACGACGTAGCGCAGGTTCAGGCACTGCTGGGTCCAGTCGCCGAGTCGGTCCCAGTAATCGAGAACCTCAAGGAGCGCCCGGGCCGCCACGGCCGGATCGCCGTGCACCGCGCGGGTGGCCGCCGCCTCCATCGTGGCGATCCCGTGCCACCAGTAGTTGTGCACCTGCGCGGCCAGCCCGGCGGCCTCGTCGAACAGCGCCAACGCGTGGTCCGGATCGACTTTCTTGCCCACCAGAGCGAGGGCGTAGCGGGCCATTGAGCGCGCCGTCGGATTGCCCGTGCTGTCCGCCACCTGCACCGACTCCCGCGCGGCCGCGACGCCGAATCGGGGCTCCCGACGCACGGCGTGGCAGACGGCGACGTAGTACAACGTCCAGACCAGCCGGATCGGGTCGTCGTCCCGGCGAGCAGCGATCACGCCGGCCTCCCAGTGCCGCAGCGCGGACTCGATGTCACCCTCGTACAAGGCGACATCCGCGACTACGTCGGCGGGATAGGCGATGCGGGCGGTTCCCCGGCTCGGGACCAGAGCACCCGCCCGGGCGGCCAGCCTGCGCGCGTGGGTGAAGTCACCGCGGGCCCATGCACCACGCGCGGCCGCGCCGGCGGCCGCCGCGCGCAGCGGATGGTCGCCAGGTGCAATGTCCAGGCCGCGCGACGCCCAGGCCGCCGACTCATACCCGATCCGCAGGGCCAGCACCTCGGCCAGCGACGTGACCAGGCGCAGTACCACTTCCTCGTTCCGGTCGGCGAAGGACTGGTCGAACGCGACGCGCAGGTTGTCGCGGTCGGGCAGCGTGCGCTCGACCCAGGCCTGCTCGTCGGGTCCCTGGACGCCCCGCGCTGCTCGTTCGGCCAGATCGGTGAAGTACTCGGCATGACGACGAGCGAGCGCGACGTCCTCACCACACTCGCGCAGGCGCTCGCGGCCGTGGGCGCGCAGGGTCTCCAGCATCCGGTAGCGGGTGCCCACCCGGCCGGGGGTGGCGACCACCATCGATTTGTCGACGAGCCCGGTGAGCAACTCGAGCACCTGGCCGTCGGTGGTGTGCGGGTCGGCACACACCCCATGGACCCCGGCGAGGTCGGCGCCGCCCGCGAACACCGACATCCGCGCGAACAGAGTCTGCTCCGGGTGGGCCAGCAGCTGGTAGGACCAGTCGATGGCCGCGGTCAGGCTGTGGTGCCACGGCTGGGCGGTGCGCGGACCGCCGACCAGGAGCAAGCTGTCGTCGAGCCGCTGCGCGACTTCGGTCGCAGTCATCATCCGCATCCGGGCCGCGGCGAGCTCGATCGCGAGTGGCAGTCCGTCGAGTCGCAGGCAGATCTCGGTGACGGCGCCGCCGGTCTCCCGGTCCGGGTCGAAGTCGGGCCGGGTGCTGCGCGCCCGGTGCACGAACAGCGTCGTCGCGTCGTCGACCGACAGCGGCGGCACCGGCCATACCTGCTCGCCGTCGACGCCGAGCGCCTCGCGGCTCGTCGCAATCACGACGACGCCCGCGCAGTCCGCCACGATCGCACCGACGAGCCGGGCCGCCGCGGCCAGCACGTGCTCGCAGTTGTCCAGGACGAGCAGCAGCGTCCGCGCGCGCAGGTACTCGATGAGCGTCTGCTCGATCGACAGGCCGTGGCGCTGCCGCACACCGAGCGCAGCCGCGACGGCGTGACTGACGGGGCCGGTGTCGGCCAGCGGAGCGAGCTCACACAACCAGGCCCCGTCGGTGAAACGCGACCGCACCCGCTCGGCCACCTCCAGGGCGAGTCGGGACTTGCCCACCCCACCGGCGCCGGTGAGAGTCACCAGCGGTGCCGCTTCGGTCGCGGCGCCCACCCCGGCGAGCTCCGCGTGCCGAGCGACGAAGCTCGTCGCCCGCCGCGGGAGGTTGCCGCTCGTGGCGGCGCGGGACGGCCCGAGCGCCGGATCGTGCGCCAGCACTTGGCGGTGCAGCTCCTGGGCCTGCTGCGACGGCTCGACACCGAGCTCGTCGACGAGCCGCCTCCGAAGCTGCCGGTACACGGCCAGCGCATCGGTCTGCCGCCCGCAGCGGTACAGCCCGCGCATCAGCTGGACCGCAAGACGCTCGCGGTCGGGGAACCGGCGGACGAGTCCGTCGAGCTCGGCGACGACCTCGGCGTCCCGGTCCAGGTGCAGCAGCGCGTCGATCCGTTCCTCGACGGCGACGAGTCGCAGGTCATCGAGGCGGGCGATCTCGGTGACCGCGAAGTCGAAGTCGGCGAACTCCGCGAGCGCGTCGCCGCGCCAGAGCGCGAGCGCGCCGTCGAGGGTCTGGACGACACGATCGTGCTCGCCCGCAGCCACGTGCGCTCGGGCCGCGCCGAGCAGGTGGACGAACTGCGCGGCGTCCAGCTCACCGTCGGCGACCTCGAGAAAGTAGCCCGGCGCGCGGTGGAACAGCCGGACCGGCGGGCCCAGGGCCGTCCGCACCCGAGAGACGTAGGCCCGCAACGCGTTCAGCGCGTCGACGGGCGGCTCGTCGCCCCAGATGGCCTGCATCAGGCGGTCGGTGGACACGACCGTCCCGGGCTGGATGAGCAGCGCGGCCAGCAGGGCGCGCGGCTTCGGTCCGCCAACGGCGATCGGCACCCCGTCCGCGACAACCTCCAGCGGCCCCAGGATCCGAAACTGCACGGTTGATCCCCACTCGTCGTGCGCTGCAATCTGATTGCAAGCCAGCCCCGCCACAGTAATCCCACCGAGCGTCAGACCGACCGAGCTGAAGGAGCGTTAGATGCGGGCCATCACCGAGCGCCGCGAGCTGTCGAGCATCGCCTACGGGTTCATCGCCTCGAAGGCGTTGTTCGCCGCACTAGGGGTCGGCCCGTTCACCCACCTGGCCTCCGGGCCACGCACCACGGCTGAGCTGTCGCACGACACCGGTATCGCGGCGTCCCCGCTGCAGACGCTGCTGCATGCACTGTCGGCGGTCGGTCTCATCGTCGCCGAGGGGCACTCCTACACCAATGCGCCGGCCTGCCAGCGCTACCTGGCGCAGGGCGCGCCCGACGAGTTCGGCGAGTACTTCCGCCTTCAGTTGGGCCAGCAGATCTATCCGGCGCTCCTGCAGCTCGACGCCGGGCTGACCGGCACCGGCGCCGCGTCCGACACCTTCGCCGACCTGCTGTCACGGCCCGACGAAGCCCGCACGTTCACCGCCGCCCAGCACGCCGGGTCGCGCGGCGCCGCCCATGTCCTCGCCAAAAGGACCCCGCTCGGGGGCGCCCGCACGATGCTGGACGTCGGAGGCGGCAGCGGAGCGCTCTCCATCGCCCTGTGCACACGCAACCCGCGCCTGCGGGCAGCAGTCCTGGACTTTCCCGCCGTGATCGACGTCGCCCGAACCTACATCGACGAGGCCGGCCTCGGGGCGCGCATCGACCTGCTATCCGGCGACGCCGTGCACACCCCCTGGCCAGCCGACCAGGACGTCGTCCTGCTGTCGTACCTGCTCAGCGCACTGGGTGCGACCGAGATCGACATGGTGCTCGCGAAGGCTTACACCAGTCTGGCAGCCGGCGGCCTGCTCATCGTCCACGACTTCATGATCCACGACGACGCCTCAGGACCCGCCTCTGCCGCACTCTGGTTCCTGCAGTACCTCGCCTTCCGCGGCGACGGGATCTCCTTCTCCGCCGGCGCCCTATCCGGGCGGCTGCGCCACCACGGCTTCACGCCCGCGGAAACTGAAGTACTCATCCCCGACACAACCAAGACGATCCTGGCCCGAAAGGCATCACCATGAGACTCGGCATCGGCCTCACCCCGATGGAAACCCGGCGCGACGTCGTGCTGCACATCGCCACCCGCGCCGAATCCCTCGGCTACGACGCGTTCTTCCTGGCCGAGGGCTGGGGGCACGACGCATCCGTGTTGTTGACCGAGGTCGCGACCCGGACCAGCCGGATCCGGATCGGGACAGGCGTCCTGAACATCTGGGGACGCAGTGCCGCACAGATCGCGATGCTCGCCACAAGTCTCCACGAGATCTCGCAGGGACGGTTTGTCCTCGGCCTGGGCGCGGGCAGCCCGATGCTGGCCGAGGGCTTGCACGACGTCGAGTTCTGCGCTCCTGTGCCGCGGCTCGCGGCGATGACGCGTCAGGTGCGTGCGCTGCTCGACGGCGAGCGGCTCTCGCCCGCAAACGGCAGCCGCGGGCTGCGGCTCGCCGTCGGCCCATCCCCCGTCCCGATCACGCTGGCCGCGCTCGGCCCGGCGGCGATCCGAGTCTGCGGCCAGGTCGCGGACGGCTGGGCCCCGTTCCTGTCCCCCGCCTCCGCGTTGAAGGACGGGATCCGGATGCTGGAACGCAGCGCCGCCGGACGGCCGCTGCCGCAGGTGTATCCGTGCGTCCCGGCAGCGGTGTCGCCCCACCCGGACCAGGCCCGGGCACTGGCGTCCTGGTGGGTCGACTTCTACCTGACCAAAATGGGGCCGCTCTACCCCACCCGGCTGCGGCAGCTCGGCTTCACCACGGCGGTCGACGAGGTCGTGACCGGAACGGGACAAATTCCCGAAATCCTGCTGGACGAGCTGACGCTGTGCGGCGACGCCGCAACCGCCCGGGCCGGACTGGAACGCCTCCATGCCGCAGGCGCCGACATGCCAATCATCACGCTGCCGCCAAACCGGAGCGTCGAGGAACTCGATCACATCCTCGACGCCCTCGCCCCGACCGCCGCGACACCCAGGCCCAGGAATGCGCCGGATGGGTCGACTCTGCCCGCGATGCCAGCCCTGGCCGCGCCAAGACTATGACGCGATCGTCCATCGGCTACCAGGCATCTGGCTACGTAACCACAGCGGCATCCCGCCTGCCCGTCGATGCCGACAGCCGATCGCTCTGCGCTTCGCGCGCAAGGATCCACTACCGGTCCGAATCAGCTCGTCTTCGTCGCGGTGCCTGGGATCAGCCTTGGCCCGACCCCGGCGAAGAACAGCAGCACGAACCCGGCCACGACGCCGCACCAGCCGGCTGCGACTGCGCTGTTGTAAGCGAGAGCGGGAACTGCGCTGACGGCCGCGACGACGATCAGGCTCACCGACAGCCAGACGAACACGGGCAGCCCGAAGGCGCGGGAGAAGGGCACGAAATGCGCCCCTACCACGAACACCACCCACACGAGCACGGCATTCGGCTTGTGTAGGGCGTTGCTGATCACCGCAGCGCCGATCGGAATGGCCACGACCATGGCCGCTACGGAAACCCAATAGGTCCGCATCGCCGCCCGGCTCGGCGGTGCTTGGTCGATCTCGGGTCCGCGCACGACCACCAACCAGGCGATGGCGGCGAATGCGACGGCGGCTGTAATGCGCCACACAACCGAGGCCGGGACAGCTCCAGCATTGACAAGCACGAAGACCACCCCGCCGATCGCGCCAATGACCGAGCCGATCGCCCTGGTCCGCATGCCGTCAACCTTGCCAGCCCAGCGCAGCCCGACGCCAGACTCGGGATCGCGGATCGGATTGTACGACGCGCTGCGCCGGTCGCAGCGCGGTCCGGTCAGTGGACCAGGAAGCTCTGAAGGGTGGCGACGGCCTTGCGGTCGAAGGTCACAGTGATGTGTCCACGGTGCGGGCGGAGGTACAAGCGACTCTGGGGAATCAGCTGCTGCGTCTCTTCGAACAGATCGCGGCCGTAGAAGCGATCTCGACCACCGGCGACGATGAGAGTCGGTGCGCGAATGGTGTCGCTGCAACTCGTCAAGTCGAAGGCGTCCTCGGCATCGAGAGTGGCAAGCAAGTCGGCGGCGGCCCCCGTGGAGTCGAAGACACGCTTGGCGGCCAACCCGCCGACGGCTGCGCCGAACGGCTTAAACGGGAGCGGCACCAGACTGGCGCCCGCGAAACGGCAGGCCGCGCGCAGGTCGCCTGCGCGCAGCAGGTCGGCGACACGTGCCTGGCCGCGCCGGCCGACCGGTCCGAGTCGACACCCCGTACTCACCAGCACGAGTCTGCGCACCACATCGGGGTACTCGGCCGCGATCTGTTGTGCAATGCTCCCGCCGGTCGACGTCCCCACCAGGTCTATCGGCTCCGCGCCGAACCCCTCCCGGATGGCGTCCGCATGCCCACGCGCAAGAGCACCCATAGTGAGATCCCGAGGAAGGTCGGGCCAGCGGTTCAGCAGCACCAAACGACGTCGCCCCGCAAGCTTGCGTACCGGCGCTAAGCTGCCCCGCACAAGCTGATCACTGCCGACGCCAGTCATCGGTGATAAGCCCGGGAGCACAACTAACGGTCGGCCGACCCCGCTGGCCGCGAAAGGGACGCCCGCAAACGTTCCCCGCTCGATCCCCGAAACCACAGTCCAAGACCCTAACTCGCCCGAAGTCGGACGTGCGGCGGCAACGAGCGCGGTGCCTGTAAGAGAAATGCTTGCGGCGATCGATAGCCTTGCGACCACCCGCTTGCGGTCAGCCGCAATCGGCACATCGGTCGACACCGTCAAGATGTTGACAACCGCTAGGACTGTCCCGCGGGGGAACGTCCTCGGGCCAAGCCTCGGCTCGCGGCGTTAGCGATCCATGGATGATCACCGCAGTCCCGTATGACGCCCCGCGACCGGGCGGGTGCCCGCAGACGATCCCGCTGCGGTACAGCCACGATGCGGTCTCCTGTCATCTCGGTGCGGGCCCCGCAGCTGCCAGAGCGTCTCTGGTGGGATCACAACGCGCACTACCACCGCTGGGTAGTGCGGCAGCTGCCATCGCGACCTGAACGCGTGCTCGACGTCGGTTGCGGCGCCGGCCGGTTGGCGGCCACACTCGCCGTCCGGGCGGAGCACGTCGACGGGCTCGACCGCTCGCCGGTCATGATCGATAGGGCCCGCCGGCGCTGCCCGGAGGCAGGGAACGTGAGGTGGCGGGGGGCGACCTGCTCGACTCTCGGCTCCCGCATCCCGACGACGGGTACGACGCCATTACCGCGGTGTCGAGCCTGCATCACATACCGTTGGGGGACGCGCTTGAGCGGCTGGTCGGATTGCTACGCCCCGACGGGGTCTTGGTCGTCGTGGGTCACTATCGGCCGGCTACGACCGGCGACCGGCTGCTGGAGATGGTCGGCCTGCCTGCCAACGGAGCGGTCGGTGCCGCGCCGGCGTTGCGGGGCCGCTCCGGCAAGCCCGATGACGAGCACGTGCCAGTGCTTCCGCCGTCAACCACGCTCAGCGAGCTGCGAGCGGCCATAGCCACTCGACTACCCGGAGCCAGGCTGCGGCGAGGACTGTTCTGGCGGTACCTGATGACCTGGCGTCCTCGGTAGCCGATCGGTTTCCGGGCGACCGGTTGCGGGATCGCAATGCGGCGCATCCGGTGTCGCTTTGGCCGCACGGGCGACGCCGGCGAATGCCCGAAGATCAAGAACGTCCCGCAGAGCACCCCGTCAGCGCCGCAAGCGGTCCCTCAAGTGAGTCGCACTTGAGTCAGGCGCTGCCCAATGTCACCACGGCGAGCGAGTCAAGTTCATGGCTCAACCACCACTGGCCGGCACCTCGCCCATCGACCCGAACCGCGCGGCGGTTGACCGCTCGCCAGTGGCGCAAGCCGTGCACCGAGCATGACTTCCTAACGGTTCGCTGGATCAATCGTCCTGCGCGGCCGCGCACCACGCCTCGGCTTTGGTCCGGTTGGGAAGCCTCGGGTTCGCCGTTCGGGATGGTCGCTGGGTCTGGGATTCCTCAACCGCCGGACGCGGAAGCCTGTGTGGGGAAGCGCGTGCTGGGATTTGTTCCCACGCACGGTGACAGTTCGATCAGATCGCCCCCTCGAACTGGCCGGGTCCAGGTTCCTCAGGGTGCCGGCAGAAGTGCGGCGTTCGCGGAGTTGAAGGCCTGCACGCCGGCCTGGTTGTCGCCGTCGAACGGGGTCACCGGGCTGTTCGCGCCGAGGCAGAAGTCGTCGGCTGTCGGGTCGGCGAACCACATGCCGACCCGGTTGAGATCCACCCGCACCCGGTTGCCGTTAACCAATGTGGAGGCGAAGGCCTCCTGAACAATCAGGTGGAACGAGTTCTTCGCGTTGCCGTGCCGGTCGCTGGTGAGGTCGCCGATGTACTCGGAGGCGCCGAACGGCGCACCGGCTGTCTGCAGGAGGAAGACGGTGAACGCCGTCTTCGGCGGCAGCCCCGACGCGTGGACCTCGAACTCGTCGGAGCCGACCCGGTCAGTGGTCAGCTCGACTTCGACGGTGACCCGGGCGTGCGGGATACAGGCGGCGAGCTGCGCCGAGGACGGGGTGAGCTTCAGATGCACCTCGTCGGGCGCCTTGCTGCTACCGCTTGCCGCGGCGGCGGTGGCCGCGACGAGCGTTCCAGCCGCGATGGCGACTGCGGCCCATCGGATCGTTTTGTGCATAGCGGTGTTCCTCTCGGTCGTGCCCGCCCGAGTGGCGGGCGACAGTCTGGCCACAGCTGCGGTTCAATCGTCTGCGGGGAGGTCGCCGTTGATCTCGCGCAGCCGGTGCCGGTTGAACCAGTCGTTCCAGCCACGGCGTGGTGGGTGGACTGCTGCTGGGCATTGATGGGCGCACTGTTCGCTCGGCGTCATGAGGCTGGCCTGCCTCGTGGAATGCCGCTCGATGATCGAGCTCACGCCGCATCATCCTGTGGCGGCGGAAGCATGATCTCGTATTCCACGATGCCGTCCGCGTAGTTCACGATCACGTAATCCACGCTGAGGTTTCGCAGCACTCTGAGCACCGCGATGTTGTCAGCAGCAATAAGGGCGCTGAAGCGGCGGATGCCTTCAGTGACAGCGATGTCGATGAGTCGGGTCAGCAATTCGGTACCGATCCCTCGACCGTGCCACTCGTCGACGACGGCAACGGCCACATCGGCGAGCTGGGAGTCGGTGGCAGACCGGATGTAGCGAGCGACGCCCACGCCACGTCCGTCGCCGACACTCAACACGATGAGCGCCTCGTGGTCGCGGTGGTCGATCGCCGTGAGGTACTTCAGCTCCGCCGCAGACAATCGAGGCTTTCCGGTCAGGAACCGAAACATCCGGGACTCGAGGCTCAGTCGGGCAAAGCCATCCGCCAGCAGCTCCTGGTCACAGCCGGTTAGCTGCCTCACCTGGACCGGCGACCCGTCCCGCACCACCACAACGTCGGCGATGTCGGGCCGGGTCACCAATTGCGCGGTCATCGGCACGCCTCGGCCAACGGGACACGGGCCCGCCGCAGCGGGGACCGGCGGTTGCCCGGGGAGCTGGGCTGCTGCCGGCGGGACCGGGCTTGCCGAGCCAGCCGGAAGGTCTGCGCCTCGGCCAGCAAGGTGGTGCGCCGTGCGGACGCCAGGTCGGCGACGGCGTGGTCCGGGGTCATGAGCCTGCTCCTTCGTGTGGTCTAGCTGCGACCGTCAGTCGGTCAGTGCCAACCCTCTGTCAGAGCCGGCCAGAGGACATCCGTGCCCGCCACGGAATCGGGAGTCCGTACTCGGCACGGATGCCCTCCAACCACGTCTACGGAGACGCTCCTGCCCGCAGGCCGGGAGCTGCCCAAAGATCGAAGACACGAATGACGACAACCGACATCCCGACCATCGACGAGCGAAACTCGAGGCATTCGTCGGGCAGGCAGTCGTCGACATGGGCGCAGCGATCTCCGGGTTGCTCTGCACATCGGCGACCGGCTGGGGCCGTACATGGCGATGGCTGGCGCCGGCCCGATCACCTCGACCACGCTGGCGCACCGGCACCACCGAGCGCTACGTCCGTGAGTGGCTCGGCAACAGGCGGCCGGCGGCTACGTTGTCTACAAACCCGGCCGACAGCACCTATGAGCGGCCGCCCGAGCAGGCCATGGGGTACAAACGGCATTTACCGGGGCCGTTTGACGGGCTCGATTCTGGTGGCGGCTGGCGGGTCAGCACTCTTGGGCGCTGATCTTGGGTGAGGTCGTGCAACAGATCGTGCGCCCGCTGGTCGTGAGGGGATGTAACTGCTGCTGGGATGTTGTGCCCCGGGCGTTGTTGTCGGTGCGCACCTGACCATCAGGCCGCTGGATGTCTCCTCCACGCTGCTGGGTTCCGGTCCGGGCAACGGACGCGGGAGGTCGCGAGTGTTGTTCGACGGGAATGACTGGGCTGAAGATCATCATGATGTGGAGATCGTCGATGAGCAGGGCCACCGGCTGGCGCGGCGGCCCGTAAATCGATCCTCGATCAGGCACTAGCAAGCGCTCCTAGCGGCTACCTGAGCGGATGGTGCCGAAGGGCGAAATTCGGACGCTTCAATCTGCGGGCAACCCCTACGCTCGGTCCGTGAATCGCGCACAGACCTATGACGAGCGGGTGGCGGTGCCGGCTCTGGCTGGCCGGGTGCGCACGGTCTGGATCGAGCGCATCGGGCCGCGACCGTATCTGCAGCGCAACCTGCCCACCGGAGGTGTCGAGTTGCACTGCTCGATCGGTGGTGTGCCGCGGCTGGTCGGACCCTTGACGTCGGCCAACATGCACCTCGTGCCGGCTCATACGACGATCGTTGGTGTCCGGTTCTGGCCTGGTACGGCGGCGCCGCTGCTCGGTCTGCCTGCCGGGGAGCTGGTCGACTTGGCCGTACCTGCCGACGACGTGTGGGGCGGCGCGGCGGTGCGTCTTGGCGAGCTGCTCGCTGACGCGTCCGGTCCTGACGCAGCGCTGGATCGGCTGCAGCGTTACATCTGTCGTCGGCAAGAGCGTGCCGATGACCCGGACCCGCTCGTAGCTGAGGCCGTGCGCCGACTGATGCCGTGGCCGCACGTCGAAGTCGGTTCGCTGACGACAGGGCTGGCGATCTCTGCAAGTCAACTGCGGCGCCGTCTCCTGACCACCGTCGGCGTGGGGCCGAAGAGCCTGCAGCGAACCCTGCGCTTCCAGGGTTACCTCGCGCTCGCGCAGGCCGCCTCAATGCTTGACAGGTCAGTTCCTCGCGGCCAGTTGGCCGATCTTGCCGCCGAAGCGGGCTATGCCGACCATCCGCACTTGAGCCGCGAGTGCCTGCGCCTGACCGGTCTCACGCCGCGAGAGTTGCTCAGCGGCGGCATCGACCGGTGCGGGTGTGGCCACGACCATTCGGCGTCGTATCTGCCGTTCCTGGCTGGTCGTCCACGGGTGCTCCCGACGGGTTGAGGACGCGCGTTCTGTTCAAGCCCTCGCTCTAGCATCGCTCTAGCGTCGGCTGCGTGGACGATGTCGGCCGGCTACAGGCGGCGCTCGATGGCGACCTGCATACACCTGGTTCGTCGAGCTATGACGCAGCCCGACGTCCCGCGATCGCTCACTATCGGGAGGTGCGTCCGAGGGCAGTTGTTCAATGCATATCAACCCGAGACGTGGCCCGCACGATCGCTTACGCACAGGCCACCGGTGTGCGCGCTGTCCCCCGGGGAGGTGGGCACTGCTTCGCGGGGCGCTCCTCGACTGAGGGCCTGTTGCTCGATCTCGGCCGACTCGACGCGATTGCGGTCAACGCGGACGGGCGAGCGACGATCGGTGCCGGCGCGCGGCTGGCGCACGTCTATAACGCGCTGCATCAGCATGGGCGGACCATCCCGGCCGGCTGCGGCCCGACGGTTGGGATAGCCGGGCTAACCCTGGGCGGCGGGCTGGGCCTGCTGGGACGGGTACACGGGCTGACCTGCGACGCGCTGGTAAGCGCGCAGGTCGTGCTCGCCGACGGACGAGTACTCGAATGCGACACGCAACGCGATCCAGAACTGTTCTGGGCGTTGCGCGGCGCGGGCGGCGGGCAGTTCGGCGTGGTTACCTCGCTCGTCTTCGCCACAGTCGCGGAGCCGCACGCTACCCGCTTCGAGCTGCACTGGACCGACGGCGCCGCCGCTGCGGTCATCGCCGCGTGGCAGCAGTGGGCGCCGATCGCGCCAGACGACATCACCGCCAACCTGACTGTCGTCGCCGAACCCGGCCGCCCCCTGCGCGTGGTCGTCTTCGGTGCCGTGCTCCGTGACGGGGACGCGACGTCGACCATGGTGGACGAGTTGGTCGCCGCAGTTGGCACGCGCCCAGGAGTTCGCGTATGTGACGGCTCGACCTTCCGCGATCTCAAGCGCGCGCTGGCCACTTCTGTCCAACGGACGGACAGCGCGCGGGTCAGGATCGGCCGGTCCGAATTCTTCGCCGACCCGCTCCCGACCGCTGCGATCGCAACGCTGCTCGACGGGTTGGTCGACGTGTCTCAGGGCCGACGCGAGCTGAACTTCACAGCGCTGGGTGGCGCGTACAACCGGGTGGGTCCGGACGCGACAGCGTTCGTCCACCGCAGCGAGCAGTTTCTGCTCGAGCACGTCACCGATGAGGGTGGGCAATGGGTCGAGCGTTCATGGGCGATAGCCCACGTCTACGGCTCGGGTGGGGTGTACCCGAACTTCCCCGACCTCGAGCTGAACGACTGGGCGACCGCGTACCACGGCGACAACCTCGCTCGTCTCCGCGCCGCCAAGCACACCTACGACCCCGACCGGTTCTTTCAGTTCCCCCAGGCAATCTGACCTCTAGGAAGGACCACGAAGATGCGCAGAGTGCACGCAGGCGGCGTAGTCAGAGACGCCTCGCAACGGTGGGTTTCGTCATCATGACGCAACGACCGGCTCAGCTCGTCCCGCTAAGGGACGGGCCGTATCGGTGACCGGCGTCATGGAGATCGTCGATGCGGACGGACAGGTGATCGAGCCGCCGACGGACACGGTCTATTTGTGTCGTTGCGGCCATTCGGCCACGAAGCCGTTCTGCGACGGCTCGCACGCCCGGTGCGGATGGACCGAGAACGACCGGTGACCCATGACGAGCCACCGTCATCAGCCCGACAGGGCGAGAGCAATCCCGGATAGGTGTCGAGACGCGCAGTTAGCTCGACGCACTAGCGACCTGCGGTACGACGTGAGGAGAACGATATGCGCAACGTGGTCGTGCAGATGGGCATCTCGATCGACGGATACGTGTCCGGCGGTCCCGAGGAAGATATCGGGGCGGGCGAGCCGGAGCACACCGACGTCGTCGCCAGGAAAATGGCATGGGTCAGCCACGCAGGGGTCCATGCGATGGGCCGAGTCACCTACGAGGAGATGGCCGGCTTCTGGCCAACATCCACCGCCGACTGCGCCAAACCCATGAACGACATCCCGAAGGTGGTGTTCTCCAGAACGCTCACCCGCGCCAGCTGGCCGACGACCACGATCGCCGGCCGCGACCTCGCCGAGCAGGTCTCAAACCTCAAAGCTCAGCCTGGCGGCGAGATCATCGTCTACGGCGGTTACACGCTCGTCCAAGCCCTCACTCGGGCGAACCTGGTGGACGAGTACCGCCTAGTGATACGCCCCGTTGCGCTCGGCAGTGGCGAGCCGTTGTTCAAGGACCTCCCGGTGGAGCGTCGCCTCCGATTGGCCGAGGTCACGCCGTACCCCGACGGGACCGTCATCTCGATCTACCGGCGGCCACGATGACCGTCATCCGGCTTGACATGACCGTGTCTTTGGACGGCTTCGTTGCCGGGCCGCAGGACGGCGCCGCTGAACCCATGGGCGTCGGCGGTTTCCGCCTGTTCAACTGGCTCGACCGACGTCACGAACCGGACGAGAACGGGCTGGTGTTCAACGAAGTCATGGCGACGCGGGCCGTCATTTCGGGGCGCCGCACGTACGAGAACGCCGGTCGCTGGAACGGCGATCACCACGACGGCGTGCCAATCTTCGTGCTGACGCACGGCGTCCCAGATGATCCCCCGCCCGGCACCGTCAGCTACGTCACCGACGTGCGAGAGTGCGCCGAAGCGGCCCGCGCAGCCGCCGGCGACGGCGACGTCGTGGCGATGGGAGCCGGCGTAGCGCAAGCCCTGTTGGGCGCCGGGGAGCTCGACGAACTCGAGCTGCACGTCGTTCCCGTCCTGCTAGGAAGCGGCCGCCGGCTCTTCGACAATTTGCCGGCCAAGCGCTTCGAGCTCGAGCTGGTCCGCTGCCTGACCCCGAACGCCGAGAACCGCGAACAGCAGGTCACGCACCTGCGCTACCGCGTCGTGCAATGAGGACAGACCAATCGCTCCGACCGACTTCTCTACCGGAAAGAAGGCAGGAAATCCATGGCACTCGTCATCTGCGACATGTCCGTATCACTCGACGGCTACGTCACCGGGCCGAATGACAGCCGGGATAATCCATTCGGCGACGGCGCGCACACGCTGCACGATTGGCTCTCCGACGCCGCGACCGACGCCGACCGGGCGCTCCTGCGCGACTACATCGACGGCACCGGGGCGATCGTGATGGGACGCCGGTCGTTCGACAAGAACGAGGGCGACGCGGGCTGGGGCGACGGAGGGCCGCTCGGTGACACGCCCTGCTTCGTCCTCACGCACAACCCGCCCGAGCGGCAACACCCGCCGGCGTACACGTTCGTCACCGACGGAGTCGAGGCGGCGATCGCGCAGGCGAAGGAGGTCGCCGGCGACAGGGCGGTCGGGCTGCACGGCGCGACGGTCATGCAGCAGGCCCTGCCGCTTGGGCTGGTGGACGAGTTCCGGCTCCACGTGGTCTCGGTCCTGGTCGGCGGCGGGACGCCGTTGTTCGCACGGCTTGCCGAAGCGATCAGCCTGCAGCGCACTGACGTGGTGGCGACGCCCTCCGCGACGCATTTGCGTTTCAGCGTCTGACGCGCGCCCGCGCACCGCCGAGAGAGGGAAGCTGGTGAGAACCCTGCATGTCGGCCTGCGGTCGCGGACTTGGGGCGATCGGTCGCGTGCTACCCGTCCGTCGGCTACCAGGTGCTCGGTGAGGTGCGCCGGCACAGTCGGTCAGTCTCTGACGGGTGCTCAAGGCTTCCGGGACGAATTCGTCAGCATGGAGCCCGTCCACGAATCAGGCGAAGGCCGAGTGGATCCCATCCCCTGGGTTCGCTTTCGCGCGCACCTAGCCATATCGCACGGAGGTAAGCACCATGACCGAACGCAGCGCGAAAGACGTGATCGACGAAATGTTCCGCCGACAGCAGGCAGGTGACGACAGCGTGCTCGACGATCTCGTCGCAGCGGACCTCGTCAACCACGCCGCTGGTCCCCAAGGCCGCGAGGGCTTGAAGCGCATCCTCCGCACGATCGACGCCGACCTCGGCCCAGTCACTGCCGAGCAGCATCATCTCGTCGGTGAGGGTGACATCGTCGCGCAGCATCTCACGCTGCACGGGACCCATCGAGCCTCGACGATGCCACTGCTCGCCCACGAGACGGTCGCTGGCCGCCCCGTGGCGTGGACGTTCATCCACATCTGGCGGATTGTTGACGAAACAATCGTTGAGCACTGGGCATGCCGCGACGACCTCGGCCTGCTCGAGCAGCTGCACGACTGACCGAGCCCGACGGGCTCTGTTACGACCAGCACCGCGTCATCGACAACCGCTCGACGTGGAAGTCTTCGGCGCGGACACGCGGCGGGGATGAAGCGTCGCCACGAGCAGCGGATCGCCCAGCTGACCGCGATCGCCGACGACAAGACGACGGTCTTGTTGGTCATCGGCTCGATCCGGGGCTCCAACGTCTCGGCAAGTCCCCACCCGGTCGCTTAGTGTGCCTTCCCATGCACCCGATCTCTCGATTCTCGAGTGGAGCGTCATGACCGCTACATACAGGAGGCAAGCGTGAGGCTTCTTCTCACTTCCGCTGGCGTCAAGAACCCAAGCATCCAAAACGCGCTGGTCGACCTAATCGGCAAACCGATCGCCGACTCCAACGCCCTCTGTATCCCCACTGCGGGGTACGGGCACCCCCAGGGCAGTCCTGGGGGGGCATGGCGTTTCATCACCGGTCAGTCCTCCACACCCATGTGCGAGCTGGGTTGGAAGTCCTTGGGAGTGCTGGAGCTCACCGCGCTGCCCAGCATCGAGAAAGAACGCTGGGTGCCCTGGGTCCGAGAGACAGACGTCCTGCTGGTGAATGGCGGCGACGCCCTGTACCTGTGCCACTGGATGCGGGAGTCCGGGCTGGCGGATCTCCTGCCGTCGCTGCGCGAGACCGTCTGGGTGGGGCTGAGCGCCGGGAGCATGGTGATGACCCCCCGTATCGGGGAGGACTTCGTCGGGTGGAAGCCGCCCACCGGTGGCGACAGCACGCTGGGCATCGTCGACTTCTCGATCTTCCCGCACCTGGATCACGAACTCCTGCCGGAGAACACCATGGCCGAGGCAGAGAGATGGGCGGCCGAGATCTCGGGTCCGGCGTACGCGATCGACGACGAGACCGCCATCAGGGTGACCGACGGCACCGTCGACGTCGTCTCCGAGGGGCACTGGAAGCTGTTTTCCTCCTGACACCAAGAGGCTCAGCCAGTTCGCTCGCGACTCTGGCCTGGCCAGGAGGACGATCCGGACTTGGCCTTCGACGAGCACGCGGCGACCATCAGCACGGCGCTGATGAGGTCGAAACGTCGAGCGTAGCCGCGTACCGCCGCAGCGCTCGCGCCAGCGTCCGGGCTAGGGCACCAGCAGCCGGGAATGGGCGTGGCCGACGGCGGCGATCATGGCGCGGGCGGTCATCGCCGTCATGATCGGCAGCACCGTGCAGGCGAGCGCCACGATCACGGCGACCGGCGTCGAGATGGCCGCGATGATCAGGATGAGCATGACCGCGAAGCCCTGGCTGAGGTACAACCCCCACCACCGCCCGGCCAGCCGGCGGTTGGAGTCATCTGGTGCGAAGAGGTCGGCCGCGACCTGGTACGGGAACCAGATGCTGACGATAGGGACGAGGAAGCCCACGAACGCCCAGACGGGCTCACGCCGCGCGGGCAGCCCGGCCCGGCGGGAGATGGTCGCGGCCTGGTAGAGCCAGGTCATGAAGATCACCTGCACGCCGAGTGCCACCAGGCCGGACAGGTCGATCAGCAGCGTCTGGCCGATGCCGAAGCCCCGGAACACGTGCGGCTGGGCCGCTGTGGCGCGGGTTGCGTCACGTACCTCGCGCACGAGCGTGTGCACGAGGTGACCGAACACTGTGGCGATCACGAGGTACTCGACCGCCAGGATCGCGGCGCTGACGAACACCATCATCGACGCTCGCGCGGCCCACTTACGTTCCTCGGCCAGGTCGGCGCCCGGATCTGCCGGCACCCCCCAGCCCACGGGGATCGGCCGCACGTCCGCGGTCCAGGCGGACCCGTCCCACCAGCGCAGCATTCCGGATGCGTACGGGTCGGGGTACCAGTCGGGTTTCACGACAGCAGTGTGCCCCATCCGGTGCGCCAGGCCGGTGCAGCATTCAGTGCGTTTATCTGCACAGGGTTGGAGGGTCGACATCGTGGCCGCCCCGCTCGTGCTCGCCGTCGATGGCAACTCCCTCGTCCACCGCAGCTTCCACGCCCAGGCGCACACGGCCCAGCCGTGCTGGGCGGTGCGTGGCCTGCTCACGAGCAAACCGTCAGGGCTGCCTGGCTATAGCTGGCGCCCGGTCTTGGGGTCGTAGCTGACCTCGACTGCGACGACTTGATCGGTGGGCAGGATCTCGATCCACTGGTCGAACACCTCGAAGTTGCCGTCCACCCCGGCCTTGAAGCCACCTTGCAGCGGGTCGAAACCGGTCTCGAAGACGCGGTCGAGCGGAGTGGCCCGCACGGTGCTCGCATCATCGAGCGGGTCGGGGAAGTCCGTCGTGGTGAGCCCTTGCTGGTATTTCGCCGCCACGCCGTCGGCCAGGATCTGGAGCACCTCGAACACCGTCTTGGTGCCCTTCCACGCCGGCTCCGGGCCCTCGTAGATGTCAGTGTCGGTGATCCCGTTCGTGCCTTCGACGTGTTGTAGCCAGTTCAACGCCACCCGCTCCTGGCCCGGGCGGATCGGCAACACCGCCTTGACCCACGGAGCGTTCAGGAAGGCGTTGCGCATGTCATCGCCGTCCAGTTGCAACAACCACCCCAGCGAACTGCCCAACCGGGCCGGTTTGGACTCTTCGGTGACGTAGTAGTTGTCCTCACGGGTTGCCCCGTCGCCCCAACCGAAGGTGTCCTCGGCTGGGATCGAGTTCGGTACGGCAACCGGCTGGCCGGTGACGGGGTCGGTGTAGGAGTCGAAGCCGCCGGTCTCCTGATGACCGTGGTGCAGGCGTGGCCGCCACCACTCCGGTGAGACGAAGTACAGCATCTTGTCCACGTCGAATATCGAATCGATCAGCTCGGCCACGACGTGCTGGGTCTGCGCGTCCGGTTGCGGGACGAACGCCGACGGCGTGAGCATGTCCTGGATCAGGCGTCGGTAGACCACGATCCGCTCCTCACCGCGCAGGTCCTCGGCCGCGCGAGGCTGCAGATCACTCGCGATCTTGATGCGGGTGCGGGACTCGTCGATGAACGCCTGCCGGAACAGTTCCTGCTCCTTGGCAGTGAACATGGCCAGCCGTTTGGCATTCTCGGTGTCGATGGCCGTCTGGTCGACCACCGGTTCCCAGTTCAGCGTCGCCTTGGCGTTGAGGCTGTTCTGGCTGCCGAAGTTCACATGGTCCAGATGCACCGTGAACGTGTAGGCGCCCGGCGTGCCCGGATCGGCTGAGATCGAGGTTGCCTCCACGTGCATCCGCGCGTCGGCGCCTTGGGCGTCGACGGCGACGCTGGCCAGGATGAAACCAGACTGCTCGCACCGCACCGGGCCCTGTTTGATGTTTGCTTCGATGTGGTTGGTCGAGTCCAGGAACCCCAAGCTGGTCTCCGAGCCGTTGTCGAAGTCGTCGTCGTTGGAGGCGTCGTCCAGGCTGATGAAGGGGATGGTGATGTTGACGTCCTGGCTGAATGCCTTGGGCGGCACGACCATCTCCGGGATCGGGATGCGCGAGGTGTCCGGCGGACTGCCCACGTGCACGAGCCGCGACACACCGAGATGGGCACCGGGATCGTCCACGTAGGTCTGCCAGCAGAGATAGCTGCCGATGTCCTGCACTTGCACGGCCAGGTGGCGCATCTTGCGACGCATCTCGTAGTTGATGAGCTCGCCGCCGGCGTTGGTGAGCAGGTAGCGCTTGCTCTGGGTATCGGTGGTCTCGGTCGACGTCTTGAATGTCGTCTTGAAGTTCTGCTTGATCTCCTCGGAGAGTTTGCTGGACTGCTGCCGCATGCTCTTGTGGGTCTGTTCCCGCGCGTGGGACTGGGTGTTGTCCATCCCGAAGCTGGCCGACTCGGCCGCGCTGCCCCATCCCCAGCTCTGGTTCGAGGAAACATTGACGCCGAGTTTGACGTCACTGCGGTTTTCGTCCTTCACAGCGTCGGAGAGGTCGTCCTGTTGGGTGGCCGAGTTCTCTGACTTGCGACTCGTCTCGGTCGCCTGCTCGAAGGACTGTTCGGTCAGCACCCGGCGGGTCTGGATCTCGATGAGTTCGACGGTCGCGCCGGGCGCCAGCCAGACATGCCCGACCGGCGTGCCCAGAAATGTGTCGAGTTCGAAGAAGTATTCGCGGAACAGGTGCGCGACGCCCAGTGGGGACAGGCCGACGCGGTTCAGATCATGCTTCGGATCGATGGTGGCGAACGGGTCATCCACCTGACCGAGCAGATCCCACAGGGCGATCTTGTTGTCGACCTGGCCGTAGAACATCTGCTCCAGAACGCTGAATCGTCCGTTCTTGGCCAGGCTCTGCACGAGGCCTGCGGTGCGCGATTCGCGCTCCAGCAACGCCCGCACCTCGACTTCTCCGCCATGGCTGCCGCGTTCCATCTCACGGGTGAGGGCCGGTTTGGAGCACAACTCGGTGTAGAGCGCGACGGCCGCGGGCGTCACTTTCGCCGTCAACAGCTCGCCCAAGTAGTCGGCCCCGGCGAGTTTCTTCCAGACCGCGGGCGTGTAGTCCTTCTTCGACGGTAGGTCCTGGGTGATCTGGGTGGCGACGACACCGCCGAAGGACGGCGCCCCGCTCAATTGGCCTGGCCCGATGGAACCGACCTCGAGCGCGCAGTCAGCGGGGGCGAACGACACCGCGTAGTCGGGTCGGACGGCACCGGCCAACCGGGCGACCGAGTCGCCGAGCCGGGTGCGCACGCCGGTGTCGATCCGACGCTGCATCCGCCCGGATTTCCAGCCGAGCAGCGGCTGATACACCCCGAAGATCTCCGACGCGCTCGGCAGCACGCCCTTGTAGTCGGTCAAGTCGCTGAGTCGCTTCATGCTCTGCCCTTCTGTTGCTGGGAAGGAGGCAGGTCGACCCGTCCTGATACCGGCGTCGGCGGCACCGTATCTGTAGACCGCGCCGCGTCTCCTGATTGCCGAGGGAAGGTGACCGCAGTGGCCAATCGGACGTCGAGCACGGCCTTCTTCGACGACGAGCCGATACCCGTCACCATGTCCGGCTCGAAGTGGACGGGCACCTGGCCAGGGAAGGACAAGGTGCTGTGGGCCAAATCGAGCGCCGGTTTGCCCAACGAATTGAATCCGCGGTTGGCCACCGGCACGGTGCACCAGCCCGAGAACGTCCCTGCCGCCTTCGACCAACAGGATCTGGTGACGTGGTCGCTCTTCGTCCCGTCCGCGATCCTGAAAGCCGATGCAGCCAAGAAGCCTCCGACGATCGCGCTGACGGTCCTGCTCGGGCGCAGCTCCGAGGAAGTGGGGTATGGCCTGCGGGTCTACTTCGAGCGGGCCGGCACGGGAGCCTTGCTGTGCCTGTCGGGCCGGGAGGGCGGCGACAGCGGTGGTCGATGGAACCAAGGCATCGGCCAGAAGGCCATCGAGGGCATCTGTTCCGGCGCGGGGCTCAAGGGCACGCCGCAGGTGCAGGTGCTGGCCGGCTACAGCACCGGCTACGGCGTCGCGCAGACCATCAACAACGACCTGGTCCCGCTGGCCCCGGTCAAGCGACTGGTGCTGTTCGACTGCCTCTACCGCTGCGACAGTCCGGCCCTCGCGCAGGGCGATCCGCCCGCGACGCTGACCACCAAGGACCGGCCGGAGTTCACGTCGCTCGCGCCGGGTCAGCAGGTGCTGGACGAGGGCCACGGCGCGTTCCGGGCGACCCCGTTCAATACCCGTCGCGCGATAGCCCGGCTACTCGCAGCGAACAAGTCCTGCGTGGTCGCCGGCTATTCGGCCACGCAGGGCGGCAGCCCGCGCTACGCCATCTTCACGACAGGCAAGAGCCCGAAGCTGGTCCGATCGGGCACCCGGCCGGTGGTGGAGATCGCCAACCTGATCGACCTGCGCGTGCAATCGGCCGCGTCGAGCGCCGCATGGTCGCCCTACGACGCTCTCGACATGCTGTTGCTGTGCCGCTACCTGAGCCTGGGCATCAAGGCCGGATTGATCGCACTGAATGATGCGCCGGCGCCGCATCAGGACGCGATCAAGGCGGGCCTACCGCCCCGCGGCACCGTGTCGGCAAGCGCGGCGAGCAAGGCGATTACGGCGGTGCCGAAGGGGTTGCCCAGCGCGCCGGTCGACCTGGTGACCTGGGCGAACGGCCTGACGAACAAGCCGTCGGGCAAGGAGCGCAACGCCGCGGCGCTGGTGCTGCGGCAGCACCAATTGGTCCTGCCCAACTGGACCTACGGGCTGGACGACCTCACCGAATACCGCCACGCGGGTGTATTGAGCGAGTTCGGTTGGGAGTTGCTTCCGCCATGACGTCGTAGCCAGGCTCGTGACCGATTCTCCGGGGCGGTGAGCCGTGCCGCGTTCGGTGGCGAGCTGAACCTGGTCGCGGAAACCGCCCGTCGCGCCGGCCATGCAGACGTCATCCGCAAAGCGATCGACGCAACGGTCGGTGAGTAGCGAACCGGAACGCACGAGTCGTCGATAAGCGATCGCCGAGTGGGACGATCGACGCTTGGGGTCGCTGCGGCTAGCGTCGAGCAAGGGGCGGCTGTGCTGCCGCTGGCGAACGAACCGATGACTGGGAGACCGATAGTGACGCGTGACTTGGACCCTGTGCTGCTGGAGCGGTTGACCAAGGAGTTCGACGCAGAGCCCCGTAACCGTCTGTTGCAGAATGCCGTGACCGCCAACAAGATCGACGAGGTGGCGCTCGATCACCGGGTGGCGGTCTCGCTGGATCGCTCCATGTCGCATCAGCTCGACGACTGGTCGGTCACCAACCAGAAGAAGAGCGGTCGCTGCTGGATGTTCGCCGGCCTGAACCTGCTGCGCGTTGGTGCGGCGGCCAAGCTTGGTGTCAAGGACTTCGAGTTCTCGCACAGCTACCTGCAGTTCTGGGACCGGCTTGAGAAGGCCAACTTTTGGCTCGAGCAGGTGCTGGCCACCGCCGGGCGGGACGTTGACGACCGCACCGTGGCGCACTTGATGAGAACTCCTGCCGAGGACGGTGGGCAGTGGAACATGTTCGCGGCCTTGGTGCGTAAGCATGGGTTGGTGCCGAAGTCGGTGATGCCGGAGACGGTCTCGTCCTCGGCCACCGGGCCGCTGAATCGCGATCTGTCCGCCGTGTTGCGTCAGGCCGGCAGAGACCTGCGGGCGTACGCGGCGAACGGCGCCTCGGCCGACGAGCTCGCGGAACGGAAGTCCGAGACGCTGTCGGTGGTGCACCGAATGCTGTCGCTGCATCTCGGTACGCCTCCCGAGCGGTTCTGGTGGCAGTGGCGCGACAGCGAGAAGGAGTTTCACCGCGACGGTCAGGTCACTCCGCTGGAGTTCGCGAACAGGTACGTGATGCTGCCCGTGGATGACTACGTCTGCGTCGTTCACGACCCGCGCGCTTCCAGCCCTGTCGGTCGGACGTTCACTGTCGAGGCTCTCGGGAACGTCGTTGGCGCACCGCCGGTGACCTACCTGAACGTTGAGATCGACCTGATCAAGCGACTCGCCATGGACAGCATCGTGAATGGCGAACCGGTGTGGTTCGGCTGTGACGTCGGCCAGATGTACGACGCGGAGCAGGGCATCTGGGACGCGTCGCTCTACGACTACGACAGTATTTACCGGCACACGACCGCCTTGGACAAGGCCGACCGGTTACTTCATCACGGCACCGCAATGACCCATGCCATGTTGCTCACCGGCGTCGACGTCGTCGACGGTGCGCCGCGCGGATGGCGGGTGGAGAACAGTTGGGGCGACGAAAAGGCGGACAAGGGCTTCTGGACGATGAACGATTCGTGGTTCACCGAACACGTCTTCGAGACCGCTGTCCGTCGTGACGCGCTGCCCCCGGCCCTGCAAGATCAACTCGACGACGAGCCCATCGTATTGCCTGCATGGGACCCGATGGGGGCACTCGCGCGCTGAATACGCCTGATCGGTGAGCTGCGGCCGGGGCCCTCCGCCATCGACGGCCTCCCAACCCACCACGTGTCATTGCTGAAACCAGCGCCCGATGCCTGCCCAGGGCGGCGTACGGGGACGCCCTTGATACTCCAGCACGCCGACCGCGTCCGAGGCCAACGGCGTGCCGAAGTGGTTCCTATGTGGGCTGGGTCGCGGTTCCAGCTTGCGACATGATCGAGTGGCGCCTGGTCATCGCGCCGATGTGTATCGGGACGGTGGTGTCGATGGTGAGGTCGCGTACGTAACGCAGATGGCCCCACAGGATGCGTCCGCCGCGGGTTCGGAGTAGGGGTCGCACTACACGCTGCCAACGTTGGACCTCCAATTCCGTCGCGAGGCGTCGCGGCCCTGCGGTGCCCACCAGTCGCAATCCTGGCGGCCGGGGAAAGCTGCCCTGTATCAATGAGCGCAGCCACAGGCGCTTGCTGCTATCGACGGCCAGGATCGTCACGCGTGGGTCACCATTGAGGTTGTGGGCGAGTTGCCGGTTGAAGATGTCGAAGAAGAATCCCCGGCTGGGCTCGGTAAGCATTCGATGCCTCGGGCGTTGCTGATGTCGAGGTCGCCGTGGACAGTCTCACCCGTGACGAGGTTGCCGAAGCGGTCTTTGACAGCATCGATTGGACCGATTCGGGCTGCAGAACCACGAAGCGTCCTCAGATCTAAGGTTGCCAGTCGTGCGCGGACCGCGCCGAATCACGGCCACAGTGATGCTCCGGCCCGGGGGAATGTTCGCTCGAAGCGGGGACTTGAAGGGTCGCGGCCAGGCGGCCGGTCTAGGTCCGGCGCCAGTGGTCGAGGTAGGAGCGGTGTAGCCAGGCGTTGACCCATTCGCGGTCAGGCTCGGCCGCGACGGCTGAGCTCTCCCGCAGGCTGATCAATTTCTGCTCGGCGTTGTCGATGGCGGCGACGACCTCGTAGAGCGGGATCTCGCCGCGCCGGATCGAGCGGAGGTATTCGCGGTCGGATTCGGGCACCGGAAGCGTGATCCTGCCGGTGCTGAGCAGTTCGATGCCCTGCACCCCGAGGCGTAGGGCGTGCATCGCGAATTTGGTGTCGTAGCCGTGTTCGGCCACGAGTTCGGGACGATTGGTGTGCGCCCCGGACTGTCCAGTCATCGCGCTTCGCTGGGCGGCGAGGTAGCCGAGGAACCGGTCAGCCGCGAGCTGAGAGACGAAACGATGAGCGTTGCTGACGAGTTCGGCGCCGGCCTCGTCTCGGTAAACGACCTCTTCGTCGGGCACGAACAGCACCAGCAGAACGGTTGGATTGCCAGCCAACGCGAGTCGCGCCCATTTGCGGGCAGAGTAGATGACGACGTCGAGATCGCCTGCGCCGGATCGGTTGGCCAGGCCGCCGGGCTGATCCCACACAGTGTGGCGCTGGTATTGCTCGAACTCGACTGTGGTGGTCTCTGCGTCCACACCCGCTGGCACCCGGGCAATGCCGGTGACGTACTCCGGCGGCTCGAGGCAGATCCCCATCTCGTCGCGGTCGTCCTGCCCGGCGATCGATGTCCCGTGGACTCCGGAGCCGACCTGGGCCCGCAGGATCGTGCCCTGTTCTGCGATGCGTCGGGCCTGCTCCGAGGCGTGCGGATGGTCAAAGCCGGCCGGTAGCGTTCGGTCACCAAGAATTGTCGACCGTCCCGATTGCTCGCGATCACATGTCATCTCTCATCACGCGTCCCTACGGTCATGGACCCGGTTGTCGGCCCCCCGGAACGGTTCCCATCAGACGCGACCCTTGATGATGCCGGCGATGAGTTCTTTGCTGCAGCCGAAGGCAGCAGCGAGGGCGCTGTAGGACCAGGTGTCGGATTCGTGGGGTGCTAGTCGTTCGTCGAGGGCCGACCGACTGACTCCGCACCCTCGGGGGTTGGCACCTGCGCCCACCGCTGATTGATGCGGTCCTGCACCGATTGCGCTCTGGCGCGAAGTTTCTCGCGCTCGGCTGACTCCTCTGGTGTGCGCGCCGGGTTCTGCTCGCCGTCGTCGCCGGGCAGGAACGAGGGCAGGACTCTCTGACGTCCGTTCTCGTGCCAGGCCAGCAGAATCTTGCGGGCCCGCTCGGCGTCGATCTCGTTGATGTTGATGCTGGAGTCAAGGAGGTAGTAACGCGCGAGTTCATCGTCGGAGAACCACTCCCCGTCCGGTCCGATGGCTTCCCCGAGCGCCCACGGCGCGCCGTCTTCGAGCCGGAACAGAACCGCCGCTCCCGTCTCGGCCAGGTCGGGGTTCTTGCCGCGAATGAAATAGCGCATGCGGGCCATCATGGACCTCCGAGCCCAACGTCTCGACTGCGGTGACCTCGTGGCCGGGCACCGCAGTCGACCTGGGGGCAACGCTCAGTCCTGGGCGGTGAGGAAGGCGAGTAGTTGCCTGTGGCCATCGATCTGTGCGGCCTGGTCGCCGCTGAGCGTGCCGCCGAAACGGGCGAACGCAGCGAGCGTGGCGCTGTAGTAGGAAATGGCGTCGACGTGGCCGGCATCGGCATAGTGCAATGCCGTGACGGGATAGGCGAAGTGCTGGGCATGCAGGCGGGTGGTAATCGCGTCGACGTAGCGGCACGACGGCCAGATGAGGTCCTCGGCTCCGCAGGTGAGCAGGACCGGACCGCGGATCTTCTCAACCGCGATGACGGCCTGTGGGTGTTGCGCCGGGGACGCGTTGCCGAAGCCATTCGGGCCAACATTGGGCAGCGGCTGCCCGTGCAGCGTCCACGCCGGTTTGCTTGCATCGGGGTATCCCGTGTTCACCAATGAACTGGGTACGTTTGCGACGACGCCGTTGATCAGTTGTGGATAGGTCGCGCCGAGCAGCAGCGCGACTTCGCCACCGCGGGACACACCCTTGACGAGCACGTGGTGGGGGTCGACGCCGGGCTGCGCCCGCAGCACCGTGAGGGCCTTGGCGAAGTACTCCAGGGGAATGTTGGCGAGTGTTTGGGGCAGGCCGGGTTCCTTGAAATACGCCAGGGCCAGGACCGGGTAGCCGTGCGCTGCCAGCAGAGTGGCGGCAAAGGGGCTGAGCCCGCCGTCAGATCCGCCGAATATCAGCACCGCGGGTCTCGCTCGGATCGGCTTGGCGGGTAGGTACAGCTCGCCGTAAATGCCACTGGTGCTGGGACGGAGATCCTTCTTGATGAGCCCGAGGCTGGGAGCGCTGCGTCGATGAGCGATGGCAGTGCCGGCCACCCGTCCGTCGACGGTCGCTCGCAGGCTCACGTCATAACCCGACGCGGGGCTGAGGAACGTCGTCGCGGCAGAGCCCGCAGACGCAGGGGCCATGAACACGAACAACCCCATCGGATTCACGCCGGAGTAACTGCCGCCCACCGACGCCTGCGACAGGGACACCGCGCCCGCCGGGGATGCGGTGAACTGGGCCGAGGATGCCCAGCTGGTGCCGTCGGCATCGGTCGCTTTCGCGGTCACGGTGATCCGCGCGCCGGCGGGCAGCCCGTGCAGCGACACCGCGACCGCCTCGTCCAGCAGCGCGGTCTGCGGGACGACCGACATCGTGGCGGCCGTGGCGACCGGATGAGTGTGGTGGCTGCATCCCATCAGCCCCGAACCTGCTGCGCCGAGCAGCGCGACAATCCCCCCCAGTCGCCGATACCGCTCATTGCCTGCACCCATATGCGCAGTGTGCACCAGCGTGACCAGCGCCCGGCCAGCGAAACCTCGCCGCGGAAACATAGTTGGATGCATGCAGCACCCGCGATTGGGAACAGATCGAGGTTCCTGGACGTCGGCTGGATCGACCTGGCCAGCCGGGCGCGGTCGTGCGGGAAGAGGTGACGCTGAGCCCGAGGAGTGCCGCCGCGCTGGCCGCCGGCTCGGCCGGCCCGTGGGAAACCGGCGGGATCACCGATTACCAGCTCCAGGCCGCCCGCGCGCCGGCTGCGAGCCGCGACCACACCCCGTGGCATCCCGACCCGCACCGACGTTGACTCATCCCGCTTCAGGCGCGCCTGACGCAGGCCGGGTGCCGCGCCCAGCGTGTTCCCCCTCCGGCCAGAGCCAGAAGTGCAGCGCTCGAGTGAGCAGCGGCATCACCAGGTACGTCATGGCGAAAGTGGTGACCAGTGCGGCCAGGACGGGTCGCAAGGCCAGCGGCACCGCCGTCAGGCGAGGCGCCACGTACAGGGTGATCGGCACCAGGAGGGGCACTATCCCGATCCACGCCGTGATCGCCATCTTGAACCGGGTGGGCGGACGCACCAACTGCGCACCGGGCAGCCGGAACCACCCCTCCAGGCCGGAGCTCTGCTGGCTGTCGAGGCGGTCTTCGCTGTAGGAATCGGCCTCGGCCACCAGCTGGGCGCGAACCGGTGAGTCCGTCCACGCCTGCAGTTCAGGCCTGGACCGAAAGTGGATGACGATGACGTACGCCGTCCGACCACCTGGCTCAGGACGCAGGATCGTCACCCCGCCGTGCCCGGGGAAGCGCACCGCCTCATCGCTGATCCGGCGCAGCACCGACTCGAAGCCCTGCTCTGAGCCAGGCCGGACCCGCCGGGTCAGGACCACGGTGACTGGTTGTGGCAATGCGGCGCCGGTCACTCCTCGAACCAGTAGTCCAAGGTGATCTCGGCATTCTCACCCACCTGGGCGGTGAACCCGCCCTCGCCACGCAGGCCGGCGAGCTGCCCGGTTCCTGAACCAGGAACGACGAACCAGTTGCCCGAGACGGTCGATCCCTGCAACGTGCCCTCGTCCTGCAGCACGAAGCTGCCAGCTCGCTCACCGACAGAACCGGCGACGCGTTCGTGGCCGACGAAGCTGGCTGACCCGTCACTGCGCACGGTCTGCAGGAAACGAACCGTGCCCTGGCCTTGAATGTCACCGGAGAACGTCTCGCTGACGTGGACCTCGACCAAGCTCGGGCCATCGGCTGGCTCGTCGTAGGGCGTCGGCTCATAGGACTGAACCTGGATATGGCCGGTGGCGTGGGTGCGGTCGGACGTGGCGGTCATGATGCTCCTTGATGTCGGCACGGTCGGTGGGTACGGCGAATAATGAGGTCACCCGCTCCAGAATTGCCTTCTCCCCGGAGGCCCCGAGCAGATGGACCGGCCGGCTCCGCTCGGCAGGGGCCATCGTGATCCCCCACCCCGAAGGCCACAAGTACGGACAATCTTTTCCCTATACAGTCGGCCCATGCCGATCCCGATCGGTCACGCTGGGTGGACTCCCGACCCGCTGGACGCCGACTGCCCATCGCGACAAGTGCTGGCTCTCATCGCCGACAAGTGGTCAGTCCTCGTGCTCTCGGCCATCGCCGACGGAAATCACCGCAACGGCCAATTGCTGCGCCGCGTCGGCGGTATCTCCCAGAAGGCACTCACGCGCACGCTGCGCGCGTTGGAACACGACGGCCTGATCGAACGCCATGACCACAGGTCCGTCCCACTGCGCGTGGACTACACGCTGTCCGCGATCGGCGAGAGCATCCGTCCCGTCTGCCGGGAGTTGTGCCAATGGGCGATCACCCATATGCCCGACGTGGAGGCCGCCCGCCGTCGCCACGACATAGGCACCGAGCCCGTGACCAACACCGGATAACCCCTATTCCGACGGCTGATCCATGGCAGCAGCCGGTAGGAGCCACGGCGTGCGCTGATGTGACGATCAGTCCTCAGAGCCTGCCGGCGGCGATCTTGCCGAGCGCGCTCAGCGCCTCGGGAGTGATCTTGGTGTCGAGGCCTGCCTGGATGTTGATCGACATGAGGTCGGACCCCTTGAGGATGTACATGGCGGCGATGGGGCCGCCGACAATGGTGAGGCAGGCGCCGTCTGCGACACCGCTCACGTTGTGGATGTTCGGCTGGGGCTGGTTGGTGCTGCAGAACAGGTCGAACTGGCTCCTGCCGCCGCTGTGGTCGACGACGATCGTGACGGCGACGCCCCGGGTATACGCGCACGAGACCGTGGTGCTGTCTGACGTGGCTTGCCCGGGTCCCGGGTCAGCGCCCAGAAGCGGGGTCAACTCCTGCTCGGTGACCAGCGCGCAAGCGCTGGCGGCTGCGGCGGGAGCTGCCGGGGTGGCCGCGCCGACCGGAGTACCAACCGCGCTGGCCGCAGGCGAGGTCACGGCGAAGGTTGCACCGCTGCGGGCGTGGCCGTCGGCGGTGTTGACGTGGGCGGTCGCACCGCTGCTACAGGCGGCAAGCACCACGCCGGTCGCGGCCACAGCCAGGGTAGCGAGGGTGCGTGGGTGACAAGTGGTCATGACATTCTCCGGACGTTGACGTGTCGAGTGGCTCAGAGCCGGCCGGCGGCGATTTTGGGCAGGGCGAGTTTGGGACTGCGGGGTGGTGTCGTCGCGGCGCCCGACCGCCGGCCACGCTCAGGACCAGTTCGACTCGAGCAGGGCGCCGCTGGCGTGCAGCACGTCCAGGTGATGCACCGTCGGTTCGCTCGAGGGCCGCTCGCCACCGAACGCGGCATCGACGGCGGGATGGATCCGCTCCTCGAAAGCCTGCGTGCAGGCGTCCTCCGATTCCCAGACGTCGACGTAGCGGAGCGCGCCGTCGGGCTGGCGGACACACAGATGCACCAGCTGCCCGGGAAGCGGTTCTGGCCCGATCTTGTCGATGATCCTGCGGTAGAGATCTTCCCCGATGGGGACGTCTTGGATGTAGGCGTAGACCATGCGACGGTCCTCCTGGTATATTTATCCGAATCTGTTTCGGATGAATAGAGGGACCGTACGGCGGATGAGTGAGAACGTCAAGACCCCACCTGCCGGCAAGCGCGGCTACCATTCGCCGCGCCGCGTCGAGCAGGCCGCTGCGACCCGCGCTGCGGTGCTGTCCGCGGCACGAGAGCTGTTCGTCACTAACGGCTACAGCGCGACCACCATCGCCGACATCGCCGCTCGCGCGCGGGTGTCCCTTGACACGATCTACGCCACGGTCGGCCGCAAGCCAGCCCTGCTGCGCGAACTCGTCGAGACCGCGATCTCCGGGACTGCGCAGGCCGTCCCCGCCGAGCAACGCGACTACGTGACCCGGATCGGCGCCGCCGCCACCGCCATCGACAAGATCACCATCTACGCCCAGGCCCTCGCGGCGATCCAGCAGCGCATGGCACCGGTGTTCCTGGCCTTGCGCGACGCCGCCGCCACCGACCCGGACTGCGCCGCGCTGTGGGCCGAGATCGCGAAGCGCAGGGCCACCAACATGCGGGCCTTCGCCGCCGACCTACGCAGCACCGGCCAACTGCGCGACGACCTCACCGACGACCAGGTCGCCGACATCATCTGGAGCATGAACGCCGCCGAGTACTGGGACCTGCTCGTGCGCGAACGCGCCTGGACCCCCGATCAGTTCCGGGACTGGATCACCGACGCCTGGGCGCGTCTCCTGCTTCGCGGCCCCTGAGGGTCCGCTCACCAGGGGACGGACAGCCGTCATGGCAGGAGCTCCGCGGCGGATGTACACGGTAGGTCGACGAACCGGGTGCGCGTCGCGTGGCCGTCGAAGGTCATGTCGTCGCGGTCCATCGCCAATGCCGCGCGCGCCTGCCGCCCGAGTTCGGGCCGCAGCCGGCCGACGGTGGCAGCCATGGTGTGCAGCGCCGCCCGGGGCACATGTCGCGGCTTCGCCGAGTCGCCTCCGCTGGCGGCGACCATGCGGGCCAGCTGGTCGAGGGTGAGGTTGTCCGGTCCGCCGATCTCGAGGGTCTCACCGCGGGTGGCCGGGTCGGTGACGACGCGGACGACGAGGGCGGCGACGTCAGGCACGGAGACGAAGTTGATCGGGTTCTGGCCGCGGCCGAACACCAGGGGGCGGTGGGACCGCCCGGCCGTGCGGCGCAGCAGGTCGATCCACAGCTCGAGAAACGCCGTCGCCCGCACGATGGTGGCCGGCACTGCACTGGCGGCGAGCGCGGTCTCGGCGGCGTGTTTCATCCGGAACAACTCCAGCGGGCTGTCCGATGCCGCCCCGACCCCGGACATGAGCACCACGTCGGCGCCGGCAGCGCGGGCGGCCTGGATCAGGTGGATGTTGCCGTCCCGGTCCACTGATGCGGGCGAGACGCGGCCCGGCCCGGCGAAACCGTGTACGGCCGAGACCACGATGGCGGTGCCGGCGACGGCCGCCGCAGTGCTGGCCGGGTCACGCACGTCGCCCAGGACCGTTTCGACGTGCCCACCGTCGAGATGGGCCGCTCGCCGCAGGTCGCGGGTCATCACCCGCACGTCCACTCCGCGCGCCGCGAGAGCTGTGACGACGAGGGTTCCGAGACGACCGGTGCCGCCCGCGACCAGCACCGGGCCGGTCACGATGATCCCGGTCTAACCTGGCGCTGAACGGCGGCGTCGACGTCATCGCCGGCGTCACCGACCGGTTCGAGGAAGAACCGTGCGGTCGCAATCACTCCGGCGCGTACGCCGAAGACGATCACGCCGCGCATCAGGTGCGCCGAGCCGTCCGGGCGGGTGCCGCGGTGCTCCCATTCGGTCCACACCGTGTCGACCGCGGCGAGGGACGCGACGATCTCGGTCGACACGTCCGGTATCGAGGCCAGGATGTGCGTCCAGTTCCGGCGCACCTGGTCGTTGCCGGCGAAGCCGCGCGCTGGGTGCAGCGGTGTCTCGTTTCGGTAATCAGGTGCAAAGCAGGCGACGATTCCGTCGAGATCATGGGCGTTGGTGGCATCGCGCAGCCGCTCAACGACCGCGATGGGGTCTGTGCGCACAGCGGGCTGGGACATGACTCTCCTATCGCAAGACCGGCAGCAGGCGGACCTCGTGGTTGCGGCTCACCGGCTGACGACCTATTCTAATCCAGCGAGCTGGATTCGTTCTATCACTATGGAGTCAACCCATGGAGTCTGTCAAGCCACGCCGATACGACGCCAGCCGCCGCCGCGAACAAGCGCGCCGCACCAGGCATGCGATCATCGACGCCGCGCGGCACCGATTCCTGCACGACGGCTACACCGCGACAACGATTACATCGGTCGCCGCCGACGCCGGAGCATCGGCGGACACGATCTACAAGACCTTCGGGGGTAAGGCCGGGCTGCTGCGCGCGATGTGCGAGGACGCGCTGACTGGGGCCGGTCCGGTCCCCGCCGAGGAGCGCTCGGACGCGATGCAGGCCGCCGAGTCCGACCCCGCAAGACTGCTGCGCGGCCTGGGCACGCTCACCACCGAGGTCGCGCCGCGGATCGCCCCGCTACTGCTGCTGGCCACGGCCGCGGAGTCCGACCCCGCGCTGGCCGCGCTGCGGGCCGACCTCGAGACCGCCCGGTTGGCCCGGATGACCCAGGTCGCCCGGGCTCTGGCCGGCAAGACACAGCTGCGCGCTGGTCGATCGGTCGAACAGGCCGCCGACGTCATGTGGGCCTACAGCTCGCCCGAGCTCTACCGGTTGCTCGTCCTCACCCGCGGCTGGTCACCAGAACGCTACGGCGAGTTCGTCGGCGAATCGCTCGTCGACGCCTTGCTCGAACGCGACCCAGCGACCGACCCCAGCACATCGGACCGACGGGAGGAAAGCGGGGCGACCGAATCAGCACTCGCTTCCGAGACAATCCCCGTCGTTTTACGAGCGGATGGTTGACCGGAACCTGAGCAGGTTGATCACGTCGACGAAGAGCGATGGCGTGAACCGGAGAGCGAAACGACTGAGCCAGCCCCGCAGCCCGTCACCTTTCCCGGCAGAGGCGTCGACACCCTCGACCGAGAGCAGCACGGGGGCGTTCCAGTGCCTCGCCCCTCAGGGACGGACCTCAGGTGTGCTGTTCCGACGGGACGATGGCGACCGGACAGTTCGCGTGGTGCAGGACGCCCTGGCTGACCGATCCCAGCAGCGTGCCGGCCAGCGCGTGCCGCCCGCGGCTGCCGACGACGAGCAGATCCTGTGCCGCGGACGCGGCAACGAGCCCGGAGACGGGGTGCTCGCGTGGGACACCGCTGTGCACCACGACATCGGGATACTTCTCCCGCCAGACCGCCAGCGTCTCGGACAGCCATGCCTCGGCGCGGGCCGGGGCGGGCGGACTGGGCCGCCAGGTCATCTCGGTGAGGAGATCGGGGTGCCAGCACAGGACTGCATTCAGCGGCACCGAGCGCCGGCTCGCGTAGTCGAAGCCGAATTCGATGACCGATTCAGAGCTGGGGTGCCCATCGACGCCGATGACCACCGCGGCTCGCTCGGCTGCCATACCGGCGGGCCCACGGAGCACCACAACCGGACACTGCGCGCGGGCCGACACGGCCGCGCTCACTGAGCCGAGCAGAACGGATCCGACGCTGGCGAGACGCCGTGAACCAAGCACGATCAACGAGGCCCGGGCGGATTCCTCGATCAGGAACCGGGCCGCGTCGTCGTCGACGGCGTGCGTGCTGACCTCGACCTCGGGCGCGAGTTCCGCGACCCGGGCAGCAGCGTTCTCGAGCAGTTCGATCCCGAAGGCACGAACGTCTGACAGGTCGGGCAACGGCAGGTCGCCGTAGATCGGCATGATCCCGTAGTGCAGCGCCGACCCGTAGGCGTAGACCAGTCGAATCGCGACCCCGCGTGAGCGCGCCTCGTCGACCGCCCACCCTAGGGCTCGATATGCGCCCGGGGACTCGTCAACTCCGACGACGACCGGGAAGCGTTCGGTTGTCATAGCTTTCTCCATTCGACGCCGCCTGGTTCCGATCCCATTGCTCATCCCGCAAGCCTGCCGCCACGAACGGCCCACCGGCAGAGGCGAACGACCTAACTATGACTGGCACCCTCGGGTGCGCATTGACGCTGATGCGAAGCCCAGCCAGGTGTGGCGATTGCCGGCCCAGCACCATCCAACTTTCGCGGCGTTGCGGTGCTCGGCGCCGTCCCGACCGGTGCCGTTGCTGATCCACAGCGCCGGCGTTCGCGCGTCGAGCGCGCCGTTGGCCTTGGGCAGACGAGACCCGATCGTCATGAAGCAGTGGTTGCGCTCCAGCACTCCGGGCTGCTGGAGCAGCCAATGAAGGCCTTCTCCAAGGGTGAGCGGCGTCCGCGCGGCGGCGGCGATCGCCGGTAGCGCTTCGTCGGGACTCCAGTTCACCATCGCGTCGCCTCGGTCGAGGTTCTGGACGAAGTACCCGGGTCCGGCAGGCAGGACGACAGACTCGATCGCGGAGAAGTCATCGACATCAGGCATGTCCACGACCACGAAGCCCGGCTTGCCGGCGCGCTCGAGCAACGGCGCGAGAGCCGACGCGGGGACCCGGTCCGGATGCATCACCAGGAGCGTGTGCTCGGAGTCGCTGCTCGCCGCAACTGCGCGAAGTTCCGCGGCGGACAGGCCCCCGATCTCGTGCACGCCGAGCTTGATCAACCGCTCGGCTTGTTCGCTGAGCGTCGGCAGGATCTGCGGCGCGGCTGGCACGCGGTTACCTCCAGAACGCGTCATCGAGAAACGGCCCAGGTCCGTCGCACGACGGCTACCCGCCCCTCGACCGCCGCGGCGCCCTGCTGGCCCGCCACTCCGGTGCCAGCACGGACCAGACCTCGATGTCATGTCGCTTCCCGCGGTACAGGTAGCTCTCGCGCAGCACGCCGTCTTTCCTCATCCCGAGCCGTTGGGCCACGGCGATGCTGGCCCCATTCGCCGCCGCGACCAACCACTCCACACGGTGGATGCCCCGCTCCTCGATGGCCCAATTGATGATCACGCGCGCGGCTCTGGTCGCCAGACCGCTGCCCACCGCTGACGGCTCCAGCCAGCAGCCCGCTTCTGCGGTGCGGCCCTCGACGTCCATCGTCCTGAAGAGGACTCCGCCGACCAGGGTGCCCTCTGTCCAAATGCCGTAGATCCGCCCGGCGTCGGCCGCGGCCTTGTCCGCGTATGCCCGGAGGAACGAGCGGCTCGACTCCAGGTCCGTGACAACGTCCGGTAGCGCGATGTGCTCCCCAACGAACTCCCGTCCTCGGTCCATGTGGGCCAAGAACTCCTCGGCTCGCCACGGCTCGAGCGGGCGCAGCTCCGCGCCATCGTTGCCCAGCGGTATCGCGAACATGCTCACCGTCCATGAGGAAGAGCAACATACTGCGAACGGATCATCTCACCGGCGGCCCGGCCGCCGTCACGTCGGCCAGCCGGCCGGAGCAAGGCTCAATACCGTGTGCGTGGTGGCAACCCGCACCTGCTACGCGTGCGGCCGGGTCGGATCGTCCGAGCGGGCCTGCCACTCCCGCCCGATCTGTCGCATCATCGACGGGTACACGATCAGGTGCCGGAACGGCGTGATCGCGGCCATGTAAGCGGTCCCGAGCAGCCCGTTCGGCTTCGCGTAGACGGCCATCTCGCCTCGGTAGCCGCCGGTCCCGTCCGGGACCCAGCCGATGTGTAGGACGCCGTGAACGGTCCGGTTGGCGATCTCCGCGGCCCACTCGTCCTCGAGCAGGTACAGCGAGGTGAAACGATGCAGGTCCCGGCCGGCTGGGGCGGCGCGCAGATCGGCGGGCAACCGGTCGCGGAGTGTCGGCACCCTGGTGCCAAGGCCGGTGTCCGGACCGTCCCAGCCGAGCAGCGCCCCGATCTTCCACCGGATCGCAAAGAGCGCGCTGGAGGCGCGGGACGAGCCCTGCGGCCGGGCACCGGAGTCAATCCCCTTCGCCAGCCGAGAGAATTCCTGCACCAACCGTGGGAAGTCGTCCGGGCCGCCCGGCGTCGGGAGCGCCCACACGTCCTCGAGCCGGAAGTCGCGGGTGAGCTCGTGGATCCGCCAGGGCCGGGAGGTGTGCGCGGTATTCGGGAGCCTCATCGCGGACCTCCGTCCATACGGTAGCGTATACAATGAACTTAGCATCATCTTCTGCGGTGTCAATTCTGCGCGGAAAGCGATACAGATAGACGGTGGCCATCACCCGCACGCCTCGCAGCAGGTGGATCGATGAGGGGCTGCGCGCCCTCGCCGCAGGCGGCCCGGATGCCGTCCGGATCGAGCCGCTGGCGCAGGCGATCGGCGTGACCAAGGGCGGCTTCTACTGGCACTTCGCCGACCGGCGCGCGCTGCTCGTCGCCATGCTCGACACGTGGGAGCGGGCGAGCACCGAGGAGGTGATCGAGCGCGTCGAGGGCGAGGGCGGGGACGCCAGGGCCAGGTTGCGGCGGCTGTTCGCGCTCGCCTCCTCCGGCGCCGGGCTGACGATCGACATCACGACCGACCTCGCCGTCCGCGACTGGTCCCGGCGTGAGCAGACGGTCGCCGATCGCCTCCGACGCGTCGACAACCGGCGAATGGACTACCTGCGCTCGCTGTTCGGTGCCATCTGCCCCGACGAGGACGACGTCGAGGCCCGCAGCATGCTCGCCTTCACGCTGTGGATCGGCAATCACTTCATGGCCGCCGATCACGGTGCGCGCAGCCGCGCGGACGTGTTGGAGTTGGTCCTGAGCCGGCTCGAGGCCTAGTGTCGCGCGACGCTGGGTTGCGAGATCAACCGCGGCTGGCCTTGCCGAGCTTTCTCGCCTTGATCGCAGAGTTGACCAAGATCGCCAACCCGACACCGAGTGCGATACCGATGGCGCCTCCGGTTGCGCCGTCGGCGATCGCACCAACGGTGATGCAGACGGCCACGCAGACGAACGTGACCAGGACCTGGGACATGCTCAACGTGTTCACGAGTCTTCCTTTCCTTCGTCGTTGTCGGTGAGGCTGATCGATCCGAGCGCGGCGGCGATCGTGATGAGCACGGGCACGACGCGGTCGGGTGCCACCGCGTAGTGGTTTCGCCGCGCGGAGACGACGAGGCCCGCGGCACGCAGTTCGCGCAGGTGGTGCGTGAGCTGGCCCGTCGTGCCCATGTCGGGTAGCTCCATCAGATCGGCGAGTGACGTCGCGCCACGAAGTAGGGCGCGCAGCAGGGTGAGCCGCACCGGATGCCCGAGGGCGGCAAGAACCGTTGTCGCTGCCTCGATATTGCCGTCGAGTGCAGCGTGCGCCGGCTGCTCCACCTGCCACATCACGTCGCCGCTGCCAGGTGTGCGCACCCGGCCGCCGAACGCGATAGCGCCGGCCACTCCGTCGCGTTCCCAGCCCTCACCGGTGTGCCCGGCGAGCCTGTCCAGCAACCACCACTGACCACGCGGCGGCGGCGCAGCCCGCGGGGACTGGTTCTCCAGCGCCGCGACGCGCCTCTCGACCTCGGCCAACTTGCCCGAGATGTTCCTTGCGCGTGTGGCCACCGCATAACATTAACACGTAAATACGTAATTACATCTCAAGCGGAGAGTCAGTCCTAGGCGGTGCGGCGCTGCGCACACCGTCCCAGCGACCTCACGAGGACTGCGGCGTCAGGCGCCGACCCGTTCGGCCAGGAAGTCTTCCCAGGATCGGTGGCCCACGGCATGTTCGGGTGCCAGATTGGCGCCGTCCCGGAACGCGCGGGCGGCCCGGCCCGGCTGGCGGATCGCCACGATGGGGCGGTGTCGGTGGCTGGCTCGAAGGTATCCGCGCAGCAGGTCGGCCAGGCGGTAAGCCTGCGGGCCGCCCATGTCCGGCACCAGGCCGGCGGGTTTGTCAAGCGCGAGCTCGGTAAGCCGGGCCGCCACCTCACCGGCGTCGATCGCGCCACTCAGGTGGTGGGAGTCTTCCGGCGCGAGTTGACCGACTTCTGACCGGCGCGTCCGGGGCACGCATCCGCCACGCGTCGGTCACAAGCTCGCCCAGGCGCTCGACATCGACCTGCGTCAGCCGCAGCATCACCAGCGGCCAGCCGTCGTAGGCGGGGGTGGTGAAGAAGACCTCGGGCTCGCCGAGCAGGAGAGCTTGCTTCTCGGCCTCGTCACCCACGAACAGCACCGCGATGTCGGTCCGGATGAGCCGCGCCTTGCCCGGTCTGCGCTCGGGGTAGGACCAGACGAAACCCTTGTTGGCCACCCGGAAGTCGAAGCCGTCGCTCTCGATCTGCGTCACGTCAGGCAGGGCGAGTGCCGCCTGGCGTACGTCGTCGGCGTCAGCCATCGAGGTCGCTCCCGGCTAGCGCCAACCGCATTCCCACAGGCTAGGCCCGGCGTCGGCAACGGCCCGAAGGCATCCGAGATGGCAAACGAGGTCGGGGCCGTACGTGATCGCCTCACACGTCATGTCCTGGTGACCGGCTGGCTCACCTGCTCGAAAATGCTTGGGGCTGGGATGCCCATGCGGCAGCTCGCCGGGCAGACCGGAGTTGGCCCACAGCCGGTGGACGGTGGGGCACTGGCATCAAGGCCGCAACCCATCGAGGGTGACGGCGACGAGGCGGCGGACCGCGGCCTTGGAGTGGACGCTGCTGGCCGAGGTGAGGGCGTGCAGACAGTAGGTCGCGAGTTCAACTGGCGGGATGTCATCACGCAGCTCGCCGGCCTTCGCTCCGACGGAGATGAGCTCTGCGATGAACTCGACGAGGTGGCGCTGAGCACGTGCGACGTGCTCACCTCGATGGAGCAGTGCCGCGAGTTCCGTGTCGTGATTCTGGTGAGAGATGAACGCGAATGTCTCCAGCACTGCTTCGAGTCGCGCGCTGGGCGCTGCAGCGTGATCCCGGATCTCGGTGAGCTGTTGCAGGTGAGCGGAGATCTGGCGTTCGTGCCAAGCAGTCAGGATCGCTTCGACGTCTGGAAAGTACTTGTACAGTGTCGCGCGGCCGATACCAGTCTGCTCGGCGATCTTCGACATCGTGACTGAGGCCAGTCCGTGTTCTGCCACCAGGGCTGCGGTGGTGTCCAGGGTCGCGTCACGGACCGCGCTGCGGTGCGTGGCGATCGTCTGACTCCACAGCTTCGGCACCGGCTCAGTATGACGCATCGACGTCCTCAGTACATTCTGATTTGACAGCGACACTTTGTATATATAAAGCTGACGTCGTGCGCAGACACCGCGCTGACCGTCGACGGCAGGAGATGGCAGATGGCTGATTTACCCCGACGCCGACCCCCTCTCGAGCCTGGGCGCCACTCCCTGCACCGAGAGACAGGCGGCCTCGATGCCTGGTCTGGGTTCGGCGTCTTCTGTCTGTACGCCGCGACCGCTCTCACCATCGGATTCCTCCTGATCACCCGCCGCGACGCCTAGCACCTCTGGAGCCGGCATGACCGTCAGCACGATCTGCAAGCGCTGCCGCGAACCGATCGTCGCAGTGGACGACGATGACCTCGTCGCCCAAGTCCAGGCCCATGCCCGCGACCACGGTGGCGCGCGCGGCACACACATCCCATCGCGTGAACACATCCTGAGCCACCTCCACCGCGATCCCGAAGCGGATTGACACGAATCGAGCCACGCAATCGCGCGGCCGAACCGCGGACGTGTGCCGTATCGTTTTTCGACATGTCGATTGGGTCAGGCGCTGAACGTCAGTCCATGGCGAGGCGCCGAGTGGGCACCCGAGCCGTCGCGCGCTTCCTCGACGCGGCGTGGTATCTGCTGCTTGCCGGTGCCATCGTGGCGGTGCTCCTGGTGATCGCGGGGCTGCTCCGTCCAGGCCACGTGCGGATTTCCATCCCCGCGTTCCTGAGCCTGGATCCGTCCACTCACCCGATCACGTCGGCGTACCCCGGGCGGCACGCAGAGTTGCACGGCGTCACCGGGGAGTTGAGCATTCCCGGTTCCCGGACGCTGCTGGTGGTGACGTTCGCCGTCATCGCCGTCGGACTGGGGTTGGCCGGGCTGGTGGTGTTCCAGCTGCGCCGGCTGCTCGCCGGGATGATGGGCGGGCGAGCGTTCGCCGCCGACAGCGCGCGCCGGGTACGCATCATCGCAGTTGCCGTGCTCGCCGCGGAGCTCCTTCGAGCGGTGGTGCTGTCGGCCGCGTCGTGGTGGGCACACAACCACCTGCACGGAACCGGGCTGGCGTTTCGTGAGGTGTTCCCGGTGCGCATCGACGTGCTCCTGCTCGCCTTGATGCTGGTGCTGCTCGGCGAGGTATTCCGGCTCGGCGCCCGCCTGCAGGACGACCATGACCTGACGATCTGAAAGGCAGCCGACCCATGCCCATTGCCGTGCACCTCGACCGCCTGCTCGCCGAGCGCGGGGTGACGCTGACCGAACTCGCTACTCGTATCGACATCACCGTGGCGAACCTGTCGATCCTGAAGAACAACCGGGCCCGCGCGATCCGCTTCTCGACCCTGGAGGCGCTGTGCCGCGAGCTTGACTGTCAGCCTGGCGAGCTGATCAGTTATCGCCCTCCCGAGCTGACCCGCCGTCGCCGACGCGCCGCGGTGCGAGGGTCGCAGACGGCCAGGGATCTGAGCGCCTGACTGCCCGAGGTATTGATAAACGATACGGCCTGGACGTATCGTTTATCAATACGTTACGGATGGTGAAAGGGACCGGTCGTGCTGCTCGGTGCCGTGCTCGAGTTCCTGGTACTCAGCCTGCCCTCGCTGATCTACCGCTCACGGTTGCGCCAGCACGGGCACCCGGCAGTCGTGGCGTCGACAGCTGTCGGCCTCACGCTCGGACACCTCCGCGACTCCCTGCCCGCTGCAGGCGTCGCGGTGATCACCTCGGGCCTGGGCTACGCCGCCCTCACGCTCATTCCGCGCGCCGATCTCACCCAGCACGGCGCCGCCGTCGGGCATCCCACGACGGCCGGCGGCTATGCCGCCATCGTGCTGCTTGCCGCCGGCGAGGAGATGCTCTTTCGCGGCTGGCTCGCCGGTGTCCTGTTCCGCAAGCTCGGATTTGCCCGGGGAAACGCCATCCAGGCGCTCGTCTTCCTGGCCCCGCACACCCTGCTGCTGCTCGTCAGCCCCACTCTCTGGCCCATCCTGCCCGTCCAACTGATCGCCGGCTGGCTGCTGGGCTGGCTACGACATCGTTCAGGCAGTGTCGCCCCGCGACTGCGGCTCACGCCGCGGCCAACCTCATCGCCGCTCTCGCCGTCTGACCGCGCCGAGACCCCGCTCTGACGGGCTGGCGCACGGATCAGGGCTGGAAGCGGTAGCCCATTCCTGATTCGGTGATCAGGTGCCGCGGACGGCTCGGTTGAGGCTCCAGCTTGCGGCGCAGCTGCGCAACGTAGATGCGCAGGTAGCTCGGATCCGTGTGATCGGGTCCGCCACGCAGTTCGGTCAGCAGGGCCCGGCCGGTGACGAGCTTGCCGGGATGACGAACCAGGACCTCGAGCAGATGCCACTCGGTCGGGGTGAGGTGGACGTGCTCGCCGTCGTCGCCGGTGGCCGTCTTGGCGTCGAGATCGATGCTGGCGGTCCCGACCTGCACCACCCGCGGTCCGTCGAGAGACGTCGCCCGGCGCGTCGCGGCCCGCAGGCGCGCGAGCAGTTCCTCAATGCTGAACGGCTTGGAGACGTAGTCATCTGCACCGAGGTCGAGCGCGGCGACCTTGTCGCTGCTGCCGGTACGCGCCGATAGCACGATGATCGGAGTGCTCGCGTAGGCGCGGACCGCTCGGATCACATCCATGCCACTGAGGTCGGGCAGGCCCAGGTCGAGCAGGATCACGTCGTGTTCGCCGTTGGCCGCGGCACTGAGCGCGGCGGTCCCCGTGTCAGCCTCGATCACCTCGTAGCCGCGAGCGGTCAGGTTCATCGCGAGGGCGCGCCGCAGCGGGCGCTCGTCCTCCACGATGAGCACCCGCGTCACGATTCCGCCTCCACGCCGGCAAGGCGCACCACGAGCGTTGCGCCGCCGCCCGGCGTCTCCTCAGCAGTTACCGATCCCCCCATCGCCTCGGTGAAGCCGCGCGCGATCGCGAGCCCGAGCCCGACCCCCGCGCCGGACGCGGAGGAATCGTCGCGGCGCTGGAATGCGGCAAAGACCACGTCGGCATCCGCGGTGGCGATGCCCGGGCCGCGGTCCACGATGCGCAGCTCCACTCGGCCTGCGTGCGCACTGCCGCTGAGCCGGACCGGCGAGCCGGTCGGTGCGAAGCGCACCGCGTTCTGCACGAGGTTGGCAATCACCCGCTCGAGCAGCCCCGCATCGGCGATCACCTCGGGCAGATCGGCCGGCACGTTGACGTCGAGGTGTGCATCGGGAGCCACATGGTCCAGGGCGCGGGCGACGACGTCGTCGAGACCGACCGCGCTCGCCAGCACCGGCAGCACCCCCGCCTGCAGGCGGGAAAGGTCGAGCAGGTTGGTGACGAGGTCGGTGAGACGGTCGATCGACGTGTCTGCGGTCGTGAGTAGTTCGTGGCGATCCTCCTCGGACCAGGCGACGTCACCGGCGCGCAGGCTGGACACAGCCGCCTTCGCGGCGGCGATCGGAGTACGCAGGTCGTGACTGACTGCGTTGAGCAGGGCGGTGCGGGCGCGCTCGGACTCGGCCAACGGCTCGATGGCTCGCGCCATCTGGACCAGCTCGCGTTGCCGGTAGGCGACGACGACCTGCGTCGCGAACGCGGCGAGTACCCGCTGATCCTCGGCGCGCAGCGGATGACCCCGCAACACGAGCGCCTGGTTGTCGTCGATCTCGGCCGTAGAGTCGCCGTCGGACGGACGTTGCGGGGGCTCAGCACCCACCGTGGCGAGCACCTGCCAGATGCCGCCGCCACCTGACGGATCGGAGCCCGCGCGCCCCAGCAGGCTGACGCTGCGCATCCCGAAGGTCTCCTGAACACGCTCGAGCAGTGCCGGCAGCGCCTGCTCCCCCCGCAGCAGGCTGCCGGCCAGCGTCGACAGCGTCTCGGCCTCGGCGCTGGAGCGCGCGGCGAGCGCGGAGCGCCGAGCCGATACGTCCACGACGCGGGAGACCAGGACGGCCACGAGTAGGAAGATCAGCAGGGCGACGATGTTCTCGCCCTGGGCGATCGTGAACGTGTGCAACGGCGCCACGAAATAGAAGTTCAGCAACAGGCTGCCGGCCATCGCGGCCAGCAGAGCGGGGTAGAAGCCACCGATCAGGCTGGTGATCACGACGACGAGCAGGTAGATGGCCACATCACTGGCGAAGGTCACCTGAGCGCGCAGTACGGTCAGCAGCAGGGTGGCGGCCACCAGCAGGAGCGTGCCGCTGATCAGTCCGACGATCCGGCGCCGAACGGTGAGGCCGTACCCGAGCGATGGCAGCGCACGGCCCCGACCGGCGTAGCCGTGGCTGACTAGGTGCACGTCGATCGGGCCGGACAGCCGAGTGACGGTTGCACTCGTGCCGGGTCCGGACAGCACCGCCCACTGGCGGCGCCGGGACGCGCCGAGCACGATCTGGGTCGCGTTCACGCTGCGGGCGAAGTCGAGCAGTGCGCTAGGTACGCTGTCTCCGACCACCGAGTGGTACGTGCCGCCGAGAGATTCGACGAGCAGTCGCTGCGATTCCAGGGCGGCCAAGCCGGTCTCGGCCAGCCCGTCGCTGCGCGTGACGTGGATCGCCATGAGGTCTCCGCCGGCCGTGCGCTCCGCGATTCGGGCGGCGCGCCGGATCAGCGTGTCGCCCTCGGGGCCACCAGTCAGGGCGACAACGACGCGCTCGCGCGTCTCCCACGGCCCGGTGATGCCGTGTTCTTCGCGGTATCGCTGCATTCCCTCCTCGACGCGGTCGGCCAGCCACAGCAGGGCGAGTTCCCGCAACGCGGTGAGGTTGCCGGGCCTGAAGTAGTTGCCCAGCGCGGCGTCGATCTTCTCCGAAAGGTAGATGTTGCCGTGCGCCATGCGACGGCGCAGTGCCTCCGGTGTCATGTCGACCAGCTCGACCTGCTCCGCGGCCCGAACGACAGTGTCCGGGACGGTCTCGCGCTGCGGGACGCCGGTGATGTGCTGGACGACGTCGTTGAGCGACTCGAGGTGCTGGATGTTGACGGTGCTGATGACGTCGATGCCGGCGTCGAGTAACTCCTCGACGTCTTGCCACCGCTTGGCGTGCGCCCCCGAGCCCGGAATGTTGGTGTGGGCGAGTTCGTCGACGAGCACCTGCTCGGGATGCCGGGCGAGGATGGCGTCGAGGTCCATCTCCTCGAAGGCTGCGTCACGATAGGTCACCGGCTTGCGCGGCACCACCGGTAGATCACCGATCTGGGCCTCGGTGTGCGCCCGGCCATGAGCCTCGACGAATCCCACCACAACGTCAGTGCCGCGCTCGCGGCGACGCCGGCCCTCGTCGAGCATCGCGTAGGTCTTGCCGACCCCGGGCGCTGCACCCAGATAGATGCGCAGCATCCCTCGCGTCGACATCGCACTTCCTTTCCCGTCCCCGATCGTCAGTGTCGTTCACAGACGACCCGGCTCCCACTCAAGCGCGTTGGCCGCGTCAATGGCGCGACGATGGCGTGATGAACCCGTGAATATCGGTGCGCGAGGACGACAGGTCCGCCCGCGGCGGCGTTGACTGCGCTCGCTCCAGGGTTCCCGGGAGCCGCCCAGGGACCGGCGTCACGGTCTGCTCCGATGGAGTCGAGTACCGGTGCATGACGTCCTGTTCGTTCTTCTGATCATCGCGATCTTCGGATTGCTGGCCCTGTGCGCCAAGGGAGTCGAGAAGCTGTGAGCGCTACGAACATCGTGGGTTTGATCCTCGCCGCGGCATTCACGATCTTCCTGGTGGTCGCGCTGGTGTTCCCGGAGAGGTTCTGATGTCCTCGACCTGGGCGGGGATCGTCTTCCTGGCAACGCTAGTCCTCGCGCTCGTGCTGGTGCACAAGCCGTTGGGTGACTACCTGGCCAGGGTGCTCACAGCCACGCGGCACCTGCGTGCGGAGAAGGTCGTCTACAAGCTCGGCGGCGTAGACCCGGACGCGGATCAGACGTGGGGCCGCTACCTGCGCTCCGTGCTCGCGTTCAGTGCGATGGGTGTGCTGTTCCTCTACGGATTCCTACGCCTGCAGCACAAGGTCGGGCATCCCTACCCGATGCCGCAGATGTCTCGGAGCCAGTCGTTCGACACCGCGGCCAGCTTCGTCACGAACACGAACTGGCAGTCCTACTCCGGTGAGAACACGCTGGGCTACCTCGTGCAGATGGCCGGCCTGGCGGTGCAGAACTTCCTGTCTGCCGCTGTCGGGATCGCAGTCGCGATCGCGCTGGTGCGCGGGTTCGCCCGGCACAGGACCGACCGGCTCGGCAACTTCTGGGTGGACCTGACCCGCATCTGCCTGCGCATCCTGCTGCCGATCTCTGTCGTGTTCGCGATCGTGTTCGTCGGCGCTGGGATGATCGAAAACCTCCACCATTACTCCACGATCCACACCCTCGCCGGCGGGTCACAGACACTGCCCGGCGGCCCGGTGGCCAGCCAGGAAGTCATCAAGGAACTCGGTACCAACGGGGGCGGGTTTTTCAACGCCAACTCCGCGCACCCCTTCGAGAACCCCACAATATGGACGAATTGGCTGGAGATCTTCCTGCTGCTGTGCATCTCGTTCTCGCTGCCGCGGACGTTCGGCACGATCGTCGGTGACCGGCGTCAGGGCCGGGCGATCGTGGCCGTCATGGCGGTGCTCGCAATCCTCAGCGTCGGGCTGCAACTCGGCGCCCAGAGCGCACATCACGGCACAGTGCCGAGCGCAGTGGGCACGTCGAGCGAAGGAACCGAAACCCGCTTCGGCGTGCCGGACTCCGCGGTCTTCGCCACCGGGACGACGCTGACGTCCACCGGCGCGGTCGACAGCTTCCACGATTCGTACACCAGCTTGGGCGGGGCGGTACTCCTGCTCAACATGATGCTGGGCGAGGTGGCACCCGGCGGCACCGGATCAGGGATGTACGGCATCTTGATCCTCGCGGTGATCACCGTGTTCGTCGCCGGGTTGATGGTCGGACGAACGCCGGAGTACCTCGGCAAGAAACTCGGCGGCCGGGAGGTGAAGTTCGCGTCGCTGTACCTGCTGACCACCCCAGCGTTGGTGCTGACCGGCACGGCGGTGGCGATGGCGTTACCCGGTGAACGGGCCGGGATGTTGAACAGCGGTTCGCACGGCCTGTCCGAGGTGCTCTACTCCTTCACCTCCGCAGCGAACAACAATGGGTCGGCGTTCGCCGGCATCTCGGTGAACACGGTCTGGTACAACACGGTGCTCGGGATCGTGATGCTGCTCGGCCGCTTCCTGCCGATCGTGTTCGTCCTGGGCCTGGCCGGGTCACTGGCGCGGCAGAAGCCCGTGCCCGCGTCCGAGGGCACCTTGCCGACCCATCGCCTGCTGTTTGTCGGCATGCTCACCGGCGTCACGCTGATCGTCGTCGCCCTCACCTATTTCCCGGCACTCGCGCTGGGTCCGCTTGCGGAGGGGCTGCACTGATGACCACCACGACCACGTCCACCGGACCCACAGGGGGCACTGAGAATGCCGGCGGGCACCGTGTCCAGGCCGGGCTACTCGATCCCAAGATCCTCTGGACCTCGCTGCCCGGTGCCGCGCGCAAGCTCAACCCGCTTACGCTCTACAAGAACCCCGTCATGTTCCTGGTCGAGGTCGGGGCACTGTTCAGCAGCGTGCTGGCGATCGGCACGCCGAGCATCTTCGCGTGGCTGGCCGTCGTGTGGCTGTGGCTGACGGTGCTGTTCGCGAACGTGGCCGAAGCCGTCGCCGAAGGCCGGGGCAAGGCCCAAGCCGACGCGCTGCGGCGCGCGAAGACCGACACGATCGCCCGCCGTGTCGTTAACCGAGACGACCTCTCCGGGGCAGTGGAATCGGTCCCCGCGCCGCAACTCCAACAGGGCGACCTCGTGGTGTGCGAGGCCGGAAACGTCATCCCCGGCGACGGTGACGTGATCGAGGGCATCGCCAGTGTCGACGAGAGCGCGATCACCGGGGAGAGCGCGCCAGTGATCCGCGAGAGTGGCGGTGACCGGAGTTCGGTCACCGGCGGCACCAAGGTGCTCTCGGACCGAATCGTCGTCGAGATCACGCAGAAGCCGGGCGAGAGCTTCATCGACCGCATGATCGCCCTAGTCGAGGGAGCTAGCCGCCAGAAGACCCCGAACGAGATCGCGTTGAATATCCTGCTCGCCTCGCTGACGATCATCTTCCTGCTCGCCGCCGTGACCCTGCAGCCGCTGGCGATCTTCTCCAAGGCCAACCAGCCGGGCCTCCCCGACACGTCAGCCCTCAACCAGAACGGAATCACCGGCATCGTGGTGATATCGCTGCTGGTGTGCCTGATCCCGACCACGATCGGCGCGTTGCTCTCGGCCATCGGCATCGCCGGCATGGACCGCCTCGTTCAACGCAACGTGCTGGCGATGAGCGGTCGGGCGGTCGAGGCCGCCGGCGACGTCGACACGCTCCTGCTGGACAAGACCGGAACGATCACCCTGGGCAACCGGCAGGCCACCGACTTCGTCCCGGTCGGCGAGGTCCTGGTCGACGACCTGGCCCACGCGGCGCAGCTGTCCTCGCTGGCCGACGAGACCCCGGAAGGTCGCTCCGTGGTGGTGCTGGCCAAGCTGCTCTACGGCCTGCGCGAACGCGCCGCGGGCGAACTGACCCACGCCACGTTCGTCACCTTCACCGCCCAGACCCGGATGAGCGGCGTCGACCTGAGCGCGGTCGGCACCGAGGCGGCGCGCGAGGTGCGCAAGGGCGCTGCCGGAGCTGTGATCGCCTGGGTGCGCGACAACGGCGGCGAGGTGCCCGCGCGCACCGGCGAGATCGTCGACGGCATCAGCGCCGCCGGAGGCACCCCACTGGTCGTCGCCGAACATGTCGACGGCGCTACGCCCCGGGTGCTCGGCGTCATCGCGCTCAAAGACATCGTCAAGCAGGGGATGAGTGCTCGCTTCGACGAACTGCGTCGCATGGGCATTCGTACGGTCATGATCACCGGCGACAACCCCCTCACCGCGAAGTCGATCGCGGACGAGGCCGGGGTCGACGACTTCCTCGCCGAAGCCACGCCCGAGGACAAGATGGCGCTGATCAAGCGCGAGCAGGCCGGCGGCAAGCTCGTCGCAATGACCGGCGACGGCACCAACGACGCGCCTGCGCTGGCCCAGGCCGACGTCGGTGTCGCCATGAACACCGGGACGTCCGCAGCCAAGGAGGCCGGCAACATGGTCGATCTGGATTCCGATCCGACCAAACTCATCGAGATCGTCGAGATCGGCAAGCAGTTACTGATCACCCGCGGCGCGCTGACGACGTTCTCCATCGCTAACGACGTCGCGAAATATTTCGCGATCATCCCGGCGATGTTCGCCGCGGTGTACCCCGGCCTGGACAAGCTGAACGTCATGCGGCTGCACTCGCCGCAGTCGGCGATCCTGTCCGCGGTCATCTTCAACGCCCTGATCATCGTCGCGCTGATCCCGCTCGCCCTGCGAGGGGTGCGCTATCGCCCGGCCAGTGCCAGCGCGATGTTGCGCCGCAACCTCTACATCTACGGCCTCGGTGGCATTGTGCTGCCGTTCCTCGGCATCAAGGCCATCGATCTCATCATCCAGTACCTGCCCGGAATCCGGTGATCCCGATGCGAACCCTGCTCAACTCTCTCCGCCAACTCGCAGCGTCCCTGCGCATGCTGCTCATCTTCACCGTCGTGCTGGGGGTGGCCTATCCACTGCTGATCACGCTGATCGCGCAGGTGCCCGGGCTGAAGAGTCGGGCCGACGGTTCACTGATCAAGGCGGACGGAAAGATTGTCGGGTCCAAGCTCATCGGCCAGAGCTTCACCGACGACAAGGGCAACCCGCGGCCGCAGTACTTCCAGAGCCGCCCGTCCGCCGCGGGCAGCGGCTACGACCCGACCGCGTCCAGCGCGAGCAACCTCGGGCCCGAGTCCATCCAGGACGTGCTGCCCGACCCCGCGGTGAAGGACGACACCGGAACGCACAGCCTGCTGACCCAGGTATGCGCCCGCAGCCTGGAGATCGGCAAGCGCTATAGCGTGGACGGTTCCCGCCCGTTCTGCACCCCGGACGGCGTCGGCGCGGTGCTGGCCGTCTTCTACGCCGGGCCCGGCTACCACGGTTCCATCACGCGCGTCGTGAGCGTCAACCAGGCCTGCCCGGCCAAGCCATTCCTGACGCGCTACCGAGGGGTGCCCGTGCAGTGCGGAAAGTCCGGCGCCGACTACTCGAGGGGCAAGATCGTGCCGATCCGGGGGGCGGCGCCAGCGCACCCAGCCGTCCCGGCGGATGCAGTGACCGCATCCGGTTCAGGACTCGACCCCGAGATCAGTCCGGCCTTCGCGACGTTGCAGGAAGCCTTGGTCGCCAAGACCCGCCGCATCACGATCGCCCAGGTGGAAGCCCTGGTTCAGCGGTACCGGAAGGGACGCGACCTCGGGTTCCTCGGCGAGGCACGTGTGAACGTCCTGCAGGTCAATCTCGCGCTGGACCGTGCCTACCCGTACCGGGCGTGAGCAACTCGTGAATGACCCGTGAGGGTCGCGTCGCGGCCATCCGAACGACCGATCACGGGGTGTTGGCTCAGGAGCTGAGGACTCGGATAACTGGGAGGACTGGCGAGCGCAATGACCCTCGTCGTGACGATCGTGCTGCTGGGCGGACTCTGGGTGGCCATCGCGCAGGTGCTCGCCGCGTCGCTCCGGCGCAGTGACCCCGCACAGGCAGCGCCGCACCGGCTGGCGGCCAAGACGGCGCCGTGGCGCGCCCCGCCAGCCAATCGCGTCACGTCGATGCCGACCACCCGCACCGGACCGCCGACACCCGCCTCCGACTCGACTCGGGGATGACGGATCACCCGCGTGAGTGAGCTAGACATCCCCGAAAGCGTGAGCTACCGGCTGAAGAAGCGGGTGCTCGGCAAACCACTCGTCAGTGCCAACTTGCGCGAGGAGAAGCTGTCGAAGAAGGCAGCGCTGGGTGTGCTGTCGAGCGACTCCATCTCGTCCTCGGCCTACGGCTCGGAGGAAATGCTGATCGTGCTCCTGCCGATATTCGGGCTGACCTATGAATTGGTGCACTGACACGGGCGGACCGGGCAAGGACTTGGGCGCCCCACTGCGAGCATGAGTCACCGCTCTACGCTGGCATGGTGAATCGATCTTGGCTCGGTCTCGCCGCGGTCCTCGTCCTCTCAGCGGCGGGGTGCGGCTCCAACTCCGGTGGTGCCTACCGGGCAGCCGCCGAACGGCAGGCGAAGCAGTTCACGTGCCCAGCGGCGTCGGCGGTGAGCGCGGCGCTCGGCAAGACCGTTCCGGCCGCTCACCGCGGGACAGTCGCATCAAGCAGCCTCATCTGCTCCTACGTGGACGTCAAAGCGGGCGGTGCGAACGTGTTCGTGTCGGTCACCTTCGGTGTCCACCGCGACGAGCTCCAACGGATCGTCAAGGCGACCGCCGAGGGCCGCCGGTTCGAGCCGTTGGCCGGGGTCGGCGACGCGGCGTTCCAGGTGCCGGCCGATGCCAAGAACGGGCCGATGGTCTTCGTGCATTCGGGCAACCGTGCAGTCTCGGTCGTGGAGGACCAGGACACCGGTACGCAGGCGTCGACGATCGCCGTGGCCAGGCTCTTCCTCTGAAGGCCGAGAGATCGGGAAGCCACTGCGAGACCAGCGGCGGCGTCACGGGCCGTCGGAGTAGATGTCGATGTCGGTGGCTTTGGCGCTGAGCCAGACCGGGGTGCCATTCGACAGGCCGAGGTCAGCGACGGCAGCGGGAGTGATGTCGACGAGGGCCGAGGGAGCCCCGGTCACCTGCACCCGGACGCGGTCGGTCAGCAGTTCCAGGCCGCTGACGGTGCCTGGCCAGACGTTGCGCGGGCTGGAGTGGTCGGGTCGGGTGGTGTGGACCGCAATGGCGCTCGGGCGGACCGCGAGCAGGACGCGTCCGGTGGGTGGCGGTGCATCCCTGGCTTGGTGAGCGCGGGGCTGGCCCGCGGCGGTAAGGGTTCCGCCGTCGTCGAGTTGGATTCCTGCGGCGTCGCCCCGGGTGCCCGCGTAGAGGTTCAGCCCGACCAGGCGCGCGACGTACTGGGTGGCGGGTCGGCGGGCGACGGCGGCCGGGGTGCCCTGCTGAACGATCCGCCCGTCTTCGATGACGAGCAACCGGTCGGTCATCACCATCGCTTCGAGCGGGTCGTGGGTGACGATGAGCGTCGGTCCGGGAAATTCTTCGAGGTGGCGCCGCAGTTCGGCACGGACCTCGAGTCTGGTACGGGCATCGAGCGCGGCGAGCGGTTCGTCAAGCAGCAGCAGCCCTGGCTCAGCCGCGAGGGCTCGGGCCAATGCGACCCGCTGCGCCTGCCCACCGGACAGCTGGGCGGGCTTGCGGTCGCCGAGTTCGCGCAGCCCGAGACGCTCGAGCCATTTCTCGGCGGCCTGCCTGGAGGAGCTGCGGCCCATCCGGCGGGACCTGGGGGCGAAGGCGACATTGTCGAGTACCGACAGGTGAGGGAACAGGCGGTAGTTCTGGAAGACGAATCCGACCGGGCGCCGGTCCGCGGGAATGAACACTCCCGCGTCGCTGTCATCGAGGCGGTCCCCGTCGAGGGTGATCCGGCCGGCGGTGAGTGCCGTCAGGCCGGCCAGGGCACGCAGCAGCGTCGTCTTGCCCGCGCCGTTGGGTCCGAGCACTCCGAGCACCTCGCCCGGCGCGACATCGAAGTCGACGTCCAGGCAGAACGTGCCGCGCTGGAGCGTCGCGTCCACGACGAGCCCGGAGCCGCGGCGAGCGGCCGGGGTCGATGGGGCAGCCGAGCTGTCCGGGCGGGGATCGCTCACGGCGTCGCGCCGCCGCGTAGCCATCGGCCGCGCAGCGCAGCGAGCACGGCAACCGCGACCACCAGCAAGACCAGGCTGAGTGCGACCGCTGCCTGTGGGTCGGTCTCCAGCTTGTTGTACACGGCGAGCGGCATCGTCTGGGTGGTGCCGGGGTAGTTCCCGGCAAACGTGATCGTGGCCCCGAACTCACCCAGCGCACGGGCCCAGCAGAGCACCGACCCAGCGAGCAGCGATGGCCCGATCAGCGGCAACGTGACCCGGCGATAGACGGTGAGGCGGGATGCGCCGAGTGTCGCGGCAGCCTCCTCCAGGCCGAGATCGGAGGAGCGCAGCGCGCCCTCGACGGTGACGATGAGGAACGGCATGGCGACGAACGTCTCGGCAACGATCACCCCCGGCGTGGTGAAGGGCAGCGTCACCCCGAACCAGCTGTCCAGATAACGACCCAGCACGCCGTTGCGGCCGAAGGCCAGCAGCAGAGCTACGCCGCCCACGACCGGGGGCAGCACCAGCGGCAGCGTGACCAGCGCGCGCAGCAGTGCCAGGCCGGGGAAACGGGCTCGGGCCAGCACCCACGCCAATGGCACTCCCAGCACCAGCGACGCGACGGTCGCCGCGCTGGCGCATTCCAGCGAGAGCCGCAACGCGGTGAGCACCTGACTGTCGGACAGCACCTTGCTCAGCCCGCGCCAAGGCGCGCGCACCAGCAGTGCGATCAGGGGCAGCAGCAGGAACGCGAACCCGACCAACGCCGGGGCAGCGATCAGAGCCGGCGCGCCCCGGCGGCCCGGCGAGCGCCGGCCCGCTCGAACCCCGGCCCGGCCGACACCACGGCGGGCCGGGGGTGACTCTGTCGGCGTCAGGGTTGCTCGAACCCGGCCGCGGTGAGCACGGCCTGCCCGGCAGGTGAGAGCACGTAGGCGACGAAGGCCTGCGCCCCGGCCGAGTTACCGGCCTTGCGCAGTGCTGCGATCGGATATTCGGTGGAGGCGTTGAGGTTCGCCGGGATCGGGATGCCCTTGACCTTCGATCCGGCCGCGCGGACATCGGTCACGTAGACCATGCCGGCGTCGACCTCGTTCAACTCCACCTTGGTCAGGGTGGACTTGACGTCCTGCTCGAGGGTCACCGGCTTCACGGTGATCTTCGCGTTGCTGAAGACCCTCGCCGCGACGACCCCGCAGGGCACCTGCGGCTGGCACAGCGCGATCTTGATCCCGCTCTTGGCCAGGTCGGCGAGCGCGGTGATGTGTCCCGGGTTGCTCGGCGGCACCGCGATCTCCAGGATGTTCTTGACGAAGTTCGTCGACGCCGACGCGCCGCCCGCGTCGATGACCTGCTGCATGTTCTTCGGCGACGCGGAGGCGAACACATCCGCCGGGGCACCCTGGTCGATCTGCTGCGCCAGGGTGGAGCTCGCGCCGAAGTTGAGCTTGACGCTCACACCCGGGTGAGCAGCCTCGAATTGCTTGGCCAGGGTTTTGAACGTCCCGGTCAAGGATGCGGCGGCGAACACGGTGACCGTGCCGGAGACCGCCGGCGTCGTGGACCCGCCGGCAGACGCGGTGCTCGATCCACCGGGTGGGTTCGCACTCGATGGCCCGGACTTCTTGATCGACGAGCAACCGGCGAGGGACAGCGCGACCGCGGCCAGGGCGACCACGGCGACGGTGCGGGGACGATACATCGGGTTCTCCTCGGCGCGGTGAGCGCACGGTTGCGGTGGCGTTCGCTGTGGATCAGGTGGCCGGTTCTCGCTTACCCGGCGGTCGGCTCTCAGGGACTTCGATCACGACGTTGGTGGACTTCACCGAGGCGACGGCGAGAACGCCCGGCTCCAGCCTGAGCTCGTCGGCGGCCTCCCGGCTCATCAACGACACGATGCGGTGCGGGCCGGCCTGCATCTCCACCTGCGCCATCACGGTGTCGCGCACCACGTTGGTCACCAGGCCGGTGAAGCGGTTGCGCGCAGACTCAGCCACCACCGGCCGAGATTCCGGGCGCTCGGCGCCTGCGGCTAGCTCCTCGGCGAAGCGGGCGAGTGCGGCACCATCGATCGCTCGCCGTCCCGCCTCGGTGGTGCTGGGCACCCGACCGGCGTCGGCCCACCGGCGCAGGGTGTCATCGCTGACGCCCAGCAGCTCGGCTGCCTCTCGGAGACGGAACTTCGGCATGTCCCGAACGTATCCGCATCTGCGTAACATTTCCAGCTATTGATACGCATGCACAGATGCTGAGGCACCTCAGACCCGCAAGTGAGGCGTGCGAAGAGTGTCGGCTTGCGGGTAACCACCGCAGGCGGACGCTGCGCCCTGCCGAGCGCCATCAGCGGCTCGCCACGGCTGCTATTTTCAGCGGGACTGCACCGGGGAACCGCACTGTACGGGTCGGAGGGTCGTATCGGGTGGCCAGCACGAACCGCAGCACGGATCGGCAGGTCCGGGCGTGGCGTCAAGTGGGGCGGCGCTTCCAACTCCTGACCGGGCTCACGGTCCTGATCCTGGTGATCTGTCCGGTGGCGATATGGCTGTTCGAGAAGAACCGCAACCCGAACATCGCCTCCATCGGGGCCGGCTACCAGTGGCTGGCCCGCACTCTGTTCGAGACAGCTTCGGCCTACAAGTTGCGGACCGGACCGGGCTTCGTCGTCTATTACATCGTCCGCATCGCCGGGGTCAGCCTGATCGCCTTCGGCACGGCCACTATCGCGTCACGACTCGTCACCACCGTCATCCTGAAAGGCAAGGGGATGGGATCCACCAAGGCCGAGGGCCACATTCTGATCTGCGGATGGAGTAGCAAGGGCTCGGAGATCGTCCGTGAAGTGCGGGCCAAGGAGGTAGCCGACAAGCGGCGAATCGTCGTCCTGTCGCGACATACCGACGACCCCACCAAGGACAAGTCCGTCGAGTTCCTGCACGGGGACCCATCCGACGCCGACGACCTGCATCGCGCTGGGCTGCCCAGCTGCAGCACCGCCATCGTCCTGGCCGACGAATCCGACCCGTCAGCCACCGCAGGCGACAAGGACGCCCGGACCCTGCTGACCTGCCTCGCGGTGGAATCCATCTGCCCCGACGTCTACAGCTGTGTCGAGGTGGTTCGGTCGGAGAATCGGCAGCACTTCGCCCAGACCCGGGTGAACGAGATGATCGTGTCGGCCGAGCTCACCGGCGCGTTGCTCGGTGCGTCGGCCCGAACCCACGGCCTGTCGAAGGTGGTCAGCGACCTGGTGACCCGCCCCGGCGGGCCGGAGTTCTACCGCATCCAGGTCCCCCTGGAGCTCGTCGGTCTGACGATGAGCCAAGCCCTGAGCCCGATCAAGGACAAGTTCGACGCCCTTCTCATCGGCTTCTACAACGCCGTCGCGGACGGCTTCGACCTCAACCCAGCCGGTACCCGCACCATCGCCGCCGGCGACGTCCTGTTGGTGATCAGTTCCAACGCGAGCGCTCTCGCCGCCCACGCCGTCAGCTGAGCAGGCGCATCGCAGCGGCGCGGTGCGGTGTTCGCTGCGCCTCGCCGGGTGCACCGGGTGCCGATCAGAGGAAAAGGACCACCACACCGGCAGCCACTGCCGCGGCGACCAGCACCAGACCGAGGAACCGGGCGACCCGCGACGGCGGCAACGGCTCACCGCGGCGCATCGCCTGATCGACGGCGATCCACCGCGGCCGGGCCGTGGCCAAGACCGTCCCGCCAACCAGGACCAACCCGAGCCCGACACCACGACGCAGCACCTGCGCGCCGGCGTCCGGAAGAGCGCCGACGACCGCGACGCCGGCTGCCAACAGCGCCAAGCCGGTACGAAGGTAGGCCAAGTACGTTCGCTCGGCCGCCAAGCTCATCCGGTAATCAGGCTCGCGTTCCTCGCCGACGTCCTCGTTCTCCATTGCTCGAGTTTCCGCCTTGCCCGCCGAGTGGGCACCCGTGGGGTCGAGTGCCTCACGCGGCCCGGCGCCGTCCCGTCAGGCGAGCTGCTTGCAGAGGTCCTCGACGCGGGTGCTGTAGAGGATCGTCTTGTGCCCGTCAGCGGCGATGGCCAGCGCGCTGAAACCGTGCAACACGGCGAACTCCGACGCAGGACTGTCGCCGGGGTGCTGGCTGCTGCTGAACGGGCCGAACCCGTAGATCACGGATGATCCGTCGGCTGCGAAGGTCTGCAGGGCGTCGCCGGACAGATTGGCGATGACACTGCGGCCCGTGTCGACACGGGTCAGCTTGAGGTAGAGCGCGCCGGTGTAGAAGGCGGCCACGTCACGTCCGGCCGAGTTGGTGTAGGTGTACGCGACTACGTGGTTCACCAGGTCGACGCCGTGCAACGCGAACGGGCAGGTGTGACCAGCCGGGTCGTCGAACGGGGGATAGACCTGAGGTGTCGGGCCGGTGATCGTTCCACCGAAAGCCCCGGGTACTGCCGCGGGGGCCGGCGGCGCCCCGGCCGTGGCAACCGGGGTGCCGCCGAGTGCAATCACCGAGAGCACGAGCATCGCCAGTACGAGAAGACGGCGCCGCATCAGCTTTCTCCTTGCGCTAGAGGATAAAGACTAAACGTATGCGCCGCGCATATATTAGGTCAAGGGCGGTCTCCCATAACCGCGACGGTAACCGGGCAGCCCACTGGATGACCGCACGCATCGGGGTCGCACAGCCGGCAGCGGTATTCGGCGGCCAGACCACCTGCCGACGTCGCCTCGACATCGCGGATGGCCCAGTTCGCGAGCACCGGCTCGAGGGCCTCGCGCTGGGGCTCAGTAAGCCGCGAGGTCCAGCTCTCGATGACCGCCAGCCGGGTGCGGCGGATCGTCGCGACCGTGCGGCGCCCGCGTGAGGACAGGTGTACCGCTGTGACGCGGCGGTCGCCCCTCGCGTGGCGTCGCTCGACCAGCCCGCGCTCGACCAGCCGATCGACCAGGCGCACGGTGCCGGGCTGGGACAGGTCCACAGCCCGTTGCAGCGACTCGACACTGTCGCCCTCCGCATAGACGGCCAGCGCCGAAAGCGCCGTGGCCTCTACGATCGTCAGCCCGGTCGCCGCCTCGATCGCCGCGGTCGTCCGGGTGACGACGTCGAGCGCGACGACGCCCACGAGGTTCGCGAGGTGCTCGCTCATCTGGTGATTCTCTCTGGTTTTCGCGGGACCGCCAGCGGCAGGGCCCGGACCGGGCCGGCTGCTACCCACTCTCCGGCGTGGCCGCCCGGGTTCCGATGACCACGGTCGCGCTCAGCTCGTCGGAACGGGCCACCCGGGCGTTCAGCCCATTGGCGGAGAACGCCTCGACGGCGTGTGGCGCCTGGCCGACGCTCGTTTCGACCAGCAGGTGACCGCCGGGGGCCAGCCACTGTCGCGCCGAGGTGATCACCCGCCGCAGGATGTCGAGCCCGTCTGCGCCACCATCGAGCGCCACCAGCGGCTCGTACGTTCGGGCCTCCGGGGGCATCGTTCCGATTGCCTCGGTAGGCACGTAGGGCGCGTTGACGACCAGGACGTCGACGCGACCCCGAAGCGAGGCGGGTAGCGGCTCGTAGAGGTCGCCCTCGTACACCTG
>QHCC01000042.1:2591-5484 GCA_003243915.1 Pseudonocardiales bacterium | reverse complement strand
CTACGACCACAGTGACTCGGTGCTGGCATTGGACGCGCACGCGAACCTCGTCGACTCGTTCTCCCCGACCAGCTGGGCAGCCGACAACGAGAGCGACCTCGACCTCGGATCGCAGGGCCCCGCGCTGGTCGGCAAGTGGATCTTCATCGCCGGCAAGTCGGGCACCGCGTACGTGCTGCGCAGCGCGGCGCTCGGCGGGATCGGCGGCCAGGTCAGCAGCGCTGCCCTGTGCCGGTCCTTCGGCGGCACCGCGGTGGCCGGCGCCGTCGTCTACGTTCCGTGCACGGACGGGGTGCGGGCGGTCCGCATCGACTCGAGCGGCACGATGCATCGGCTGTGGCAGGCGCCCGGTTCGATCACCGGCTCACCCGTCGTCGGCGGCGGCCGGGTCTGGACGCTGGACACCGATGCGGGCGTCCTGCACGGCCTCGACCCGCGCACCGGGGCCTCGGTGGCACAGGTGAGCGTCGGTGCGGTCAGCCGGTTCGCGACACCGGCGCTCTACGGCAACAAGGTCCTGGTGCCGACCCTCGCCGGACTGGCTGTCGTCACGACCTCGTGACCCGGCGGCCGGCCCGGACGGGTGTGGACTGGCCAGGGCTTCCTAGAGCCTGGCACCCCAAACGCTGCTAATTTCGGCGAATCCAGCCAAGGTGAGCGGTAGCTGCTCGCCACCTGTCGGGGACCGGAGAGGGACACGAATGCATCACGTGAAACGGGGCCGCAAGGGTGTGATCGGCCTGCTCGTCGCCATCGTCACCGGCCTGACGGCTGTTGCGGTCACCCACGCCAACGCGTCGGCCCCCAAGCGCAACATTGCACTGATCCTCGACTACCGGGTCGCATACACCTGCCCGGTGTATCCGAACTACCCGAAGGCGGGCGTGATCGCCAACCAGCCCTGGGCGATCACCCCTACCGACATCGTCGCCTGGCGCTACAACGTGAATGACACGTGGGCGATGATCAGCGACAAGAAGTATCGCAATACCAGCCACGCGTGGTGGGGCTTCACGCCGCGGGTGTGCATCGCTGGATCCGTCGGTGGCGAGCACTTCCCGACACCGACCAGCTCCTACCCGGCCGGCGTGCCGATCCCGAGCAAGATCCTGCAGGGACGCAGCGCGGTGACCGCCAGCCACTATCGGAGCGTGAACTTCACACCCTCGCCCGGACATGTCGTCAACGCATCCAAACGGATCAACTCGAGGGGCACGCTTCGCGACGCGCGCGGCCGGTTCGTGATTGGCAATGTGTTCGCCGGCTGGCACGTCCACCAGACCAACGTGCACGACGGACCCTGGACCCTGGTGTACGTGCCCAACGCCATGCGCTGGGGCTGGGTCGAAGACATCCACTTCTAGTCCGTGCGACGAGGCTGTCCACGCAGGAGCTGTCATGCCACGCATGGGCCTCACGCCGGACAAGGTCGTCGCGGCGGCCGCGACGCTGGCCGACCGGGTGGGTATACACGGCCTGTCGCTGTCCCCGCTCGCCGCCGAGCTCGGCGTTCGGGTGCCCAGCCTGTACAAGCACATCGGCGGTCTGGACGACCTGCGCCGCCGCTTGGCGGCACGGGGTGCCGTCGGTCTGGCCGCAGCCGTCGACACCGCGGCGGGCAGCAGGCACGGACGCGACGCGCTACTCGCCATCGGCGCCGCGTACCGCGGCTACGCCAGCGCGAACCGCGGCTGCTACCAGGCGATGGCCTGCCAACCGGCCGCGTACGAGCGCTGCGCGGGCGCCGTTGACGCTCTGCTGTGCCGCGCTGCTCTCGAACACGGCATCCCGGCTTCGGGCGCGCAGCGCGCCGCGCAGGCAGTCCGGAGCGCACTGCACGGTTTCGTCGCGCTCGAAGCCGTCGGTGGCTTGGGCTCGGCCGCGAACGACGCGAGTTTCGATGTGCTGATGACGTTGCTCGAGCGGGGCCTCGTGCCCGAGCCGCAACCGGGCACGCGCGAGCTTCGGTTGGCCGCCCTCGGCCTGCCGGAGCGCTAGCGCGGGCTGCGCGGGACGTAGGCTCGGCGCTCGTGCGCGTCCTCGTCATCGGCTCAGGAGCTCGCGAGCACGCCCTGTGCCTGTCCCTGGCGGCCGATCCGGGCGTTACCGCACTCGTCTGCGCACCGGGCAACGCGGGCTCCGCAGCCGTCGCCGAGCAGCGCGGCGTCGACGCCGAGAGCGGTGCCGCGGTCGCCGCGCTGGCCGGCGACGTCGCCGCCGACCTCGTGGTCATAGGTCCGGAGGCGCCGCTCGTGGCCGGGGTCGCCGACGCGGTCCGCGCGGGCGGCATCGACTGCTTCGGGCCGTCGCGCGAGGCGGCGCGACTGGAAGGTAGCAAGGCATTCGCGAAGGCAGTGATGTACGCGGCCGGGGTGCCCACTGCGGCAGCGCGGGTGTGCGTCGACGCCGCGCAGGCCGCCGCCGCCCTGGACGAGTTCGGTGCACCGTACGTGGTGAAGGACGACGGCCTCGCCGCAGGAAAGGGTGTCGTCGTCACCTCCGACCGGGCGCAGGCGCTGGCCCATGCCGTCGGGTGCGGACGGGTCGTGATCGAGGAATACCTCGACGGTCCGGAGGTGTCGTTGTTCTGCCTCAGTGACGGCACCACCGTGGTGACGCTGGTACCCGCCCAGGACTTCAAGCGGATCGGCGACGGCGACACCGGGCCTAACACCGGTGGGATGGGCGCCTACGCGCCGCTGCCGTGGCTGCCCGATGGGCTCGCCGATGAGGTGGTGCGCACCGTGGCGCAGCCGACGATCGACGAGATGGCGCGCCGCGGCACGCCGTTCGCGGGGCTCCTCTACGTCGGGCTCGCGATGACCAGCCGCGGGGTGCGGGTCGTCGAGTTCAACGCCCGTTTCGGCGACCCCGAGACGCAGGTCGTGCTCGC
>QHCC01000042.1:0-2536 GCA_003243915.1 Pseudonocardiales bacterium | reverse complement strand
CGCCGCTGCAATGGCGCGACGGGTGCGCCGTCACCGTCGTCCTTGCCGCCGCGAACTACCCAGGGCCGCCCCGTCTCGGCGATGTGATCATCGGCGCCGAGCGGTCCGGCATCATCCACGCGGGAACCCGGCGTCGCGAGGACGGGGCGATTGTCTCCTCGGGCGGACGGGTGCTCTCGGCCACCGCTGTCGCGCCGACGCTGGACGCCGCCCGTGCTCGGGCCTATGCGCTGATCGGCGGCGTCGAACTAGCGGGCGGCCAGTTCCGCACCGATATCGCGCTGCGGGCTGCGCGCGGGCAGGTCCGCCTCTGAGCAGACNNGGGGGGGGCCCCCCCCCCCGCGCGGGGGGGGGGGGGGGGGCGGGCCCGCCTCGGAGCAGCCCGCCCGCCGCGCCGCCGATCCCGGTCCGCGTGGCGGCGGCTGAGACAATGGGCCGGTGAAACCTGCCATCCCGAATGTCCTCGCCGCGCGCTATGCGTCCACGCCGATGACGGCGATCTGGTCGCCGGCGCACAAGATCGTGCTCGAGCGCCGGCTGTGGCTTGCGGTGCTGCGCGCTCAGGCCGAGCTGGGCGTCGACGTGCCCGACGGCGTGATCGAGGCCTACCAGGACATCGTCGAGCGCGGCACCGACGCGGTCGACCTCGACTCGATCGCCGCGCGCGAACGGGTCACCCGGCACGATGTGAAGGCGCGCATCGACGAGTTCGCCGAGCTGGCCGGGCACGAGCGGATTCACCAGGGCATGACCAGCCGTGACCTCACCGAGAACGTGGAGCAGTTGCAGGTGCGCTCGTCGCTCGCACTGATCCGGACGAAGACACTGGCCGTGCTCGTCCGGCTGGCTCGCCGCGCAGTCGAGTACGACAGCCTCGTGATCGCCGGGCGCTCGCACAACGTCGCAGCGCAAGCCACCACGCTGGGCAAGCGCTTCGCTTCAGCCGCCGACGAGTTGCTGGCTGCCCTCGGCCGGCTCGACGGCCTGCTCGAGCGCTACCCGCTGCGCGGCGTGAAGGGGCCGGTCGGCACGTCGCAGGACATGCTCGACCTGCTCGGCGGCGACGACGCGAAACTGGCGCAGCTCGAGACCCGGGTGGCCGAGCACCTGGGCTTCACCCACACGCTCACCAGCGTCGGGCAGGTGTATCCGCGTTCGCTGGACTACGAGGTCGTGTCCGCGCTCGTGCAGCTGGCCGCCGCGCCGTCGTCGCTGGCCAAGACGATCCGGCTGATGGCCGGCAACGAGCTTGTCACCGAGGGTTTCCAGCCCGGCCAGGTGGGCTCCTCGGCCATGCCGCACAAGATGAACAGCCGGTCGGCGGAGCGGGTCAACGGCTTCGCGGTGGTCCTGCGCGGGTACGCCTCGATGACCGCCGAGCTGGCCGGTGACCAGTGGAACGAGGGCGACGTGTCGTGCTCGGTGGTGCGTCGCGTCGCGCTGCCCGATGCCTTCTTCGCCCTCGACGGCCTGTTCGAGACGACCCTGACGATCTTGGACGAGTTCGGGGCATTCCCGGCGGTGATCGAGCGTGAGCTGGACCGCTACCTCCCCTTCCTTGCGACGACCAAGGTGCTCATGGCCGCAGTACGCGCCGGCGTGGGGCGTGAGGCGGCGCACGCGGCGATCAAGGACAACGCGGTCGCCGTCGCTCTGGAGATGCGCGAGAAGGGCACGCAGGACAACGACCTGTTCTCCCGGTTGGCGCTGGACCCGCGCCTTGGCCTGACGGCCGGCGACCTGGCAGGCCTGCTGTCCGAACCGCTGTCGTTCACTGGTGCCGCCCGCGCGCAGGTGGCGGCAGTCGTCGCGCGCATCGACGCCGTAGTGGCGTCGGAACCGGCGGCGGCGCACTATCAACCTGACGTGATTGTGTAACCGGCGATGAGCTCGGCGGCACGCTGTCTCTCGCAGCTCCACCGGGGGTTCATCGGAAGAAGGCGCCATGAGCCGTGACGACGTCGAGTTCCTGACCGAGGACGGCCTGGTCGGCTCCGACGACGACGACATCGTCGAGTTCGGTCGGCGCCGGGTTCCCAGGCGGGTCTCGACGGTTGCCGGCGTGGTCGTCGCGGCGGTCGGGATCGCACTGCTCACCGCGCGCGGTGATCATCACAAGTCGCCGTCGCCCGGCACGCCGGCGTCACGGTTGATCGTCTCGAGCCAGCCGGGCGCGCTCCCGCCGCCGTTCGGACTCGGACCGGCGCTACCGCTTCCGGTCAGCCCGGCGGTTGACGCTGTGGTGACCCCCAGTCGCCTCTACACCTTGCAGTTCAGCCAGCTGACGGCCCTCGTGGGCGGGGTTGCGCAAGGGGTCAGCCCCGACGGTCTGGACTTCGACCGGATCGGCGGGGCGGGGGGGGGGGGCGCCGCCCGGGGGGGGGGGGGGGGGGGGGGGGGGGGGGGGGGGGTTGCTTGCGGGGGTCCCCCCCCGCCGCTACCCGGTCGCGTTGGAGCCCGTCGGGCACGACATCACCGCGCAGTCTACGTCGACCAGCAAGTCCGCGGTGTCGCGCAAGTTCGTGGCGATGACCGA
>QHCC01000041.1:87374-87567 GCA_003243915.1 Pseudonocardiales bacterium | reverse complement strand
GCGACGTAGCCGCCCTCGCCGTTCTTGAGGGGGATGACGACCTCCTGCCCCTCGCGGTACTCAGCTGTCCAGGCCGTGGTGACGTTGTCGATGCGCAGCGACTGCTCCGTGCACACGAACTTGCGGTGATCATTGCGGATCAGCGCGCCGGGAAGCAGGTGGGACTCGCAGAGCACCTGGAAGCCGTTGCAGA
>QHCC01000041.1:396-87346 GCA_003243915.1 Pseudonocardiales bacterium | reverse complement strand
CGCAGGTAGTCGCCGTAGGAGAAGCCACCCGGCAGAACGACGGCGTCGACGTCGTGCAAGGACGGGTCAGCGTGCCAGAGTGGCACCGATTCGGCGCCCGCGATCCGCACGGCCCGCGCGGCATCCCTGTCGTCGAGGCTGCCCGGAAAGCTCACCACACCGACGCGCACGGGCCCAGGCTACCGGGCGGCCGGACGGATCTCGGTCATCGCAACGGGGCGGCGCAGCTCGCGGGACAACACGCAAGCCTCCGCGATCCAGCTGGCCTCGAGGGCGTCGTCGACGGTGCAGGGGGACTCGACCCGCCCGGCGACCACGTCGGTGAACGCCCCCAGTTCGGCCCGGAACGCCACGGCTAGCCGATCCATGAACAGGACGTGCGGCGACCCCGCGGGAAACGTCGTCCCCGGCTCGACCGAACGCAGCGGCAGCCGGTCGTCCAAGCCGACGGCGATGCTGTCGGCGCTGCCGTGCACCTCGAGACGCACGTCGTAGCCGCGGCCGTTGTAGCGGCTGTTCGACACGAGGGCCAGGGTGCCGTCGGTGAGGGTCAGGACGGCGGCGGCGGTGTCGACGTCGCCGTATTCGCCGAAGAACGGAGCGCCCCGGTTACTTCCGGTGGCGTAGACGTCGCTGACCTCCTGCCCGGTGACCCACCGAACGGCGTCGAAATCGTGCACGCTGCAGTCCCGGAAGATCCCGCCGGACGCCGCCACGTACTCGCGCGGTGGCGGCGCCGGGTCGAGGGTCGTCGAGCGCACGGTGTGCAGCCAGCCCAGTTCGCCCGCGGCGTCGACCGCCCGGGCGGCGATGAACGCAGGATCGAAGCGGCGCGGATAGCCGATCTGGACGGTCGCCCCAGCGTCAACGACATGGTCGCGGACCCGCTCCGCCGCAGCCGAGCTGCGAGCGAGCGGCTTCTCGCAGAACACCGGCAGACCGGCGTCGACGGAGGCGATGAGCAGTTCCGGGTGAGCGTCCGTGGCGGCCGCGATGACCACGCCGTCGACTCCGGCGGCGAGCAGCGCCTCCGGAGTGTCGACGGCCTGGCCCCCGAACCGCTCGGCGGCGGCCTTGGCCAGCGCAGGCACGGCATCGCAGAGGACGAGATCGACGTCCGGGAGCGCGCTGAGCGTCTGGGCGTGGAAGCTGCCGATCCTGCCTAGGCCGATGAGGCCGAGTCGCATGTTGATCACCTCAGTAGTGGCTAGTCCAGGCCGCCGTTGACGTTCTGATCCCAGTCGATCACTGAGCCGGTGACGACGCCGCTGCGCTCGGACAACAGCAGCACGACGAAGTCAGCGATCTCGTCGACCTGACCGAGCCTGCCCATCGGCAAGGCCCGGCCGGCGCGCTCGCGCCAGTCGTCGCCGGCACCGTGGAACGAGCGCTGGACGGCGTCCTCGCCCTCGGTCTCGGTCCAGCCGATGTCCAGGCCGTTGATGCGGATGCGGTCCCAGCGGTGCGCGTACGCGACGTTGCGGGTCAGGCCGGCCAGGCCGGCCTTGGCCGCGACGTAGGGCGCCAGGTAGGGCTGCCCGCCGAGCTCGGAGGAGGAGATAACGTTCACGATCGTGCCCGGACCCTTTCGGGCGATCATGTCCGCGACTGCCGCCTGCATCAGGAAGAACGGCGCGCGCAGGTTGACCGCGATGTGCGCGTCGAACAGTTCGGGCGTGGTGTCAAGCAGCGCGCCGCGCGTGGTCAGGCCTGCGCAGTTGACCAGGCAGTCGACGCGACCGTACGTCTCGATCACGGCAGCGACCGACGCCTGCGCTGCCGCGACCTCGCCGACATCGGCTTGCACGAACAGCGCGGGCGACCCCAACTCGGCGACCAGCGCCTCGCCGGGCTCGCGCCGCCGGCCGGTGATCGCGACCGCCGCACCCTCGCGAGCCGCCGCCCGCGCGACGGCGGCACCGACGCCCTGGGTGCCTCCGCTGACCAGGACGACCTTGTCCAGCAACAGGTTCTGCAGCATGTCAGCCAGCCTATGCATGGCGCGGCGTTTTCTTATCCCAATCCGGACCGCGTCCTGACCTGATCCGAGCAACACCCGTGGCGTGGTGGTGCCGGCCTGTTTGGAGTTCGGTCGGCGAGTGGCCCCCAACGCGTCGCAGGCGCCGATCACGGCACGGCGGGGTCGGTCTTGTCGCCCGCCTGCCGTCGAGCGCGGCTTCTACGATGCCCAGCCAAGCCTGCTCACTCTCGACGCCGGCGATCCAAGAACCACTGTCGACTGCTGGGCGGCGATCCGCACCAGGTGCTGGCCACGGTGCCCGACGAGCTCAGGGTTCCGCTAGCCGCTAGCGCCGGATAGTGAAGTTCTCGATCACCGGGTTCGCCAGCAGGGTGTCGGCCAGCCGGGCCACCGCCTCGTCGTCGATGCCCTCATCGACATCCAGTTCGAAGTGCTTTCCCTGCCGCACGTCGGTGACGCCGTGAACGCCGAGCCGCCCCAGCGCCCCGACGATCGCCTGGCCTTGCGGATCGAGGATCTCGGGTTTGAGCACGACGTCGACGACCACGCGGGCCACAGCAACTCCTGAGCAACTCGGGGGCAGTGGACCTAGCCTAAGGCGTTGGCCCGCGCCGGGCCGCGGACGACGTTGATGACGCGGACACCCCGGAGGTTGCGATGCCGATCATGCCGGTGGGCGAGCGGGTCTTCTGCCGCACCGCGTTCTGGGGGGTGCTGGCCAGGCGGTTGGTCCTGCCGTGGGTGCTGTCCGGCCTGAGCGTGGCCGGCGATGTGCTGGAGATCGGCGGTGGCGGGGGGGCGATGGCGGCCGGCACGCTGGGCCGGTACCCAACCGTCCGGGTGTGCGTGGCCGACCTCGACCCGATGATGGTCCGGGCTACCGCCCGCCGCCTGGCCGGGTTCGGCTCGCGAGCCACGACGCAGGTCGGCGACGCCACGGCGCTGCCGTTCGACGACGCCAGCTTCGACGTCGTCGTCAGCTACCTGATGTTGCATCACATCGGGCGCTGGGAGGACGCCGTTGTCGAGGCGATGCGGGTGCTGCGACCGGGGGGACGCTTCGTCGGCTACGACCTGCTCGACACCGCCGCTTCGCGGGCGCTGCACCACGCCGACGGCATCCATGACCTGCGCAGCATCACCGAGCCGTCGTTCCGCGCAGCACTCACCGCGGCCGGTGCCGTCCAGCCCAGGCTGAGGCCGGGCCTGCTGACGTTGCGCTGGGTGGCGACCAAGCCCGGCTGACCGGGTTGTCCGGTTTCCGGTCTTCCCCGTTGGTAACCGGTTGCGGGCACCCGAACCGGTCGCCAGCGGGGAAGAGTGACCGCCGACTGGTGGGATGCGCCCGCTACCCGAGCCAGTCGTCGAAGCGCAGCCGGGTGAGCCGCTCGTAGGCCTGCACGTAGCGCGCTCGCGTCGCGCCCACGACGTCGTCGGGCAACGCGGGGGGCGGGGTGTCGGCGGCACGGTCCCACCCGGAAGCATCCGAGAGCAGCCAGTCGCGGACGTACTGCTTGTCGAAACTCGGCTGCGCGCGACCGGGCCGCCACTGCTCGACGGGCCAGAATCGTGACGAGTCCGGGGTGAGGGCCTCGTCGCCGAGGACGAGTTCGGCGGTCTCGGGATCGTGGCCGAACTCCAACTTGGTGTCGGCCAGGATGACGCCCCGCTCGGCTGCGACGGCGGCAGCTCGCGCGTAGATCGCCAACGTCAGCGCCTTGACCCGCCCCGCGGTGGCGGCGCCTACCGTGGCGAGCACCGCCTCGTAGGAGATGTTCTGGTCGTGCTCACCCACGCCGGCCTTGGTCGCGGGCGTGAAGATCGGTTCCGGGAGCCGGTCGCCGTCGCGCAGCCCTGGCGGCAGCGGCAGGCCACACACGCTCCCGTTCGCGCGGTAGTCCAGCAACCCCGAGCCGGCCAGGTAGCCGCGGGCGACCGCCTCGACCGGAACCATGACCAGCGGCGTGCACACCATTGCCCGGCCCCGCCACTGCGGTGGGATCAGCGGGTCGTCCACACTTCGCAGGTGGGTGCGCACGATGTCGGCCAACTGCTCGAACCACCACACCGTCATCGCGGTGAGAATCCGGCCCTTGTCAGGGATGGTGGGGCGCAGGATGTGGTCGAAGGCAGAGATGCGGTCGCTCGCGAGCATCACCAACTGGCCGTCGGCGCTGCGATAGAGATCGCGCACCTTGCCGCTGTGCAGATGGGTGAGGCCGTCGGGCAGCCCGAGCTCGGTCACACCGGCCATCTTCGCAGAACAGCCGGCGGCCCGGACGTGGCCGATCCCGCCCTCTCAAGACCTCGCCACGTCGAGATACGAGGCGCGGATTGCACTACAGCAGAAGGCGGGACCGGTTCCTACTTGTCACGGCCGCCAGGACTACGGCCGCAACGCCTGTGGGTGGTGCTGGCTACCACCACCAGTCTGCGAGACGGTGATCGACGGGAGCGATGTATGAACTGTCCGATGTCGTGGTCGGCTGACTTCGGACCGGCGTGGCCGACGCAGGCGTAGAGCTGATGCAGACGCCGAACCCCACCGCCAAAGCGAGAACACTTGCGACGCGGCGACGTAGACCAACAGTCACTCTGTCCCCTTTGATCGGAGTTAGGCGCATTTGACACGCCGGTTTCTGGTGCCGATGCCCAGAAAATCCTGCGCTGTGAATAGGATTCAGCGCTATCGGGTGCAATTCAAATCCTCCAACTGGCAGTTAGCTGCCTGGCACGTACTCCGGGATGGCGAGATGAGTGAAACCGGACAGCTGAGCGACCTCGAGGTGGAGTTGTACCGTGCCCTGCTCTCGCAACCCGCGAGCACGCTCGGGCAGGTCGCCGAGAGTCTCGGTCGCACAGCCGGCGAACTGGACAAACCTGCGGCCGCCCTGACCGACCTGGGTCTGCTCCGCCCGGACGGCTCTGATCGGGTCATCGCCATCAGCCCGATGCTGGCCGAGGCGATCGTCCTGGGCGCCGAAGACCTCGAACTCGGGGCGCGTCGCGCGTCGGCCGAGGCCCGGCGCAACGCCATCCGCGGACTGGTGCCCGACTGGAATGCCGTGCTCAGCGGGCCGGCCCAGGACGTCGCCGTCGACGTCATCTCAGATCAGACCGAGATGGCCAACGTCCTGATGCACTATGCCGACCGCTGCCAGAACGAGCTGCTCTCCGTCGCGCCGGGCCGGCTGCCCACCACTCGCATCGACAGCCGGACCCGAATCGCGAACCTGTACTCGCTGCGCCGTGGGGTCCGGACCCGAGCTCTGTATCAGCACACTGCACTGCGCGACCGGGCCAGCAGGTCATATCTGTACGAGCTTGCCGAGAACGGTGCCAAGATCCGCTTCGCCTCGTCGGTGCCTGGCCGCAGCCTCGTGGTAGACCGCGACGTCGCCCTGCTGCCGATCCCGACCAACGACGCCGGCATGCACGGCCTGGTCGTGGTGCGCGAGCCGAATGTCATCGCCTGGATCGTCGCCACATTCGAGCAGCTGTGGTCGGAGGCCTCGCCGCTGGAAGAGGTGATCCACCATCAGCGCGACGAGACCGAGCTCGACCACACCCGTGCGGCAATCCTGCGGCTGATGGCCGAGGGCGAGAAGGACGAAGCGATCTCGCGCCGGTTATCGATCTCGGTGCGCACCTGCCGGCGCCACATCGCCGACTACATGACACAAGTTGGCGCCACCAGTCGTTTCCAGGCCGGCGTCATCGCCGCGCGCGCGGGGCACACCGACAGCCCGACGCTGAGCTGATCCGCCGCTGAGCGCAGCACTCAGCTGCCGGTGTAGTACCCGTCGGCCACTTCGAGCGCCTCGTCGAGGATGGCGATGCCCTCCCGCACCTCGTCCGCGCTGGTGGTGCACGGCGGCACGACATGGGTGCGGTTGAAGTGCACGAACGGCCATAACCCGCGCTGGCGGCATGCCGCGGCGAACTCGCTCATCGGCTTGGCGTCGGCGCCGCCCGCGTTGAAGGCGACCAGCGGCTCACGGGTGGCGCGGTCGCGGACGAGCTCGAGTGCCCAGAACACGCCGAGGCCGCGCACCTCGCCGACGCAGGGGTGGTTGTCGGCGAGCTTGGCCAGCTCGGGCCCGATGACGTCGGTGCCCAGTGCGCGGGCATGCTCGACGATGCCCTCGTCCTTGAAGATGTTGATCGACGCGACTGCGCTGGCGCAGGCCAGGGGGTGGCCGGAGTAGGTCAGGCCGCCCGGGTAGGGGCGTTCTTGGAACGTCGCCGCGATCGCGTCGCTGATGAGCACACCACCGAGCGGCACGTAGCCGGAGTTGACGCCTTTGGCGAAGGCGATCAGGTCCGGAACCACGCCCCAGTGATCGATCGCGAACCACTCGCCGGACCTGCCGAAGCCAGCCATCACCTCGTCGGCGATCATGACGAAACCGAACTCGTCGCACAGCGCGCGAACCCCGGCCAGGTAGCCCGGCGTCGGGACCAGGATGCCGTTCGTACCGACCACCGTCTCGAGGATGATCGCGGCAATCGTGTGCGCACCTTCGACCATCACCAGCTCACGCAGGTGCTGCAACGCACGCTCGGTCTCCTGCTCCGGTGTGCTCGCATGAAACGCCGAGCGGTACAGGTACGGGCCCCAGTACCGCACGATGCCCGGCAGGCCGGGCTCACTGGCCCACCGCCGCGGGTCGCCGGTCATCGCCATCGCGCCCGCCGTGGCGCCGTGGTAACTGCGGTAGGCGGCGAAGACCTTGTGCCGTCCGGTGTGCAGGCGGGCCATCCGCAGCGCGTTTTCGGTGGCCTCGGCGCCGCCGTTGGTGAAGAACACCTGGTTGAGATCGCCGGGCGCGACCTCGGCGATGAGGCGCGCCGCCTCACTGCGGGCATCGTTGGCGAAGGACGGCTGGATGGTGCACAGCCTTGCGGCCTGCTCCTGGATCGCGGCCACCAGCCTGGGGTGCTGATAGCCGATATTGACGTTGACCAGCTGCGAGGAGAAGTCGAGGTAGCGCTTGCCGTTGTAGTCGGTGAAGTAGGAGCCGCTCGCGCTGGCGATCGGCAGTGGGTCGATCAACGCCTGCGCCGACCAGGAATGGAACACGTGGGCCCGGTCGTCGGCGCGGACGCGAGCTTCATCGGTGGCGATTCCGCCGAGCACATCTGTCATGGGCACGACCTTGCCACGTCCGCGGGGCGGGCGTAGCAGGGGCGCCGCGTTGATCACCGGCGCCACGTTGCTAACCGCGCCACGTTGATCACCGGCGCCACGTTGATCCACAGCCTCAGAACATGGCTACAGCCATGCGTGCGGCGTGTTGATCACGCAAGCGGTGGCCGAGCGTCTCAGAACTGGGAACTACCGCAGTTCCCCGCCTGAGCTCCAGACGCCAACGGGTAACCAGGCCGTAGGCAGGTCAAGACTGTTGTCGTAGGGGGTGTCGAACTGCCGATACCGGTCACATCGGAGCGGTGCGGGGCCACGGTCGCAACTTCTCGAGTTGGGTGGCGACCGACAGCAGCAGGACCTCGCCGCCGGGCCGGGCGACGAGCTGGACGGACAGCGGCGTTCCGTCCGGGTGCAGCCCCGCTGGTACCACCATCGCGGGCCAGCCGGCCAGGTTCCAATGGGCGGCGAACGGCGCGTAGCGCGCGTTGGCCCAGACGTTGGCCAGCCAACCCCGCTGCGCCCAGGCCTTCGCGGCGACCGGCGACTGCGCGAGCGCAGGCGTGACGAGCACGTCGTGGCCGGCGAAGAACGCCTCCGCCCTGCGTTGCCAGCGCTCGCGGCCCCTGGGCCGGGGCAGGCCGGCGCGCAAAGCTAGCCGCCCAACCGCGGCATGGCGCCGGGTCGGGGGCGCCATCCGGTCGCGGTCGGCGAGCAGCCGGGCGTCGAGTTCGGTGCCGGCGAACCAGCGGACAGCCTCCGACGCCCCGGCGGCCTGCCCGTACGGCGGATCGGCGTCATGCACCGAGTGCCCTACGCCGCGTAGCAGCACCGCGGTCTCGCGCGCGGCGGCCGCCCAGTGCTCGTCGACCGGCGTGCCCGGCACCGGCGCCTTGGTCGAGATCGCGACACGCACGCTGCCCGGGCGCGCGATCGTGGCAAGCTCGGCGCGACCGGCCAGCACCGACAAGACCAGCGCGGCGTCCTGAACCGTCGTAGCCAGCGGGCCGTTCTCCGCCATGGCGAACCACGACCCGTTGCCCAGCTCGGCCGGCACGACGCCCAAGCCCGGTTTGATGCCGACCAGCCCGCAGCACGCCGACGGGATCCGGATCGAACCCATGCCGTCGTTGCCGTGGGCGGCGGGGACCATGCCGGCTGCGACCGCCGCCGCGGCGCCGCCGGAGGAACCACCGGGGGTACGGTCCAGGTCCCACGGATTGCGGGTGATGCCGAAGTCGGAGTCGGTGGCGCCGAACACGCATAGCTCGGGCACCCGGGTCAGGCCGACGATCACTGCGCCGGCCGCGCGCAGGCGGCGGACGATCTCGTGGTCATGTTTCTGGGGTGCCGGGTCACTGCCGGAGGAACCCATCCGCATCGGCTCGCCGGCCACGGGAACGTTGTCCTTGATAGGGATCGGGACGCCCGCCAGCGGCAGCGTGTCCCTGTCCGGGCGGCAATCGACGGCGTCGGCCTCGCGCAGAGACGTGAAGACGCGAACCTCCTGGAACGCACCGATCGCGGCGTCGAGTTGCTCGATGCGTTCCAGCGCGTGTTCGGTCGCGGCGCGCGCGGAGAGCGTGCCGCTGCGCACAGCGGCGGCAATCTCGGCGACGGTACGCGTCACCGCCGGGACGCTACCGGCCCGCACGTCCCGGCGGAGCACCGAGAAGGTGCTGCAGGCGGTCGTAGTCGACCGGGACCGTAGGCGGCTGCGTGTCCGTCCGGGCGGCGTGGGCCACCGCCACGGCCGCCCCCAGCGCGTGGCGGTAGAGCGCGGAGCCGGTACTGATGCGGGCAACACCGGCCGCGGCGAGTGCCGACAGGCTGACGCCGGGACGCCACAACACGTTCAGCGGCAGGGCCACGCTGTCGGCCACGGTCGCGATGGCGGCCAGGTCGGACAGTCCGGGGACGAACACACCGGACGCGCCCGCGTGGCGATAGGCCACCAGCCGCGTCGTCGTCTCGGCGAGCCGGTCATCCTCGTGACCGACCTGCAGCCAGTAGGTGTCGGTGCGGGCATTGATGAACAGTCCCGGTGCAGCACTCGCGACGGCACGGATGACCGCGGCATGTTCGGCGGCCGTGCGCAGCTGCCCGCTGCCCCGCCCGTCCTCGAGATTGACGCCGGCCACGCCGAGCTCGGCGAGCTGCGCCGCCAGGGCCGCGACCCGGGCGGGATCCTCCGAGTAGCCACCTTCCAGGTCGACGGTGACGGGCACCGCCAGCCGCTCCACGAGCGCTCGGGCCAGTGCAACGGTGAGCTCCACTCCGGCGGCCGCGCCGTCCGGAAGCCCGGCCGCCGCGGTCACCCCCAGGCTGGTGGTGCCGACGGCAGGAAAGCCTGCGTCGGCGAGCAGCACGCCCGAGGCGACGTCCCACGCGTTGGGCAGCACGAAGGCTTCCGGGCCGTGGTGCAGCGCCCGCAGGAGTGACGCGGCGCCCTCGTGCGCGCCGGCTCGGCTGCGTTGCACACCGCGGACTGTAGTTGAACACCTCGCTTTGTCCCGCTGGCGCACGCGTCAAGGCGGGCTGGGCGGTTTCGCCCGGGACCGAGCGGCGGTGAGCGCATCAGTTCGCCCAGGGTGGGGCGAAGCGGGTGCCGTCGGCCATCACCGCCTCCAGCCCCGCGGTCGTGGTAACCCAGGCGGTCGCGCCGCGGGGCCCGCCGTCCAGCCGCAGCTCGCTGTCGGGCGGCACCATGACTACGTCGCCGGCGGTGAGATTCGCCTGCTCTCCGTCCACGGTGACCCGCACCTCGCCGTCGAGGATCAGCAGGACCTCCTCGCGCGTGGGTCGGTGCGCGACCCCAGCCAGGTCCGCCGGCACGCTCAGGCGCCAGGCGCAGAGTTGGGCACTGCCCCGGGACGGGGCAACATAGGAGCTGAACGTGCTGCCGTGCACGTGATGATCAACGGCGTCGGCGGCGCGGACGACGGACATGAAACCTCCATACAGTCAAGTAAGTTGACTATATGGTCAAGGAACTTGACTGTCATGTCAAGCTGGTCGGGTGAGCGATCAGAAGCACCTGGACGTGGCCATGCTGGTCCTGCGGGCCTCGACCCAGGTCGTCGACGGGATCCAGCACGGCCTCGCGCGGCGTGGATTCCACGACGTCCGCCCGTCGCACGGCTTCGTCTTCGCGCGGGTGAGGGCCGGCGACGCGACGGTGGCGGATGTGGCCGGCCACCTCGGCGTGACCAAGCAGGCCGCGAGCCAGCTGGTCGAGCACCTGGTGCAGCGCGGTTACCTGACGCGGGCGGTCGACCCTCGCGACGCCCGGTCCCGGCTGCTGGCCCTGACGGCGCGGGGTCGGGCCTGCACCCGGGCAGCAGAGCAGGCTGCGGCCGAAACCGTGGCGGCCTGGCAGGGCCAGCTGGATGCCGCTGCCATGACCGGGCTACGGGCCGCTCTGCAGGCGGTCGTGGTTCCCGGACGGCTGCGCCCCGCGTGGTGAGCGGCGCCCGCCCGGGCCAGCGAGCGGCACCGCCCCGACCTGACCTGGCTGCGATGGTTGTCGGTGACGCTTGGGAAGGTGGCCGGTATGACTGAGGTAGCTGCCGTGGACGAGCGGCATCCCGCCGAGCGCGTCACCGGCATGGTCGACCATGTCCTCGAGCTGGCCGCGACCTGGCCGAACTGGGACGGCGCACCGATCACGGTCGCCGTCGAGGGAGAGGCGCCGCGGACGTACACGCCCCACAAGGCAATTCGGCGGGTGGCCGATCATCTCCTCGACCACCTCGCCGAGGTCGAGGCCCGGCTGGCCGGCCGAGAGACCGAGCCGGACGCCTGGCACGCGTCGGCCGTCACCACCCCCGCGGACCTCGCGGTGTTCACTGCGGACGACCTGGACGAAGCCGGCAGCCGACTGCGACGCCTCGCCCTGATCTGGGAGCTCAGACTGCGATCGCTCACCGACCAGCAGCTGGACGAGCCAGCTGGTGAGGCCTGGACGCTGCGCCAGGTCGCGGTTCACGTCGCCGAGTCGGCGTTCTATGCCGATGCGGTCGGCGCCGCCGAAGAGCGCAGCGAAGTGGATGCGTTTCCCACAGGCTGAGCCGACGGTCTGCGACCATCCCGGCACTGCGAGACAGCCCATCCCCGGCCCGGGAGCAGACTCTCATCGTGGACCGGACCGAGCTGCGCCGATGGATCGAGGATGCGCTGGCCCGCCACGACCGTGACACCCGCGAACGCGAAGAGGCCGACGCGACCGTGACGGTGGAGGAGATCATCGACGCAGTGTGGGGGCGCCTGCCGCTCGCGGTGCGGCGTCAGACGAACCGTGCCCAGGTGCAGGCGAGCCTGACCATCCTCACCTTGCGGCACGGGATCGCGATGACCCGTGACGACTCAGGCGCAGCTCCAAGCCTCGAATCCTGAGCAGGACTCATCCCAGCGAGCGTCCGCACAGGCGCTCTCGGCACAGACCTCGACGGTCCAGCTCCGGGCTTTGGCCACCAGCGCGGCGGGCAGCATCACCTCAGCCGTCCGGGAGGCGCTCGTCGCGGTCGGTCCAGGTGCACACGCAGACTTCGTTGCCCTCGACGTCGGCCAGAACCCAGAACGAGCGGGCGTAGGAGTCGTCGACCAGCACCCCGCCGGCGTCCAGGGCCGCCCGCACGCGTGGCTCGGCCTCGTCGTGGGCGACCGTGATGTCGAAGTGCACCCGGTTTCGTTGCGGGCGCGGGGCGTCCATCTGCTGGAACCAGATAGCCGGCAACTGCCCGACAGGGTCGACGATGGCATCGTCGGGTCCGCCGGTGCCGGGTTCGTCGGTGTAGGCCATCACCGCTTTCCAGAACGGCCGGATCGTCGGTATGTCCAGGGCGTCGATCGCCATCTCGAGCATCTGTACCGGCCGCGCCAGTTCGGTGGCCGTGGCGCCGCCGGTCACCGCGCCGCGCCGGGCCACGGCCGCGGAGATGTCGCGCGCAAGCTCGGTGTCGCGCACGGTCAGGGCACCGATCGCGCGGGTCTGCAGCGACAGTTCGACCCGGTCGGGCCGCAGGTCGACACGCAGGTGATCATCGACCTGCTGCCCGCCGACCGCGACCACGTCGGACGTGATCTGTAGGGCCCGGTCGAGGGACGTCACCGCCACGGAGGTGCACAGGGCGCCGAGCACGTAGCGCCAGCCGATCGCTTCGACGGCCCGCGAGGCAGCCGTCCGCGAGAGCGGGGCACCGTTGCCGAGATCGTTCATGTCCGCAGCCTCGCACCCATCTACGACAACGCCCGGATTGCGAATTGCGGCCCGCAGCGATGTCAGCTGTTCTCGCTGATGTAGTCCTGCGGGTCCTTGTCCGACTCATCGACGCCCTTGCCGTCCGGGTGCTGGTGATAGAACTGCAACCACTTCATCGCAAGCTCGTGGCGCAGTTCTGCAGTTGCGCTCTTGATGAAGTCGGGCAGCGCCTCGCGCTCCTCCTCATCGATGTGTTTGCCGTTCTCGGTGCGTGCCTTCCCGACGGCCTCGAACCATTCCGGCGTACCGACCGCGTGTGTGCGGGCTTGCTTGACCGCGTCCCGAATGGCGTTGTGGTCCTCGATCGCGTCCTCGGTTTCGTCCTCGGGATCACCGCTGTCGCCGACCTTCAGCAGCGCGGGATAGAACACGGTCTCCTCTGCATCAGCGTGGGTGTCGAGCCTGGTGGCCAACGGCTGCCATATCGCCGTCAACTCCGCATCGGACTTCGCGTCGTCGAGGTAGAAGAAGTGCCGACGAAACCAGTCGTGGTCGGCATAGATGAGCTCGATGATGTCAGCCAACGCCGCTCCCCTCCGCAGTCACCTAGACCGGTTTAGCTGGCGAGCACCCGGTAGTCAATGGCACCCGTAGGCGCGCAGGAACTTCGCCAGCGCCGGGTGACTGCCGTCCAACAGGCGGGCGGCCTGCTCGATCTCGGCCGGGGAGGCCCGCGCCTGTAGCTCGGTCCGGATGACCGACAGGTCCGGGGCCGGCACCGCCCCGGTGAACGTCGACGTCGCGATGCTGATCCGTATCGCCTGCAGGCGCCGCTCGACCTCCGAGGGTGGCAGCGTGCCCAGGGTGGGGTCGCTCGCGATCTCGGCCACCTGCTGGACCCGGCTCAGCACCGCCGGGTTGGCAATCTTGGCGCGCTGCCCGCTGGCCAGCTGCGAGAGCATCGGGGCTGATAACCCCACGACGTCGGCGAGTTGGGCCTGCGTCACGCGCAGCGCCCCGGTCAAGCGGCGCACGGTATCCCCGATGGGCTCGCCGTACCAGGCCTGTTGCAGCGCCCGGTTGCGGCTCACGATGTCGTCCGACACGATGTCCCCCGCCCGTCTCTCGAGATCAGCCGGCAACCCGCCCGCTCAATTAACAAACGTAAATACCACGTTTGCAGCTGTGATGCCAGCCGGCAGCGCGAAGAGTTGCCGTCATCGCAGCGCCGCAGTGATGCCCGATTCGACCCGATGCCCCTGATATCTTCGCCGGGCGACAGTGTGGCCATCAGGCCGATCGCCCGCCCGAGGAGTGCCGATGAGCGCGACACCGGCCGGCAGTGCCGGTGCCGGCGACGGCGTCTACCGCACGGGTTACTTCGAGACCAGGCTGGCCGCAGACCCAAACCGTGCCGTGGTCTGGCGCCACATCTGCGACTACCTGCGCCGCTGGATACCCGCCGACTCCGACGTGCTCGAGCTGGGCGCCGGGTGGTGCGACTTCGCCAACGCCGTCGCCGCTCGCAGCGTCACCGCGATGGACCTCGATGCGACGGTGCTCAAGGCGGCCCATGCGGGGGTCACCGCGATCGTGGGCGACTGCACCGACCTGTCCCGCTTCGGCGACGGCTCGTTCGACTGCGTGCTCGCCTCCAACCTGCTCGAACACCTGGAGCGCGCCGACGCCGAACGGCTGCTGCACGAAGCGCGGCGGGTCCTGCGTCCGGGCGGGCGGCTGCTGCTGATCCAGCCGAACTTCCGGCTCAACCCGAAGGAGTACTTCGACGACTACACCCACGTCGCGATCTACACCGACCGTTCGCTGACCGATCTGCTCACGTCCCTCGGCTGGCACGTCGAGCACACCTTCGCCAGGTTCCTGCCGCTGACGATGAAGTCGCGCGGATCACGCCTGAGCTTCCTCGTCCCGTGGTACCTGCGCTCACCGATCAAACCGCTCGCCGGTCAGATGCTCGTCGTGGCCTCGAATCCGGCTCGATGACCGGAACAGAGACTGCCGCGGCGGCGACCGACACTCCGGCTGCGGCGCGCCGCTCGGCAGGAGCGAAGACCGTCGCCGCGATCTTCGTGTTGCCCTACCTGCTGATGATGCTCGCGTGGGCGTTCTCGAACCCGGCCGGTGCGGCGCCCGACGAGCCGGATCACCTCGTCAAGGCACTCGGCATGGCCAGGCTCGACATCGGGTCTGCCTACCCCAAACCGCCCGCGGACCAGCGCCTCATCAGCATCCGCAATGCCTCGATCAGCCGGGTCGTGGCGATCCCGTCGCGGCTCTCGCCAGCCGGCTACGCGTGCGAGGCGTTCAAGCCTGACAGGTCTGCCGCGTGCCTGCCGACCAAGCGGCCGTCCGGGTCCGGCCGGCGTGACGTGGCCACTGCACTCGGCAGCTATCCGCCCTTCCTCTACGTCCCGATCGGGTTCGCGGCCGCACTGACTGCGACGCCGTACCACGCCTTCGTCGCGGCTCGTCTCGTGTGCGGATTGATGTCGGCGGTGCTGATCTGGCTCGGGTGCGCGCACCTGGAGCGCTGGTTGGGTCGCACGGCGTTGTTCGGCGCGGTCATCGCGCTCACTCCGATGACGGTCTTCGTCTCGGCCACCGTCAGCCTCAGCGGGGTCGAGATCGCGGGAGCCCTCGCCGTCGCGGCGATCGCCGTCACGGCAATTCGCAGGCCGGAGTCGCTGCAGGAGGGCGGTACGCAGCTGCTGTTGGCCGGGGTGGGTGCGGCACTGATCCTCAGTCGTCAGCTCGGCGCCGTCACGTTCGGCGCGGTGATCGTGCTGCTGGTCTGCCGGTTGGGCTGGCGGTTCTTCTGGGACCTGATCAAGGCACACCGCCCCGCCTTCGTCTCGGCGGCGGTGATTCCCATCGTGGCGGTGGCGGCGGTCGCGACCTGGGAGAGCCGCTATGACCATCCCGCCCTGACCGGCCGCCCGGTGAGCGGGGCCGCGCTGGGCGTGTTCAGTCAGCAGGCCTACGGGATCGTGCACTCGGCCATCGGGCAGTTCGGCTGGCTGGACACCAACATGCCGCGCTGGTCCTACGCCGCCTACCTCGTCCTGCTCGTGCTGCTGGTCGGCCTGGCCGTCCTCGTCGGATCCCGAGCGGATCGGTGGTCACTCGCGGGCTGGCTGGTGGCCACCGTCCTGCTGGCATACGTGACGTACGCGACCGTGTTCTTCCCGATAGCCGCGGGGTTGCAGGGACGGCACATGCTGCCGTTCTTCATGATGGTGCCGGTCCTGGCCGGCGTCGTGGTGGCAGAGAGATTCGGCACCGCAGCGCCGTCGGCGATGCGCAGATTCGTCGGCATCGCCGCGGTGGTGATGCCGGCGTTGCAGTTCGTGGGCCTCTACCTGAACGCCAGGAGGTACGCGGTCGGGGCGAACGGCCCGATGCTCTTCTTCGGCAAGTCGCAGTGGCATCCCTACCTCGGCTGGGCGCCGTGGCTGGTGCTGGGTGCGCTCGGGGCGGCGGGCCTGGTCGTCGTGACCGCCGGCATCCGGCCCCCCCGCATTCACGGCCCGCGGGAGGCGGTGCCCAGTGTGGATGGGTAAGTCGCTGAGCGTCGTGCTGCCGACCTACAACGAGAAGGACAGCATCGCCGACGCCATCCGGCGCTTCGAGGCCATCGGCATTGTCGACGAGATTCTCGTCGTGAACAACAACGCGGCGGCGGGCACGTCGGAGGAGGTGGCGCTCACCGGCGCGCGCGAGGTCGTCGAGACCCGGCAGGGCTACGGCGCCGCCATCCAGCGCGGCCTGGCCGAGGTCAACACCAACCTGGTCTGCATCTGCGAACCGGACGGCACGTTCAACCCCGAAGACCTGCTGAAGCTGCTCCCGTTCACTGTCGAGTGCGGTTTCGTGCTCGGTTCGCGGACGGTCTCGAACTTCATCTGGGAGGGCGCGAACATGGGCGCGTTCCTGCAGTGGGGCAACTGGGCCGTCGCCAAGCTGATCGAGGTCCTCTACAACACCGGCTACCTGAGTGACGTCGGCTGCACCTTCCGGGTGCTCTCGCGTGAGTGCATCGACGACATCAAGCCGATGTTCACGGTGGCCGGTTCCTCGTTCGGGCTGGAGATGCTGCTGATCGCCCTACTGCGCCGGACCAAGGTCGTCCAGGTGCCGGTGAATTATCACCCGCGGGTGGGGGTCTCCTCGGTCACCGGCGAACTCGGCAAGACGATCCGGCTCGGCCTGGAGATGATCAGCATGGTGCTCCGGCTGCGATTCACGGCCACGTCGCTGCGCCGGCCCGCGGGCGCCAGGCCGTCGTGAGCAAGACCGACGCGTTACCGCGCGCGGCCGACGGCGCCGGATCCCCGCTGGCCCGGTTACGCGCGAAGGCGTGGACGGGACCGGTGCTCGCCGCCCTGCGTGTGCTGGTCGTCCTTGCCGTCGTCGCAGCCGTCGGGGTGGCGGTCGCCCACGACTGGTCCGCGGTGCGCACGACCGTGGGTCGGTTGACCTGGCTCGACATCGTGCTGGCCCTGGGCGCGGCCTGTGCAGCGCTGCTGGCCAACTCCAAGGTGTGGCAGGCGGTGCTCAGCGGCGTCGGCACGCAGCTGCACGGGGCGCACGCCGCGCAGGTCTACCTCACCGGTCAGCTGGCGCGCTACCTGCCCGGCAGCGTGTGGGCGTTCGCGCTGCAGGCCCACCTGGGCCGCCGCCACGAGGTCCCCCGGAACCGGTCCCTGGTCGCGCTCCTGCTCGCGGTCATGGTCACGTTCGTCACGGGGATGTGCTTCGCGATGGCGGCGCTGCCGGCACTGCGGGTGAAGTGGGGGGCGCTCGCCTGGCTGCTGCTGTTGGCGCCCCTCGGGTTGGTGATCCTGGTCCCGCGACTGCTGACGTTCGTCACGAACAGGATGCTCGCGATCATCAGGCGTCCGCAGCTCTCGGCGCGGATCCCGGGTGCGGTGGTGGCGCAGGCCGCCGGGTGGTCGGTCATCGCCTGGCTGCTTTCCGGCGCCCAGCTGTGGATCCTCGTGCATGCCGTCCACCCGGTCGCCGCAGGGTCGTACTTCGGGATCACCGGTGCCTTCGCGGTTGCGGTATGCGCCGGCTTCTTCGCCTTCGTCCTGCCCTCAGGGGTAGGCGTGCGCGAGGTCGTCGTCGTGGCCGGGCTGAGCGCCGTGCTGGCCACCGGCCCGGCGCTGGCCGTCGCACTCATCTCACGCCTGCTGTGCACTGCGGCCGACGTGCTCACTGCCTTCGGATCGGTGCTGGTCTCGCGGCTCATCGAGCGCCACCATCGGGCGCAGACCCCGGGTCGTACCTGATTGGACGACAACCCTCTCCACGCGCCCTCCGCCAGATCTTCTTGCGCGGGGAGCGACGGTCCTGCCTCCGTCCGTCGCTGACGTCGGACACGGCCGGTCGGCCGAGCCGTTGAACGTGTTAGTTTGCTCGCTGCCGTGGCCGTCGATCGGAATTCACCATGTGGCGAACCCTGCTCGTGGGCGCTTGCTGCCTACTCGTCGCTGACGGATGCTCATCGGTCGATTCGACGAAGATCCGCACCGGCGGGCTTCGCGCCGCGATCGCGGTGACCGTAGCCGAAGGCGGATCCGGTGCTCAGGTCGAGGTGACGCTGAACGTCGGGACGCTGACCTACGTGAAGCTCGGTAAGGCCGACAGCCTGGTGGCCACCAGCGCGACGTCGTCGGTTCGGCTGCGCAAGAGCACGGTGCTCGGCAATATCGCCTACCTCGGCAAGCTGGACGGGGTCCGGGCGGCCGGCACCGTGGTGACGATCGCGTTCAAGCGCGGCCCGGACGACACGTCTGCGCCCAACTCGACGGTCGCACTCGCCGCGCCGGTGCATATGTCCAACCCGTCCGCCGGTGCCACGTTCTCACGGAGTCACGACACCGTGACGGTGAGCATCGACGGTGGCGCGGCCCCAGGAGCGATCACCGTGGGATGGGCCGGCCCATGCGTCCTGGGTGGCAGCATCGACGTCGCGCCGGGGTACTCGAGCGTCAGCATCGCTGCGCACTCGATCGTGGCCCGGCCGGCATCGTCGCCGACCGGGCCCACGCGGGCGGATAGCTGCCCGCTCACGTTGACGACCACCAGACAGACCGAGGGTCATCTCGACCCGGCGTACGGCTCGGGAGCCATCTACGGCCGGGCGACCTCGACACGGCAGATCATCTCCACCCCCTGACGTCACCAGCGTCAGACAGTGACGTTCAGGCAGCCCAGGAGGGTGGCAGCGCCGAAGATGTAGCTGTCGTTCGCGTACACGCAAACCGGGAAGGTGCCGGGGCGCGCCGCGATCGTGGCACTGAACCCGTGGTTGGGTCCGATGGCGGGAAACACCGCCGCGACGTCGGGCCGGGACTGGTTGGCCGTGGCGGAGACCGCCGAGTAGGCGTGACCGGCCGTACCGCCGAGGTAGATCCCGACACTTACCGGCGTGGTAACGGTGTCGTCGTCGACGGCCCAGCCGGCGACCTGGATGTGGTTGGCACCGATCGACCGTACGACGTCGAGGTGACCGCGGGCGGAACGGTCTACGGGTACTCGCGCCGTCTGGCAGCCGATCGGCCGGCTGGGGCCGCCGGTCGGATCGAGTGCCCAGGCGCAGACCGGATACGTACCCGGGCTCACGTAGACGGTCACGGTGAACCCGTGGTAGTTGCCCAGGTTCGGGAAAGCCTGCCCTACATCGGTACGCAGATCATGTGCTCGCGCGGCACCGGTGTGGGCTCCGGCGCCGGAACCGACGGAGTAGCTGACGTTGATCGGTACCCGGGGCGTCGCGGTGTCGGCGGCCCAGCCGCTGAGCTTCACCTGTCCGGGCAGGGCGGTGACCGAATCCAGGTGTCCGGTCAACGCCGGGTTCGGGGTCACCGCGTTCGATTGACCTGGCGCTGCCAGGATCAGCCCGACCGCGGCGGCAAGCACTGCGGCGCCGCCGGCGACGAGGCGATGCAACCGATGCAGAGACGTCAGGTTCGAGAGGATTGGCGACTGCGTCGTCACGTGCTGCTCCTGTCACAGGGGGACTGATCAAGCCCCGGTTTGCATACTCAGACGGGTACGCACTAACAGGACGCAGACGGAGGACCTTCGGTTGCCTGCCCGGCCCAACTAGCGAAGCGACCGGCGATCCGCGTCAGGACCGATCGGCGAATCGAAGATCCTGAACCGACAATGGTGCACCGGCCCGGTCGGTCGATCGAGCGAGGGCCCGTGGCGGATCGGCGCCGACGCGCCGGCAGGTGAGCGCCGAGACCAGCACGGCGTCGTCGACGGCCGCGCCCACCGTCTCGGTGGTGCAGCGGGCCAGGTGCTCGGGGGTGAGCACCCCACGCCGCAGGAAAGCGCTCAGCAGGCCCGCCGTGAACGCATCCCCGGCTCCCACCGTGTCGACCACGTCGACTCGGCGGCCGGGGCGGGCGATGGGCGCGCACCCTGCACGGAACGCGTGCGCGCCGTCGGCGCCATCGGTGACGAGCACGAGCGCTGCACCGAGTCCAGCCCAGTGCGTACTTACCTGCTCGATGGACATGCCTGGGTAGAGCCACTGGACATCCTCGCGGCTGGCCTTCACGACGTGTGCGACGGCGACACACTGTTCGATCAGCCGGCGGGCGCGCGCCGGGTCACCCAGCAGCTTCGGGCGGACATTCGGGTCGTAGCTGACGAGCACGCGTCCGCGGCGGTGCAGTTCGGTCACGATGGCCAGGATGTGCTCGTCCCCGGGAGCTGTCCAGGAGGCAATCGAGCCGAAGTGCAGCAGAGCCGTCTCGACGGGTACCCGGGCGGTCTCGGCAGCGGTCCACTGCCAGTCAGCAGTGCCGTCGACGTAGAAGTCGTAGCTCGCCTGGGCGTCGGCGTCCATCGAGACGACGGCGAGCGTGGTCGCTTCGATCGCGTGCGGGGCCGCCGTCAGATCTATGCCCTCGGCCGCTGCGTGGTCGCGAAGGATCCCGCCGAACGCCGTGTCCGACAGCCGCGCCATCAGCGACGTCCGATGACCGAGGCGCGCCAGGCCGATCGCCACGTTGAACGGACTCCCGCCGGGCGAGGCGTGGAAGTCACCTCGCTTGCCCGCGGCGACCAGGTCGACGAGAGCCTCGCCTATCACCGTCACCGTGGGCGAATACCCCGCAGCACGGCCGTCAACCACCGTGAACTCTCCGATCTCGCTCGCGCCGGACCAGTGACCCTGGCCGGATGGAAACCGCGAGCGTCCTGGTCGTCACGCTATCCGGGCGTCGACAGCCGTCAGGAGTTCGTCGAGCATCTGATCGAGCGCGCCGAGCGCGATCGACAGGTGGCCCTGCCCCTGCTCCAGGTGTGCCGTCGCACCGGGGAGGTTCGCTGCGAGCCACTGGCCGTGGGCGAACGGCACCATGAGATCCTCGCTGCCCTGCCACACGAATGTGGGTACCGCCACCTCGGCCGGCGCGAAGCCCCACGGGGCGGCGAACGCGAGATCGTCGTCGACCCAGCCGTCCACGCCGAGGCTCAACCCCTCGGCGAAGTTGGCGGCCAGATCCTCGCCGAACTCGGCGGTGAGCACCGCGCGATCGACGTCGGGCAGCAGGGTGGCCATGCCTTCGATCAGGCCGGCGGCGTCGGTGTCGCGCAGCCCCACAGCCTCGGCCTCGTGGTTGGGCCGGATCGCCGCCTCGCCCTCGATCGCCAGCCCGAACTCGATGACGTTCTGCTCGCCCATCCCGTCGAGGAAGTTCAGGTCCGGCGCGTCGGACGGGGCGACCCCGGCGATGACGAGGACGCCGGCCACCTGCTTGCCGAGCCGGGCACCGCTGGCCAGCGCATGGGGGCCTCCCCCGGACCATCCCGCGGCGACGCAGCGCGGGGCCCCGAGATGTGCCAGCACCGCCGCTACATCGGCGGCGGCATCGACGACCCGCCGCCCGGGCTGGCGGGTCGAGGCGCCGTAGCCGGGGCGCGAGTACGTCACCAACCGCAGCCCGCGATCATGCGCAGCCCGCTGGATCAGGCGGAACTGGTGCAGCGAGCCGGGAGTGCCGTGATGGAACACCAGCGGGAAACCGCCGTCAGGCCCGGAGACGTCCACGTCCAGGGAGCGTCCGTCGGAAAGCTCGATGCTCGTCATGGCCATGATTGTGCCGCACGGGCACCTCGGGCCGGGGCCTATCGTTGGGCGGTGGCCGGTCGGGCGACGAACCTCGCATTGCTGGTGTTGCTGCCTGCGGCCGCGGCCAGCGGAGCGGCCACCTTCCTTGTCGGTGGCGGAACCGTCGGCCTGGTTGTCATTGCGCACGGCGTGCTCGGTCTGACGCTGTTGGTGCTGGTGCCCTGGAAGTCGATCATCGTCCGGCGCGGGTTGCGCCGGCGACGGGCGGACCAGCTGATGTCCGTGATCCTCGCGACGGGGGTCGTGGCGGCGTTGGCCACCGGCTTGGCGCACAGCACCGGGCTGCTGATCGGTGCCGCCGGCGTGAGCGCCCTGCAGGTCCATGTCGCGGCGGCGCTGCTCGCGTTGGTGCCGTTGCTGGTGCACGTGCGGCATCGGCGGGCTCGGGTGCGCAGGACCGATCTGTCGCGTCGCAACCTGCTGCGGATGGGGCTGCTGCTCGGAGCCGGCTCCGCCAGTTACGGTGCGCTCGAGGTGATCGCCGCCGGCCTCTCGCTACCCGGGGCCAGGCGTCGGGCGAGCGGGTCCTACGAACGGTCCTCGGGCAAGCCGGACGGGATGCCGACCACGTCGTGGCTGTTGGATGAGATCCCGTCGATCGACTCGGCTTCCTGGCGGGTCTCGGTCCGGTCCGGGGGTGTGCGACGCGAATGGAGCGTCGCGGAGATCCGCGCGGTGGGTGAGCGGACCAGCGCGATCCTCGACTGCACCGGTGGCTGGTGGTCGCGGCAGGAGTGGTCAGGCGTGCGGCTGTCCACCCTGCTCCCGCCAGGTGCGACGGGCAGCGTCGAGGTCACCAGCGCGACCGGGTATCGACGGCGGCTGCCGCTCACCGACGATCTGCTGCTGGCCGTGGACGTATCCGGCACGCCGTTGTCCCCCGAACACGGAGCTCCGGCGCGGCTGGTGGTACCAGGGCGGCGGGGCTACCACTGGGTCAAGTGGGTGACCCGGGTCGAGCACGACCACCGGCGCTGGTGGGTCCAGGTCCCGTTCCCGTTGCAGTGAGGCGCCCCTACGAGGCGCGCCACGAGAACTGCGGCTCGTAGCCCAGTACCCGGCGGGCCTTGTCGATGCACAGCAGGGTCTCGTTCGGCCCGACCGGACGCTTGAGCGCCACGCCGGGAAACACCTCGGCTAGGAGCTCTTCGTTCGGGCGCGACATCACCGTGTCGGCGTTGGCGATGATGAACACATCAGTGCCGGTGCCGTCGTGCTCGAGGGCCCGGCGAACCGCCTGCGCGCCGTCGCGGGCATCGATATAGCCCCACAGGTTCCACTTGCGCAGGTGGGCGTCCGCGTCGAAGGACGCGAACTCGTCGTAGTCCTCGGGATACATCACGTTGGAGAACCGCAGGCCGAGCAGCTTGAGGTCGGGATGCCAGCGGCACAGCTGCCGCGCCAGCTCCTCCTCGAGGGTCTTCACGAGCGAGTAAGTGCTGTTCGGGCGGGGCGGGTAATCCTCGTCGACCGGCACGTAGGGCGGGGCTTCGTCGAAGGGCAGGCCGAGGACCGTCTCACTCGAGGCCCAGACGATGTTGCGGACACCTGCCCGCAAGGCCGCCGAGAACACGTTGTACGTCGTGATCATGTTGTTGTGGAACGTCGCCGCGTTCGCCCGCAGGCCGGGAGCCGGGACTGCCGCGAGGTGGACGAGAGCGTCGACCCCGTCGTGCCGGTCGTCGATGCCGGCCATCGCCTCGCAGGCCTGTCCGAAGTCGGTCAGGTCGACCTGGCTCGACACGATCCCGGCCCGCACAGCAGCTGCCCGGTCCAGGGCGACGACGTCCCAGCCGTGCTCCTGCAGGTGCTCGACCACGACGCGCCCGAGCTTGCCACTGCTACCGGTGACCGCTACCCGAGCCATCCGCGCCTCCTCCTCGGTGACGTGCGCCTCGACACGTTCCAGGACACGCGTGAAGTGTCCCGGGCTATCCCCGGCGGACTCTATGGGATCGGCGTTCACGCGCGCGACGATCGGATCAAGGGTGTCGGCAGCCCGAGGGTGGCGATGGTGTCACAGCGCACGGAGCGATGTTCTTCGTCGATCCAGTCGCCGCACGACCGTTTAGGGATGACGTGGGGCTGACTGACCAGCCGGCGACCCCGGCATCCACCTGCGATCCAGTAGTTCTCGGCGGAGGGCAAGGGATTCGAACCCTTGATGGGTGTAACCCCATAGCGGTTTTCAAGACCGCCGCCATCGGCCACTAGGCGAGCCCTCCAGGCCACCGAAGCTACCGTAGTTGCTGGGCTCCAGCAGCAAGCGCGAAGTTGAATGCCTACCGCCAGCAATCCGCCAGCAGTCTCTGCGCGCACGGGCGCCCCCACCCGCTGGCAACGCACTGCCCGCTCCACAGGCTCCAAACTGCCGCCATTCTCCGACCTCCAGGTCGTGACTATGGTCGTGGACCGAGTCGCAAACGTGCGCAAAGCAGCCGCCCAGCGGTCCGGTCTGGGCTCCGGGTCCAGACCGGCGCACAACCCAGCGCTGCTGAGCGCCCGGTCAGCCGTCCGATCTGAGTAGTCGGGTAGCAGGGCGGACATTGGTGACCAGTGTCGACACGGTAGTCGTCGGTGCGCACGTTCGGTTGCGCCAGGGATGCCGCCGCTGCCTCCGTTGTGCCGTGTTCTTGCTTAGCCGATGCTGTGAGCCGCCACCGCTGAATGTCTGGTCGTGATCCGGTGCTGGCAGTGGCAGCTTGGTTGACTGAGCCTATGACGGATCAACAGAGCAAGAATCCCGCGACCGGCGAGCCTGCTTGGGCTTCGATCGGATCTCGCACCAGGTTCGCCGTGATGGTTCTCGGGGGGCTGGCAGGCGCGGTGGCCACCGGGTTGGCAGGCAGCTGGGGCTACGCGCCGTTGTCGGGTTGGGATGGCGCGGCGCTGATCTTCACAGTCTGGGTGTGGCTATCGATACGCCCGATGAGTTCATCAGCGACAGCCACCCACGCGACCCGCGAAGACCCCGGGCACGCCGGCACCGACCTCATTGTGGTGATCGCCAGCGTGGCCAGCCTGGCCGCGGTGGGTTTCGTGCTCATCCAGGCCAGCTCGGCCAAGGGCGCACAGCAGGACCTACTCGCCGGACTCGGCGTGGCCAGCGTCGCGCTGTCCTGGTTCACCGTGCACACCCTGTTCACGCTGCGTTACGCGCGGCTGTACTACACCGGCAAAGCCGGCGGCGTGGACTTCAACCAGGACGCTCAGCCTCGCTATCTCGACTTCGCCTACCTGGCATTCACCATCGGCATGACCTTCCAGGTGTCCGACACTGACTTGCAGACCCCCGCGATCCGCCATTCGGCCTTGCGCCACGCCATGCTGTCCTACCTGTTCGGTGCCGTGATCCTCGCCTCCACCATCAATCTCATCGCCGGACTCGGGACCGGTGGGGGCGGATGACTCATCCGGCTGTCTGCCTCGTCGATTCGGCAAGAACGACCGGCGTCGTCGGGCTGCTTCAACCACGCGAGCAACTGCCACCGCCACGCGTGCAGGGCCAGCTACCTAGGGGCCTCCCAGGAAGCGACGATCCCGAGAGTTCTCGATCAGGCCCTGTGAACGACCTCCTTGACGCCGGACACCATGAAGCCGCTGGCCCCCTTGCACGACGCTGTGGCCGCTGAGAACGGACTCGCGATTACGTGCGCGATGACTGGTTTCCCGGTGGCGGTCATCGTTGCGAAGTCCGAGAGGGGCGCGGAGTAGCTCAAGCCCAACAGGTCGAATCGGGATTGCGTCGCGGCGAATTTCGTCATGTCACGGTCGTAGTAGTAACCCCACGTCAGGTAGCCGCGCTTGCGGGCTTCGGCAGCTGTGCTCATCGAACGGTAATAGCCCTTTGACACATACCGGGTATTGCCTGCGTAGGAATCGAGAAGATTGAAGAATGTGTTCACCTGCGCGTCGGACTTGTTGTCGATGAACAGAATGCGGGACCGGCCGTAGGGAACCAGGATGTCGTCGACGAGCCGCGCCATTCGATGACCGCCGGTCTTGGTCGACAACTTCGACAGCGTCGTCCAGGTATTGGAGCGGATGTCATAGTCGTGGTCGAACACTCTGCCGGTGGTCGGGCTCTCCGACACTACCCACACGCCGTCGGAGGTCCGCCAGACGGGCACTTCGAGGGCAAGTTGGGGATTCCACTCCGCTGCCTTCGTGTACGCGGCGCTGGTCCCCTCCACCCAATCGGCGTCGCCGCCTCGGTGCGCCACGTACAGGGGCCTGTTCTCGATCCACTGGTCGAGTGTGGAGTGTCCGACGGTCCTTGCAGGAGTAACGGCGGCGCACCTTGCCGCGCTGATGCGCAGACCGCCCGCGCCGGATGAACAGGCCGAGGCGGTAATCAGTACCGCCGCGAACACGACCCGGACCTTCATCAAACCAGCCTATTGGCCCTCGTTGAAGATCCGATGTGACGGCGACGCCGGATCCGTCCGGCTGAGCCACCTCAAATTCATAGTCCTGATCGCCTGCGTGCAATTCGCGGACGACGGCTCACGAGGGCCGTTTGCGGAGTGATCTGACCCTGTTCGTCGTGGCTCTGAGGGGTGCTGTGACACGCCATGAGGTCGATTCCCTCAGCTCCGTGACGGCGTCCTGTAGCGCCGCGATCCGCCGGTCGCGGGTGTCGATCGACCCTTGGAGCCGGTTTATCAGTTTTTGGCTGGAATGGTGAGGGTAGTGCAGTGGCTTGGCGATGACGAAGACCTCGTTGAACTCCGCGTCGAGCCCGCGAGAGCGATCCACGGTGTTGACGGTGACGACACTGGCGCCCGCCCAGGTGGACAACAACGATTCGAAGTCGTGGCCGTAATCGTAGGTCACCAACGCTCGGCCGTCACCGATCGGGCTGTCGTGGTACTGCGCTTCGAGGAGTGGCTCGACCGTGCCGGCATTGGACAATCGCGCACGCTGAACCGTCTGGATCAGCCCCGGGTGCTTGGGTGTGGTGAAGATATGGGCTCCGCCCGGGCGCAACACGCGATGGATCTCCTTGATTGCGCCGCGCGGGTCAAATACGTGTTCCAACACGTCCTGGGTGATGAATAGGTCGATCGACTCGTCGGGAAAGGTCAGCTTCTCGACGTCTTCACAACGCACACCGTCGCGGAACTCGCCCCCGGCGACGCCGGGGATCAGCTGAGAACAAGTGTAGTTCTCTGCAAACCGGCCGATGAAGTCAGACGAGGGGGAGGACTCATGGATCCGCAAGGCCTCCCAGCCGGAAAACCTGGCGTCGAGCACTGTTTGCAGGTGGCGTTGGCGCGGGATCGATCGACATCGGGTGCAAATGTAGTGATCACGTAGCCACGCCTGGTCGACGAGAAATCGGGTTTCGGACCGGCAACACGGGCAGTACCCGCCATTGTCCAAACCCGGGTCCAAGCCGGCACGCTCAGGGAAAGACATTTACTGCTGCCCAGCCAACCCGCTCACGCCGTTCAGCTGGATTCCGTGCGCCGCAAACGCTTCGGTCATTCCGGCGGCCTGCAGTTCGCACCGGGAACCGCCACCACACCCAGCAACGTCACGAAGGACACTCGGGGAGCCACCTCATTCATGATCAGATTGCTGTCCTCAGGACTCCAGAGTGACGTGTAGAACATGTAGCGAGGATGTCGCGCGGCCGACGCGTAAGCGACTGCGCCTACCCGCGGCGCCGCCAATCCTGGGCACCGGTGCGGCCCCCTTTGCGACCATCCATAGCTGCATCGTTTGCCGCCGCTTGCGTCCGGAGTGACCGAGCGGCCACGCCGTGATCGGTTCGGTAGATGCCATCGCTGACGGCAGTTCGGGTGTCTGCCGGGCAGATCCAACGGCATGCCGACATCGTGCGTACATCAACGTCGGCGCACCCTCGCCCCTAGTCGATGTTGAACCCAGGCAGGTCATGAGACTCATCTTGGTGGGCGCTCTGCTCGCGGGTAGCGCCGTGTTGTCCCCGCCGGTTCCAGCCGCCGGCGCTCCGGGAGTGGTCCGCGCCGGACCATGGGTTCTCCAGGGGTGGACGACCTTGACCAATGACGTCGCCGATCAGGGTGTCACGTCCATCGTCGAGCCAGCCGGGCATGTCCGGGTCGTGACCCGTGGCAGCGGCACCGTCCCGGCTGACTTGCGGCGGCAGGGGTGGGTTCATGTGGGCGATCCAGATTCCCACGCCGGCTACCTCCTCGATGCCTACCAGGGCCGCCCCAATGCAGATGCCAAGCTCTTCGTGCTTACCGCTCCCGATGGCAGCCGCAGCGGGTACGTGCACCATCTTCTTCGCGGCGAGATGTTCAACAACTCCTTCATCGCCATTGCGCCCGGGGGGCAGTGGTTTGTCGCGGGCGAGTGGGGGACCATCAGGCGCCTGCTCGTGTTCGCGATGCCCGGATTCAACCTCGCGGCGCCGAGGCCTGGGCGCAACCTGGTGCTGGCAGCCATGATCACGTTGACCCGGCCGATGCGCAGAGTGCAGGGATGTTCGTTCGCATCGCCGACCAGTCTGGTGTGCTCGACCGACGATCGCCGCGCCGATCTGTACGGCGTAGCGCAGCAGATCCTCACCGTTCAGCTGGCTCGTCCGCTTGATGGGCGCGCCGTCACGGGCGCGCCGTCGCTTCTCGGCGCCGTACCGCACCTGTCGGCGTGTCCAGGTCTTGGGGAGACCGAGGGTATCGACATCCACGGGCGGCACCTGCGGCTGGCCCAAGTCGAGCCGACACCCTGCCGCAGCTCGACGCTGTTGTACTCCTACTCATCGGCTGACTCGTTGCCCGGGACGCAACACGACACCCCCGACGGTGTCACGGCCCCACCTCTCGGCCACCTTGCCCTACCGACACAGGACGGCGTGCTCAATCGGCGAGCCGCGGAACATAGCCATCACGACCCGGTGTGAATTCCTGGCCCTACCGGCAAGCGCTCTTCAGGACGACGGTCGCAGTGTCCTTGGGGACGTATAGCGTTTCGACGCTAGCTAAGCCTGACGCGAGGCAGCAACGCCCGGTGGAGGGGTTCCTGGTCGGCCGCCGCGACACATGGCCCGACACGGTTGCTACACCTCGCCCGGACGAGGATAGGAGGGTCACATCTGCGACCGGAGGAGAATGAATCGGGAGGATGCCTCGTGCGGCTGCTGGTGGTGGAGGACGACGAGCGGATGGTGCTGCTGCTTAGACGTGCCTTGGAGGAGGACGGGTACGCCGTGGACGTTGCCGGGGACGGCGCCGAGGCTCTGTGGCTAGGGCAGGAAAATGACTACGACGCAGTGGTGCTCGACGGGATGTTACCCGGATTGGACGGCTTCGAGGTCGTGCGGCAATGGCGCGCAGCACGGCGTTGGGCTCCCGTATTGATGCTCACCGCCCGCACTGACGTCGACGCTCGAATCGAGGGGCTGGATGCCGGCGCGGACGACTATCTCGCTAAACCGTTCAATTTCGGGGAGCTCAGCGCCCGTATCCGCGCCCTGGTCCGCCGCGGCGCCGGAGAACGGCCAGCGACTCTGCAGGCCGGCGACCTCGTGTTGGATCCGGCATCGCGGCGCGTCACCCGGGCGGGACTGCGAATCGAGCTGACCGCGAAGGAATTCGCGTTGTTGGAGCTGCTCATGCGCCATCGAGGGGATGTCTTGTCCCGAACCCACATTCTCGAGCACGTGTGGGACTTCACCTACGACCCGACGAGCAACGTCGTCGACCAGTACATCGGCTCGCTGCGCCGCAAGCTGGACAAGCCCTTCGACCGCGACGATGTGCAGACCGTCCGCGGCGCCGGCTACCGGCTGCGCGGCGGCGAGGATTCGGCCGGGTCGGGGTGAGCTCACAACTGGCGCGCAGCAGACAGGTGATCTTCCGATGGCTGCGCGGAGTTCGGGGCCGCCTGGTGGCTACGTACTTGCTGGCCGCGGCAATCCTCGCCGCAGCAGGGGTGGCGTTGTTCACGCTCACCCTCAGCCGCGGCTTGCGAGCCAATGTCGATGCAGCGCTACAAGCCCGAGCAAGCTCCCTGGCCGCGGACCTGGTCGCCGGCAACGTCGAACTGGTCGACCCGCCGCCGCGGATCACCGCTGCTGGTCGGGCCGCGAAGGATGCGCAGGCGTTCACCGCCATCTACGCTGCTGGCGGGCACATGGTCGATGCGCAACCGCCGATTCTGCCTGGGGCGCCGGTGCCCGCCGACCAGGTCCGCACCCCGCCGTTGGTGACCACGATCCGTACCGCCCGCTACGGTGGTGAATCGTTCCGGATCCTGGTTCAGCCGGTTGCGCGCAGCGATGGTATTTGGCTGGTTGTCGCCGGGGAGAGTCTCGGGGCGGCCGATGAGGCCGGTACACAGGTGCGCCAAGCACTCTTCATCGCGGTGCCGATCCTGCTCGCCCTGCTCGGCATCGGCGCCTTCCTCCTCTCCGGCGCCGCGCTCAAACCGGTCGACCGGATGAGCGCCGATGCGCAGAACTTGGGCGAACACGACCCGGCCGGGCGGATAACCGAACCAGCGACCCGTGACAGTCTCAACCACCTGGCCCAAGCCTTCAACGCGCTGCTCGATCGGCTGCACAACTCCCTGGACCGGCAGCGCAGCTTGATCGCCGACGCGGGACACGAACTTCGCACCCCGCTCGCGGTGCTACAGACCGAACTGGAAACCGCAGTGCGTCCCACCCGCAGCCGCGCCGACCTGGTGGACTCCATCAACCACGCCCGGCTCGAGGTCACCCGACTGACCGCCCTGGCCGAAGACCTGTTGCTCCTGGCTCAGGCCGACAGCGGGCATCCCATCGTGCGACGACAACTCACTGACGTGACCGAGTTGCTCGACGACGTGGCGCGCGCCTACTACGACCGGGCCGCGACAGGCGGTCTCACCATGCGCACCGAGGTGCCACTCACGCTGATCGCAGACCTTGACCCGACCGCACTGCGCCGCATATTGGACAACCTGCTGGGCAACAGTCTGCGGCACACCCCCGCCGGGGGCGCCGTCTCCCTGCACGCCGGCATCGAAACGATCAGCCCCGGCCAATCCCCTGGCGGCACGCAGCTGGTGCTTCGTGTCGGCGACACCGGCCCCGGCTTTCCACCCGCGTTCCTTCCGCACGCCTTCGACCGCTTCACCCGCGCCGATCAAGGCCGCGGCCGGTCGGCGGCATCCGCCGGAAGCGGGCTGGGCCTGGCCATCGTCGAAGCCCTCGTGCACGCCCACGCCGGTGGCATCACCGCCACGAATCCCCCTGGCGGCGGAGCCTTGGTCGAACTTCGACTTCCGCTGACCGCCGAGGAAGCCGAGCCCAGGACCAGGATGAGACAACCATGAAGGACTGTGGATCTAACGGCATCTTCCCGCCTGATGTCCCGAATCAGAGTCGACCGGTCAGAGACTTGCTGCTGAGGCGCGACCTGGTCTTCGCGATCGAGGGTGCGCCGGGCCGGCTCCAGGACCAATGGCCTTGAGCGAGACTGAGAGGCGTCAGCTCAGTGAGATTGGGGAGGACCGGCGCCGCGACGATCTGCACCTGGCCCAAGCACTATCGGTGTCGGGTGCGGTTGGGTTCAGACAACTGATACGTGTCGGGTACGGACTAACGACGGCTTCCCTAGCCCTGGAGGTCGGTGGCGCGTTGGCGAGACAACCGCTCGTGTGCGCGATTGCGTGGTTGGTCGCGATACTCAGTCTCAGCATCCTTCTCCTCACCCCGCGGCCCTCGGCACCGCCCGGAAACCCCAGATAGCTTCGTTGGCGCCGGCCATGTTGTCTTACGTGCGATGTCGCGTCCGCTCGTGGGTTTCGTGGCCGGCCCGCGGCCACAGGCTGCGGACGCCCGAGTTCGGAACAGCGGCGGTGAGCGCCGCGCCGGTGATGGCGACGGTTGGCTTCCTCGCTGCGTGGGTGGCCGTGATCGCCGGCGGTCAGGACGGCACAGTTGGCACTACGATCCCGCTCTCGAGCTGGCTTGGGATGTTGTCTTCGACGGGGTACCGGCCGGGAGGTTCGTGGCTTTCGGGTCTGCTGCTGTTCCTGGCCATCGCGGCCATCGCGTTGTTGTGGCTGGCTGTGCTGAGCCGGTTGGCGGCCGCTGCGATCAGCGAGCGGCAGGTGTGGTGGATCGCCGCGGCGTGGTCTGCGCCGTTCGCCATCGGCCCGCCGCTGATCAGCAAGGACGTCTTCAGCTACGCCGCACAAGGGCTGATGGTCCGCAGCGGCCTGGACCCCTACGCGTCGGGGGTTTCGGCGCTGACCCGGGTGCCGACCGATGCTGGAGCACGGATCCTGGCAGCGGTTGATCCGACTTGGCGCAGCTCCCCGAGCCCCTACGGCCCACTGGGAACGACCGTCGAGCATCTGGCCCTCGCTATCAGCGGCGGCAGCCCGCTCGGCGCTGTCATTGTCCTGCGAGCGCTGGCGGTGGGCTGCGTCATCGCGATCGGGGTCCTGGCCATGCACCTGACGGCAAACCGGCGTACCAGCGCTCTCATCTTGATCGTGCTCAATCCGCTTGTGCTGCTCCACCTAGTGTCCGGCGCCCACCTCGAAGCACCGATGGGGGCGCTGCTGCTCGCCTCGCTGATCGCCGCCAGGCGCAACCATGTTGCCTGGGCAGTCTTCCTCGCTTGCGCGGCGGGCTCGATCAAAGCCCCGGCATTCGTGGCCTTGCTCCCCATCGTCGCCAGCCACGTTCTCACGGAACGGGACCCGCGGGCACGGCTCATCCTCGGCGCCCGCGGTTTCCTCGTGGCCGCGACCAGCATCGCCGGGTTCACGCTGCTGGTCGACAACGGGATGGGTTGGATCAGTGGCCTGAACTCCCCAGCCCAGGGATACACTCCCGCCGCACCGGCCAGCCTGATCGGCGACCTGTTCACACCGATCGTCGCCCCCGCATCCTTCGACGATCTGGCTGCCGGCGGTCGGATCAGCTGCCTGCTTGCCGCCGCATTCCTCATCACCTACCTCTCCGCGACGGCGAGGAACCGTCCGCTCGAGCACAGCGTCGGCTTCAGCCTGGTGGCCCTGGCACTGCTCAGCCCGACGATCTACCCGTGGTACCTGCTGTGGGGCGTACTGTGCCTCGCACCCACCGCCACAGGCAGGCAACGCGACTGGATCGTCGCAGGCTGCGCCATCGCCTCAGTCGGCGCCATCACCGGCGCTCCCGGCGCAGTGACCACAGCCTTCAATGTCTCCGCAGTGACGGGGGCTGCCGCAGTGTTGTGGCACCGCACCCGACAACAGCAATGCATTGCGGCTGCGACTGGCTGAAATCTGCCCGGCGAACCTTCGATCCAGAGAGTCCTGCCTGATGCGGAACGTCTGCGGAACGTCAGGCTTCCTTGCGCGCGGATCGTTCCGTCCGGGCCCGCACTTCGGCCAGGTCCGCGCCGGCCTGCGCCAACAGCGCGTCCACCGTCTGCCCCGCCAGGTCGGCATCGCCATCGCGGACGGCATCGAGTAACGCCTGGTGGGCTGGCACAGGATCCGAACCATGCCTGCTGTGGTGCACGAACCTATCTCGCACCTGCAGACCAGCGGAGAGAACGACCTCCATCCGACTCAGCAACTCGTTGTGTGCAGAGTCGAGCAACGCCCGGTGGAACCGGATGTCGGCGGAGACCATCGCGTCGGGTTCATCCAAAGCTGCCGCCATCGCGTCGAGGGCTTGCCGCATTGCTTCGAGATCGTCGTCGCTCCGCCGTGCTGCCGCGAGCCGGGCAGCCGCGGGTTCGACGATTGCCCGCACCTCGGCCAGGTTCTCCAGGAACGCGAAGTCAGGCTGTTCGCTGCCCTGCCAGCGCAGTACATCGGCATCAAGAAGACTCCAGGACCGTCGCGGTCGGACGACGGTTCCGCGCTTCTGCCGCGACTCGACGAGCCCCTTCGCGGCCAGCACCTTCAACGCTTCCCGCACGACTGTCTTACTGACGTCGAATTTTTCCTCGAGGTGCTCAGCGAACAGCGTGGCGCCTGGCTCGTAGGCGCCGCTGACGATGCGCACCCCGATCTGTTCCACGATCTGTCCGTGCAGACCTCGTCCTTGGTAGACGGCCATGTAGTCCTCGTCGTCGTTGCGGTTGTGCACCATTCTGCGGTCTGTCAGCCGAAGTCAGCCTCAAGCCGAGGCCTTGGCGACGCTCCATCCCCCGTCAACCACCAACTCTGCACCAGTCACGAAAGAGGCATCCTCAGAGGCCAGGAAGGCCACCGCGGCCGCCACCTCCTCGGGTTGACCGAATCGTCCCGCTGGAGTGGCGGCAATGCTCTGCAACCGCCCGGCCTCATCCGTCTCATCCCAGGCAGCCGTCATGATCGGGCCGGGCAGCACGGTATTGACACGCACATCGGGCGCGTACTCGACGGCAAGTTGGCGTCCCATCGAGCACAGTGCTCCCTTCGCGGCGGCGTAGGCCGGGCGTCCGGGTAGACCGATGTGGGCGTGTACCGAGGAGGTGAGCACGATCGAACCGCGCGAGCGGCGCAGCGCCGGCAGAAAGGTGTGCGCTGCGAGGTAGGTGCCCCTCAACGAGACAGCCAGCTGGCGGTCCCAGTCAACCGCGCTGAGTTCGTGCAGTGGTTGAACCTTGGCCCAGAATGCGTTGCTGAACAGGACGTTGAGGCGGTCCTGTTTGCTGAAGACGATGCGGCGGGCCTGCGCCCAATCGACCTCGACCGAGACGTCGCAGTGAATGTAGTGGGCGACCCCGCCGGCCGAGGTGATCTCGGTGACAACTCGCCGCCCTTCCTTGTCGGCCACGTCGAGCAGAAATACGGTGGCTCCTTCNNATCTCGATGGCGCTCGGCGCGGACGACGAACCGCCTACCGCCCAGCCGCTGCCCAGCACGTCCCCGTCGCGCGTCACGACGCGTGAGACGGCGCCGGCGAGGCGCCGCGCGGTGGCCGCGCCGATACCTGCCGACGCGCCGGTCACGACGGCCACCTGACCGTCGAAGCGATCATGATCCACCGCCCCTCCTCTCCATAAATTATGACAATCTTGGCAGTCACCGGACAAGGGCAGCAAGTGGCGCACCGCCGAAGTCGCCCGCGAGAGCCTAGGCTGCCTGCCGAGCTCGCCGGTGCTGCGACGTCGGGATGAAGATCAATCCGGGGGAGCCAGATGCCTCAAGAATCGGGCGAGATGCATGTTGCTGTACGGGTGCCGGCAGCGTCAGGACGGGCGCTGCAGGTCGAACTCGTGCCCGAACTCGGCGCGAAGGTGACCTCGATTCGACTCGGATCCGGACGGGAATGGCTGGCGCCGCCGCTGCGTCCGTTGACCAGGCCGCGCGCACCCGATCAGGACTGGGCCGACCTGGACTGCTCCGGGTGGGATGAGTGTTTCCCGAATGTCGCACCGTCGCGGGCACTCGACCTTCTTGATCACGGGGATGTCTGGCGGCGCCCATGGACGGTTCGACCCAGCGACAGAGGCATCCTGACGCACATATCCACCGAGCGCTATCGCTTGGCGCGGCGGCTGAGCGTGACCGGGGCCCGTCTCACGGCGGAGTATCAGCTGCACAATCTCGGCGCCGGCCGCCTGAACTGGGCATGGGCGCAACACCCGCTCCTGGCTATCGACACACAGACCCGGCTGGTACTGCCGGCCCCCGCGCAGGTGCACGTGGACAGCGCATTCGCCGACGGCGCACCATCGGGCGACGTCGACTGGCTGTGCCCCGCGGGGTGGATCGCGGGTGAGACCAACCTGTCGGCGGCCCGCGGCCACGCGGCGAAGGTCTGGTTCGAGCGCCCGCACCCAGCCCTGATCGGGGTGCGCAATGGCGATGAGTGGCTGGTATGGCGGCTCCTCGACTCCTCGATGCGTGACGTCGGGCTCTGGGTCAATCTCGGCGGTTGGGGTCGACACCCGCTTGCCCACCTCGCGGTGGAGCCGGCGTTCGGTGCCGCTGACGATCCTGAGGCCGCATATCCACGGGCCGCGCCAGCCGACGACTGGTCGTTGGCCGGCGGTCAGCGGCGGACTTGGCGGGTGGTGATCGAGGCGGGCCGCGGTGACGCCGATCTGGCCGACCTGATGGCCTTGCGATGACCCTACCGAATTACTTATGACTAATTCTTGACATCGACGGGGTCGCCGCAGAGACTCGGGGCGACAGCGGTCGGAGACCGCCCCACAACCAGCCATCGGCTCGTCGCGTCCGGGTGAAGCCGTTGCCCAGGAAGGGACTGACAATGAGAACTGTGCGAAGTCGGCGGTTCAGCGTTGCCGGTGTCGCCATTGTCGTGGCGGCGTTGGTGCTCACCGCTTGCTCGACCGGCAAGACCAAGAAGACGGGCGGTGGAGGCAGCACGGCGACCAAGAGCGGCGCGATCACCATCGCATATCTGCAGAAGCAGGGCGACCAGCAGTACTTCGTCGACGAGATAAACGGCGCGAAGGCTGAAGCGACCAAGCTGGGCAACGTGAAGGTAGTCAGCGCCAATCTGGGCACCGACGCCAACAAGGCAATCAGCGCGATGGACACCGAGGTCGGTCAGAAGGTCGACGGCATCGCCATTGTGGTTCCCGACCAGAAGATCGGCCCTCAGGTCATCACAGCGGCCGGCAATATTCCGCTGGTCGCGTCGGACGACCCGATCAAGAACGGCTCAGGCCAGGAAGCACCGTTCGTCGGCTTCGACTCCGTGCAAATGGGCACCTCGGTCGGCACCAAGGCGGGCGAACTGTTCAAGGCCGCGGGCTGGTCGGCATCGGACACCCGGATCCTCGCCGCATACCAGCAGGATCTGTCCGACTGCCAACAGCGCCAGCAGGGTGCGGAGCAAGGTTTCGCGGCCGCATCCGGCGCCACGGTGAAGGTGGTGAAGGTCGGCACCGACAACTCGGTGGTGGATGCCCAGAACAAGACCGGCGCAGTGATCACCGCCAATCCGAACGTCAAGCACTGGGTGGTCTGGGGCTGCAACGACGAGAGTGAGACTGGTGCGGTGACCGCCCTGCAGAACGGCAACATCCCACCTGCAAGCATCATCGGGGTCGGCCTGGGCGCGTACTTGACGTGTAAGGACTGGGCCGCGAAGAAGAACTCCGGCAACAAAGCCGCGTTGTTCATCGACGGTCGCTCGGTGGGTGCCTCGTCGGTCGACGCGCTGGTGAACAAGATCCGCAAGGGGATCTCGTTGCCGCCCAAGACGATCGCCAAGACGACAATGGTCGATGCCACCAATTTCACCAAGGCCGGAGTGCAGTGCACCTGAGGGCCAGCGCGAACCGGGCGACCGAGGGGTAGCACTGCGATGCCGGACGACCCTGCAGCTACAGCGCCGACGCGGGCCGGAGCGCTCGACGAGGTGCCCCGCCTGCGGGCCGAGCAGATCAGCAAGTCGTTCTCCGGCGTGCAGGCGTTGAGTCAGGTGAGTCTCGACATCCGCGCCGGAGAAGTCTTGGCGTTGCTCGGGGAAAATGGCGCCGGCAAGTCGACACTCCTTCGCGTGCTGTCCGGCGATCACCACCCGGACTCCGGATCGCTACTGCTGGACGGGACCGCAGTGCGGTTCGGCTCACCGGTCGAGGCCCGGCGCGCCGGAGTGCGGGTCATCCAGCAGGAGCCAGAGATCGTGCAGCACGTGTCAGTGGCGGAGAACATCTACCTGGGCGCCCTACCCCGTCGGGGCCGCATCCTGGACCGGCGGGCACTGTTCGCGCGGGTTCGCGCCGATCTGCAGCGATACGGCTTCACCGCCGTGCTCGACCCCGCGGAAATGGGCAGCCAACTCTCGCCCGCACAGCGCCAACTCGTCGAAGTCCTGCGCGCATTGACCAGCCGGGTGAAGGTGATCGCCTTCGACGAGCCGACGTCATCGCTGTCCGACCACGAGGTCGAGGCGCTGTTCGGCCTGATCCGGCGACTGCGAGGCGAAGGTGTGGCGATCGTCTACGTGTCGCACCGGATGCCGGAGATCTTCACGATTGCCGACCGGGTCGCCGTCCTGCGCGACGGCCGTAACGTCGGTGAGCGCCGGGTGAGTGAAACCGAGAACGACGAGCTCGTGAGAATGATGGTCGGTCGTGATCTGACCGACATGTTTGTCCGAACTCCGGCGAACCCCGGTTCACCTGCCCAAGTCGTGCTCGAACTGTCCGGCCTCGACACCGATGACGTGCACGACATCAGCCTGCAGGTGCGCGCCGGCGAGGTCGTCGGACTCGGCGGACTGGTGGGCGCCGGGCGTTCCGAACTCGCGCACGCCATCGCCGGCGGGGTGCCGATTCACTCCGGTTCCGTCACGGTGTCGGGGCGGCCGATCCGGTTGCGCGCTCCCGCTGATGCGCTACGAGCCGGGATCGGGTTCGCACCAGAGGACCGCAAGGTTCAGGCGTTGCTGCTTCATCGAACGATTCGCGACAACATCTCTCTCGCCATCCTGAGCCGGTTGTCCAGGATGCGGATCGTGCGCCGCAAGGAAGAACGCGACATCGCCAAGAGGTTCGTCCGGCAGTTGTCGATCAGAACCCCCACGATCGAGCAGGTAGTGGGCAACCTGTCCGGCGGCAATCAGCAGAAGGTCGTGCTGGCTCGCTGGCTGGCCCATCGACCGAAGGTACTCATCCTCGATGAACCGACCAGGGGCGTCGATGTCGGCGCTAAGGCAGAGATCTATTCGATCATCAACAACCTGGCCGAGGACGGGATGGCGCTGCTGGTCATCTCCTCTGAACTGCCCGAATTGCTCGGCCTGTCCGACCGGATCCTGGTGATGCAGCGTGGCCGGATCACCGGAGAACTCCCACGTGACGAAGCCAGCGAGGAGCGCGTGCTCGCGCTGGCCATGGCCGATGAGCAGAGCCCGACGGGAGGGACGGCGTGACCCAGACCGATGACCGGGAGCTGCCTGCGGCTGCGGCCGCGACCAAGGCACACGCTGTTAGCCCCGCTCGTCGGGTGCTCGATGTGATCGGCGTACAGAACATCAGCCTGATCATTGCGCTGGTCCTGCTGTGCTCCGGCATCGGCTGGAAGAACTCGAACTTCTTCCTGTTCTCCAACATCAAGACCATTGGGACCACGGTGGCGATCGTCGGGATCCTGGCGGTTGTGCAGACCGTCGTCATGTTGTTGGGCGGCCTGGATATCTCGGTCGGCTCGGCCGCGGGTCTGACCTCGGTCGCATCCGCGATGGTCTTCACCAGCACGTCCAGTGCCGCTTTGGGCATCGGCGTCGCGCTGGTCGTGGGGCTGGCCGTCGGCCTGTTCAATGGTCTGGTCATCGTGTACGGCCGGGTCAACGCAGTGATCGCGACGCTGGCCACCTATGCCGGGTTCCGAGGCCTGGCGAACCTGATCTCCAACGGACGGGCCCAGGGTTACACCGGGACGGATTCGACCTTCATCTTCCTGGCCCGGGGCAGCGCCCTCGGTATCCCGATCCTGATCTGGGTGTTCATCGTCGTCGCTCTGGCAGTGCACCTGATGCTGCGTTACACCGACATCGGCCGCAACATCTACGCGATGGGCGGTAACCCCACCGCGGCTCGCTTAGCGGGTATCAACATCAACCGCTATGTCGTCGGGTGCTACGTACTCGCCGGGGTCATCGCTGCGGTGGCCGGCATCCTGCTCACTGCTCGGACCGGCTCGGGGCAGCCGACGTCTGGTAGCCAAGGCCTGGAACTGCAATCGATCACGGCCGCGGCGCTAGGTGGCGTTGCGTTGCAGGGGGGCAAGGGCGGGATCCCAGGCACTGTCCTGGCCGTGGTCCTGCTGGGCGTGCTGCAGAATGGCCTGACCGTGCTGAGCGTCAACTCGTTCTGGCAGGACATCGCGCAGGGTGCCCTGTTGGTCCTGGCCGTCGTGATCCAACAGCGCCGACGTGGTATCCGCGCCTACGGACTGCCTCGATGAGAGCTGGCCCAGTGACGAGCAACCTCACGAGCACACCCGGCGACGTCGACCGTCCGCCACCGAACACCTTGCGGGAGGAGTTGGGCCGCACCGGGATCATGGCGATCTTGCGCTACCGCCAGGGCGGCGATGTCGCGGGTGCGATCGAGGCAGTCGCGGCCGGTGGCGTCACGGTCCTCGAGGTGACGGTTGAGACGCCGGGCGCGTGGGAGGCGATCAGTGGTGCCACTGGCCGAACAGATCTGATTATCGGCGGCGGCACGGTGACCGAGGTTGCCGAGGTAGAGCAGCTGGCCGCGCTCGGGGCCCGGTTCGTTGTCAGCCCCGGCTTCGACGAACGGATCGTCGCGGCAGCATTGGATCTCGGGTTGGACCCGCTGCCCGGCGTGGCCAGCGCGAGCGAAGTCCTGGCCGCGCGTCGGGCCGGCTCGCAGCTGTTCAAGCTGTTCCCGGCCGGGGCCCTCGGCGTGCGGTATCTGGCAGAAATGCGCGGGCCTTTCAACAACGAATGCTTCGTGCCGACTGGCGGAATCTCCATCAACGGCTTGGGTGAGTGGCTGCGCGCCGGCGCCGTCGCCGTGGCCATCGGTAGCGACCTCACGGGTACTCAAACGCCACGTGATCTAGCCACGGCAAACGCGGTGACCGAACGAGCGAGCCGAGCGGTCGCCGCCGCCCGCTCGGCGCTCGAGGAACGAGCCGAGCGCGCATGAAGATCACCGGGATGACAACGTACCCCGTCGCGCCGCGCTGGTTGTTTCTGCGTATAGACACCGACGAGGGAATTGTCGGCTGGGGGGAGCCCGCGCTCGAGGGCCGGATTCGCACGGTGGCCGCAGCGGTGGACGAGCTGTCCGAACTGTTGATCGGGACCGATCCGTTGCGCATCGAGGCGAGCTGGCAATTGCTGACCAAGGGTGGTTTCTACCGGGGCGGACCGATCCTGGCATCCGCGGTGGCCGGTATCGACCAGGCGCTGTGGGACATCGCCGGCAAGTTCCATGGGGTTCCGGTGCACGACCTGCTCGGCGGGGCCGTCCGGGATCGGGTGCGCATGTACTCCTGGATCGGCGGCGACCGCTCGATCCAGGTGGCCGAGGAGGCTGCCCAGAAAGTCGCGGACGGCTTTACCGCAGTCAAGATGAACGCCTCGGCGCAGATGCGTCCGATCGACACCCCGGAAGCCGTCGATCGGGTAGTGCAGCGGGTGGCGAAAGTCCGGGAGATGCTCGGCCCGTCCCGCGATGTAGCTATCGACTTTCACGGCCGGGTGTCAACGCCGATGGCCCGGCGCCTGCTGCCGTTGCTGGAGCCATTCCAGCCGATGTTCGTCGAGGAACCAATTCTTCCCGAGCACGCCGCGAACCTCGCGTCGGTCGTTGCGTGCACGACCATTCCGATCGCGACCGGCGAGCGACTCTATTCGCGGTGGGATTTCCGCGCCGCGTTCGAGTCTGGAATCGCGGTTGCCCAACCTGACATCTCGCACGCGGGCGGCATCTCGGAGGTTCGCCGCATTGCTGCGCTCGCCGAGATGCACGACGTGTTCATGGCCCCCCACTGCCCGCTCGGCCCGGTGGCGCTAGCAGCCTGCCTGCAGGTGGACTTCACCATTCCCAACCTGCTGATCCAGGAGCAGAGCTTGGGCATCCACTACAACGGACTCGGCACCGACCTGCTCGACTACCTGGTCGACCCCTCGGTGTTCGCCTACCACGATGGCTGGGTCGACCGGCCACGCGCGCCAGGTCTGGGCGTCGACCTGGACGAGAAGGCGATCGTCACAGCCGCAGCGTGGGGGCGCGAGCACGAGCACGAGTGGCGCACCCCGGTCTGGTGGCACGAGGACGGCGGCCTGGCCGAATGGTAGGAATCCCTTCGTGACCCGGGTGCTCGCCATTGGCGAGACGATGGGCGTCGCGGTATCGGCCGTCGGGCACCCGCTGCGCACCGCGAGTCAGCTGCGCTTGAGCACCGCCGGCGCCGAGTCGACAGTGGCCATCGGACTGTCCCGGCTCGGGCATTCGGTCGAATGGGTTGGTGTCGTCGGGGCGGACGAGGTCGGAATGCGGGTGCGTCGGGACCTGCAGGCAGAGGGGGTCGGCCTGAAGTTCAGCCGGATCGTGACCACGGCCGCGACCGGGTTCATGCTGCGTGAGCTCAGCTCCCCGGAACGCACCAGGGTGAGCTACTACCGCCACGACAGTGCCGGTTCACTGCTGGCTCCGAGCGATGTGACTCCAGCGGTCGCGGCCGGGGCTGACCTCGTGCACGTCACGGGCATCACCCCTGCGCTCAGCGACACCTGCGCCGCGGCCGTGCGGGCCGCGGTCGAACAGGCTCACGCTGCGGGCATCACCGTCTCCTTCGACGTCAACTACCGGCGCACCCTGCCGCTTAGTGGACGCGCCAAAGAATTCGCCCGCGACTTGCTGCCGCTCGTCGACATCCTGTTCGTCGGCCAGGACGAACTGTGGCTGGTCAGCGACGAGCAGGACCCGCTGGCCGCAGTGAAGCTGCTGCTGGCCGGCAATCCCGCCGAGGTCGTCGTGAAGCGCGGTGCGGCGCCCGCGCTCGGGGTAACGGCCGTGGGTGAGCTCGCCGAGTGTGCCGCCTGGTCGATACAGGTGGTGGATGTGGTCGGGGCCGGCGACAGCTTTGCCGCCGGGTACCTCGCCGCGCGGGCGGAGGGACGAGCACTGGCCGAACGACTGAGGTGGGCCACCACCTGCGCAGCCTGCACGATCGGGACGGTGGGCGATTGGGAAGGTCTGCCGACCCGCACTGACATCGAGCAGCGCGGCCCCGCTGCCGAGACGGTCCGGTAGGAAGCGGTGGCGACGGCAGAGCAACATACCGATCCGGTCGCCAATCACGGCGAAGGCCCGGTGTGGTTCGCCGAGGCGGGTGAGCTGCACTGGGTCGACATGCTTGCAGGTGACGTCCTGACCCTCGCTTCGGACGGTTCGATCCAGCGCCGGAACGTGGGATCGGTTGCGGCGGCGGTGAGGCCTCGAATCACTGGCGGCTTCGTCGTCGCGCTAGAACGTGGTTTCGCGCTCGACGACGGCGACGGAACGCCGCTGCGGGTCATGGCCGAGCTGTGGTCCGACGCCGGGGTGCGGATGAACGAGGGCGGTTGCGACCCGGACGGGCGTTTCTACTGCGGATCGATGGCCTATGACGGCACCCGGGGCGCGGGCGCGCTGTACCGGCTGGACATCGACGGCACGGTGACGACCGTTCTTACCGGATGCACGATCAGCAACGGACTGGACTGGAGCCCAGACGGTGCTCGGGCGTACTACGTGGACACCGCGAACCAGCGCGTCGACGTCTTCGATTACGACCGGTCGGCAGGTCTGACCCAGAGACGCACCTTCGTCGTGATCGATCCGGTCGACGGCGCACCGGACGGCTTGACCGTCGATGCAGAGGGAGGGGTTTGGGTGGCCCTGTGGGGTGGCTCCCACGTGCGCCGTTACAGCCCCGACGGCCGTCTCGACCTGGTCGTCGAGGTACCCGCAACCCAGGTCACGGCTTGCACCTTCGGCGGCCAGAACCTCGACCAGATCTTTGTCACCACCTCCCGCTTGGGCGTGGACAGGGCCACTGAGCCTCTTGCCGGTGCCGTTTTCCGCTACAGCACGGCGGTCTCCGGGCTGCCGCCCCGCCCCTATGTCGGCTGACCACGCCTTGGCGTCTGTGCTCGCATCCGGGCGCTGTAGGGCTGGTCAGGATTCATTGTAATTTATGAATACATCTTGACATCCGAGACACCGCGCTTCAGGGTGTGAGGGAGCGTTTTCGTGCGCGCGACCGTGCGAAGGACGCACCGAACCGGATAGCCAGCGACCAGGGCTAGGTACACAGGGGGATGCTGATGAGCAGCGAACTGACTCGCCGCGGGTTTCTGGTCGGGGTCGGCGCTGCCGGCGCCGCTGCGGCCCTGGGCGGATGCGCAACCTCGACGTCGTCGAAGACCGCCAAGCAGACCGGCGGGAAGGTGACTCTGCAGTCGGACCTTTCCTCACCCCAGGCCAAGGCTGCAATGGAGAAACTCATCGCAGCCTTCAATAAGCGTGGTGGCGCCCAGGCTTCCCTGAACACGGTTGCGGCCGAGACGTTTCGCACCCAGCTTCCGAGCTACCTGACTTCGGGCAACGCGCCCGACGTCTACACCGAGGGGGCCGGGTCGGTCGCTCGAGCGTACGCGGACAAGGGATTGCTGCTCGACGTGACCGACGTGTGGAAGTCGATGGGCAACTACAGTGCCGCGCTGAAGAACCTCAGCACCGATAGCAAGGGCCGCCAGATCTTCGTTCCGACTGCGTACTACTGGTGGGGCATGTTCTATCGGAAGTCGAACTTCGCTAAATGGGGGGTGCAACCGGCCCGCACCTGGGACGAATTCGTCACCCTGTGCAAGACGCTCAAGAGCAAGGGCGCGGTGCCCATCGGGATCGGTGCCGGTGGGACACCTGGGACGCCCTGGGTTGCTTCGAGCTGGTTCGACTACCTCGACATTCGGATCAACGGCGCGGCATTCCACCGCGACGTGCTCGCCGGCAAACACAGCTTCGCCGACCCCAAGGTGAAGAAGGTCTTTTCCCAGTGGCAAACGGTGCTGCCCTACTTCGACCCGAAGGGGACGGCTCGAAGTTTCCAGGATGCCACCACTGCGTTGGTGCAAGGCGAGACCGCCATGATGCTGATCGGCACCTTTTTCGCCGACGCGGCACCGAAAGAGGTTCTCGCCGACATCGACTTCTTCCAGTTCCCGATCATCGACCCGTCGGTGCCGGTAGCGGAGGAGGCCCCCACTGATGGCTTCTTCGCCAGCTCGCGGTCCTCCCACGTCTCCGGCGCCAAGGACCTGCTGACCTACCTGGCCACCGCGCCTGCCCAGGAGCTCTACACCAGCCAGTCCTCGGGTATCTCGCTGCCGGCAAATCCGACAGCAAAGGACTCGGGCACCGCCCTGGTCGTCAAGGGCAAGGCCATGCTTGCCAACGCCGCGGACCTGACCCAGTTCTTCAACCGCGACTCCAGCGATGCCCTGCAGCCGACCGCAGACAACGCGCTGGTGAAGTTCCTGCAAAAGCCCGACCAGATCGGATCCATCCTCACCGATTGGCAAACGGCGGCGACGCAGGTGCGGTCCCACTGACGTGGTGACGCTCACCGCGTCCCCGCCCCCCAAAGCACGCCAAGCGGCAAGTCGGCGGGTGTCACCACTGCTGCTTGCTTTCGTGCTCGTCCCACTTGCGGTTGAGGCGTTCTGGGTCTTCTGGCCGGCCATCCAAGGCGTATACCTGTCTTTCACTAGATGGGACGGCATCTCACCTCCCCACAATGTTGGCCTCGCCAACTACCGGGCGATGGCCAGCGATCCGATCTTTCGAAGCGCGCTCTGGCACACCGTCATCTGGCTGGTGCTCTTCGGCGGGCTCTCCGTGGTGGGCGGGCTGGGGATGGCCTTGCTGCTGCAACGCGAGCGGCGCGGGATCGGTATATACCGGGCGGCGCTGTTCACTCCGGTCGTGTTCTCCCTCGTCGCGACGTCACTCATCTGGCAGGCCATGTACCAGCCCGACGGCTTGATCAACAAGCTCCTCGGTGCCGTCGGATTGACCAGCTGGCAGCACTACTGGCTGGCTGACTCCCACACCGCCCTTTATGCACTGATCGTGCCCGCACTCTGGCGGCAGATCGGATACGTAATGGTGCTCTTTCTGGCCGGCCTCAAGGGGATCGACCCGGTGCTCTACGAGGCCGCGAGGGTCGACGGAGCGAACCGGTGGCAGCAGTTCACTCAGATCACGCTGCCACAACTACGCAGCGTCAACTCCGTGGTGCTGTCGGTAATCGTGATCGATTCACTGCGTTCTTTCGATGTGGTCTGGTCGCTCACCAAGGGCGGCCCCTACCACTCCTCTGAGCTGCTCAGCACCTACATGTTCTCCGAAGCGTTCCAGTCACTGCGGTTGGGTTACGGCTCCGCGGTGGCGGTGGTGATCTTCCTGCTCGCCCTCAGCGTTATCATCACCTACTTGGTGCGTGCCTTCCGGGAGAGTGAGTCATGAGCGTGGCCGACGCTGAGGTGCTCGCACCCACACGGGCGCGCAAGCGGGATACAGGTGCCCAGCTTCGCAGGCGTCCGAACCGAGCGCGGCAAGGCCGTGCCGTGGCGTATCACCTCGTCGTCGGCACCATCTGCGCGCTGTGGCTGCTACCGATCGCTCTGGTCATCATCACCAGCTTCCGCAGTTTCAACGACATCGCCGCGCACGGTCTGGGAAGCGCGCCACACTCGTTTACCGCAGGCGGATACTCGCAAGCTTGGAGCGCCGGCGGCGAGAAACACGCCATGATCAACAGCTTCTTGGTGACCATCCCGGCGGTGACGATCACGCTTGGACTTAGTGCCATGGCTGCGTTCGCGCTGAGTCGCTACCGGATACCGCTGCGGCGCACGATCCTGCTCGTCATGCTGGCCGGGAACCTTCTGCCGCCACAGATCTTGCTGGTGCCCGTCGCGAAACTCAGCGAAGTACTCGGCATCTTCGACACGCTGAATTCCGTGATTGCTGTCCATGTCGGCTTCGGCCTCGGCTTCTACACGTTCGTGCTCCAGGGCTTCATGCGCACCATCCCCACCGAAATTCAGGACGCGGCGATCATCGACGGCGCCGGCTCAATCCAGGTGTTCTGGCGAATAATCCTGCCGTTGTCCCGTCCGGCGCTGGCAGCGCTGGGTGCTCTATCGTTCACCTGGATCTTCAACGACCTGCTGTGGGCGATAACCGTGCTGCGAAGTGACTACCGCATGCCGATCACCCCGGCCCTGCTCGCGCTGCAAGGCCAGTACGTGTCCAGGTGGAACATGATCGCTGCCGGGTCGGTAATCGCAGCTGTCCCTACCGTTGCAGTTTTCCTACGGTTCCAGCGGCACTTCGTGGCAGGTCTGACCCTCGGTTCGGTCAAGTGAGCCAGGCGACGTTCACGCTGAAGATGGCGAGCACCAGCTATACCGTCGCCCTGCCCGAGCATCAGCTCTGGATCGAGCACGTGGCGTGGGGGGTGCACGGTATTGAAGACGCACCCTCAACCCTGGCGCGTGACCAACCGACGTCCTACCACGCGGACGCAGACACTGCGCCCGTCGAATATGCGCCCTACGGGATGCGCGCCTTCAGCGGCGCCGACCTGGTGGCAGGTCGGGTAGGGGCCGAGCGCGAGTCTTACTGGCGCTACGACCCGACTCAGGCCGTCCTGTCCGACGGTGAGATGCGTTTTGGCTTCCTCGATGACCTGATCGGCCTGCGCACCGTCTTGTGCTACGCCACGGTTCCGGACACCGACGTGGTGTTGCGCTGGGCCGAGCTAACCACCACCGCCAACGTCGATGTGCGTCTGGAGCGGTTCGACTCCGCCGGATTCTGTCTTCCGACTGGCAAGTCGGGTGCGAGGTTGGTTTACCTGCGTGGAAGGTGGGCTCAGGAGTTTCAGCTCACCACGATGTTCTTGCCCGCAGGTCGCTTCGAGATCGGAGGCACCCGCGGGATACCCGGTCACGATTTCGCGCCATGGCTGGCCATCCAAGATGCCTCCGAAACAAGCGCCCCGTCCCAACGGCCGACGTGGGGCGTGTCTCTGGCGTGGCCGGGGTCATGGCGTATTGATACCGATATCGAACAAGGCGGCTTCACGCGAGTGCGGGCCGGACGCCTACCCCACGAGTCGGCAGTACTGCTTGCACCTGGCCAGATGCTGCGCACGCCCGATGTGGCCGCTGCCTTCAGCCCGGCCGGGCTGGATGGACTCGCCGGCGTCTGGCACGACTACGAACGAGCGCTGGCAGGTTCGCGCCTCCACCGCCGCCGGCCAGTTCTCTACAACTCGTGGGAGGCCACCGGGTTCGCGGTCCACGAACGCGACCAACTCGAACTGGCGGCACTGGCCGCCGACATGGGCGCGGAGCTGTTCGTGGTCGACGACGGCTGGTTCACGGGCCGAGACGACGACACCGGCGGTCTGGGAGACTGGCACCCCGATCCAGGGAAGTTCCCCAACGGCTTCGCAGCGTTCATCGACAGCGTCCGCGCACTCGGCTTGGAGTTCGGCCTGTGGATCGAGCCAGAGGCCATGAGTCCGCGATCGAGGCTCTACCGTGACCACCCGGAATGGGCCTACCACATTGAGGGCCGACCGGCGACACTCATCCGCAACCAACTGCTGCTCGATCTGGGCCGCGATGACGTCTACGAGTTCGTTCTTTCGACCCTTCTTCGGCTGCTCGATGACTACCCGATCAGCTACCTGAAGTGGGACATAAACCGACCGGCGACCGAACGGGGACGACCCGGCGGCGGGCCCCCGGAGAGCCTGGACCTCGACGGCGCGCACGCAACCAATTACCTGCGGGTGCTGGACGAGCTACGAAGCGCACATCCCGAGGTGAGCATCGAAGGATGCGCCGGCGGCGGCGGACGCACCGACCTGGCCAGTGTGGCGCGGGTAGACGTGCTCTGGCCGAGTGACAACACCGCGCCGCTGGACAGGCTGAGCATCCAATTCGGGTTCCTGCACGCGCACGCCCCCCATCTGATGAGCTCCTGGGTCACCGACGCCAAGGGGATGTTCGACGCCCGACCTCGCTCGCTCAGGTTCCGCTTCCTGCTGGCAATGGCCGGCGTGCTCGGCATCGGTGCCGACATCCGGACCTGGACGCCAGCACAACGCGCCGAAGCCGCCGCGTATGTCGCGCTGTACAAGCGGATACGCGACACCATCCACTACGGCACAGCCCACCTGCTGGGAACGCCAAGCGACCCGGTCTGCGCCATTGAATACATCGCCGAGGACCGACGCCAGGTCGTAGTGTTGGCCTGGCGAAGCGGCGCTCTTGACAGCCCATCCGTGCCGCCGACCGCCCCCGAACAGCTACCCCTGCGAGGGCTGGACCAGAAAGCCGAATACCGCGATGAATTCACAGGCGTGCGATACGCCGCCAGCCAACTGATCAGCACTGGGCTTGTCCTGCCTACAGCGCGAGATGCCGACGCGCACGTCGTCGTGTTGGACCGGTCAAAAGCTCGCCATGCTGGGTGACCGTTTCGCGATCCTGTTTCTCAGCGGTCGCGTCGGGCCTCGGACCACGGCTCGGAGCCGAGCAGCGGCTCCGCACCGCCCGGCGCCTTCTCCCATGTTGAGACGGTGGCGAAAGAGGCTCCGATGCGGGCGCCGTGAACATCTAGTCGAAAGACCCCGGGCAAAAGGGGCCGGCACCTCGATTGTTTCTCGTGGCCCGTGGCTTCCGACGATCCGTGCACATCGGTATAGGTCAACACCGTCCCGGCGGGCGACGTGGCGTCCTCAGAGCCAGCGCTTGTGGCGGAGGTAGAGATATAACGATGCGGCGACGAGGATGATGATGAGCGTGGATGCGATAAAGCCGATCCTGTCGCTGAATCCAGGATAGGGCACATTCTGCCCGAAGAAGCCGGTGACCGCGGTGGGTACGGCGATGATCGCGACCCAGGCGGTGATCTTGCGCATGTCGTCGTTCTGCTGCACGGCGGTTGCGGCCGTCTTCTCGGCGGCGAGTGTCATGTGGGTGTCAGTGCGGGTTCGGTAGAACTCGATGACGCCGTGCAGGAATTCCCGCTGGTCATCAGCGACCTGCTTGACCGCCTCGAAACCGTCTGCGAGCTCAGCGACCCGGACCTGCTCATGCTCCGGGAGGAACCGGGCGAGCTTGGCCAGCCGGGTATAGGTCGTGCTGCTGTGCGCGGCGATGGTCCGGATCGCGAGTAGTTCGTACCAAACCTCGAACAGGTCCTCGACGAAGCCCTCGGGGTCGTCTTTGGCCTCGCGCATCATCACCCGTTGTTCCAGGCCGCCGGACTCGCGCGCCAGGCCGGCAACCATGTCGTTCTCTCGCTGGATGAGCGCCGAGACGATCGCGAATGACAGGTCGAATGGTGAGCGTGGACGCAGCTGCCCACTGCGGATCCTCTCCAGCACAGAGCCGGTGTCCACCGCGGCCACGGTGGGATCCACCGTCGGGTTCAGGGGGCCGTGCACGGTGACCAGGTAGTTGCGTCCGAGGAACTGGTCGAGCTCCACGTAGTGGACGTGACCGCGCTCGCCCACCTGCGGCGCGTGCAGGACCGTCAACGCGTGATCGTCGTACACATGCAGTTTGGAGACGTGATTGCGTTCTACGCAGTTTCGTACGGCGACTCTGTGGAAGCCGAACACGTCAGACAGCACGCGAGCCCGATGCGGATCGTCCACCGGGATGTCTACCCATATGAGTACGTCCGTTCGCTCGATCAGCCCTGGGAGATCCTCCTCGGCGCACTCATCAACACCGTGCTCGGACACCAGATAGACGTTGATGGCCATCACCAACCCTTTCCCGCCGCACCGACTACGTCCTGTACGGCACACTGTCTCAGGCCCGCCGTAAAGGATGCGGTCAACCCTGAACGTCACCGCCACGACAACCCGGACGCGGTCGAGCCCATCGCGCTGTTGTTCGGCGCTGCCCAATGATCAAATCCGTCCCGTAACGCGATCATCTGCGGGCACCCGCGTGGTGATGGGTCGGCACATGGGACGACCTTGATCATCGGATAAATCACTCGCGGTGGGACCCTACGGCGTCGGCGGAGTGGAGGACGCCGCCGCGACTATTGCCGGGCGGATCTAGCACCTGCTCGACATCCCGCCGACGCCGCCCTGGCCGCCGCTCACACGCGGCCGCTTCGCCGGCGATCACGGCGACTCGTCCCGAGGGACGTCGGCCTGATCTGATCCGGATGGCCGCGGCCACGATGTTAGGGAGTGGTGCCGGATGCGAGGTTCTTCACCTCATCGGCGGTCAGGGGCGTTCGTCGGACACGCTCAGACTGACTTCTCGCCAGGCCTCGTCGCTGGCGGCGAGCTGCTGTGCCGCCTGCTGCGCCATCGGCACGGCGTCGGCGCCGAGCAGCAGGCGTACCGGTGCATCTACTCGGCGGGCGAGATCATGCACCAGCCGGGCGACACGACGCGTGTTCGTCGACTCGTGACCCGACATGGCGCGCAGTTGCTCGGCGAACTTTGCGATCATCGGCTGGTACGGGGCGCTGGGCGGCGGGATCGTCATCGACGAGCCAGCCCAGTCGGTGCGCATGCCGCCCGGCTCGATTACGGTGACCTGCACTCCGAACGGAGCGATCTCAGCGGCAAGACCGATGGAGAAGCCGGAGACGGCGCACTTCGCCGCCTGGTACGCCGTCAGGCCGGGCCCGCTCACGCGGGCACTGAGCGAGGAGACCTGGAAGAGGTGACCACTACCCTGCTCGCGCAGGACCGACACGACCGCCTTCGAAACGTTCACGACACCGTAAAAGTCCGTATCGACCTGCCTCCGGAACGACTCGAGCGTCGTGTCCTCGAATGCGCCCAGGTCGCTGTAGCCGGCGTTGTTCACGACGACATCGATGCGACCGAACTTCGCCACGGCGTGAGCAACCGCGCGCACAGCCTCGTCGTAGTCGGTCACATCGAGCCGCAACGGAAGTACCGCGTCGCCGAATCTGGCGACGAGATCCTGCAGCTGCTCGGGGTTACGTGCCGTCGCCGCCACGCGATCACCCGCGTCGAGCGCAACGTCGACGATTGCGCGACCGAGACCGCGCGAACTTCCCGTCACGAACCAGACTGCGGACATAGGGAAACCTTCCTTGTCGAACAGGCCACCAAGACCAGCCCAGAGCCCGAGATCGCGGTCAAGATCACGGGAGTAGGTGAGCACAACGACCCCGGAGTCAAACCGCCTCACGTCATGCAGCGCCATCCGCACAGTCCCCGGTCACCGAGCACATGGACGTTTCCTTGGCCCCAGACGAGCGGATTCACGTAGACCTCGTAATCGTCGATCAGCCCTTCTCGGCGAGGGCATACGCGAACTCGCCGCTTCCGTGCATGAACAGGTCACGGCCGACCGCGTCCTTCAGCTTGGGGATCGAGTCCTCGAGGGCTGCCTCGAGCAGGATCGCATTCCACTCGAGGACTCCGGACAACGTGGTGGAATTTCCCATCTCGTTCTCCTCCAGCCCCGCCAGCTCGCTCTTGCGCGCGGCAATCGCGCTGGGCGCCGTGGTCAGGTGCGCTCTGGCGACACCCGAAAGCGCAGGTGCGTGACGCCGGGCGCCTCGAGCACCCGCGTCAGCTCGAGCTCGACGCGGTCTGCGCTGAACAACCGCCGCCCGGTGCCGAGCACGACCGGGATCAGATGGATCTCCAACTCGTCGAGCAGGCCCTCGCGCAGCAGCGACTGCGCGAGGTCGCCACCGTGCACCATCACGTCCTGGTCGCCGGCGGCCGCCTTCGCCTCGCGCATCGCGGTTGCGGCGTCGGGCACGTAGTGGACCCAGTCGCTCGGCGGGTCCGGCGCCATGCCGCGCGTGGGCACGAAGATCGGCACACCGTGGTGGTCGCCGCGCCAGTGACCGGCGTAATCGAAGGTCTTACGGCCGACGACGACCGCACCCGTAGCCATCAGCTCGGCGAACACCTGCCCGCTCGGCCCTGGCGGGTCGAAGTACGGCGGCTCCGAGACGGCCTCGCCGAGCCACTCGTGCAGCCGGTTGCCGCCAGTCCCGAGCCCGTTGCCCGGGCCATCGTCCGCGCCGGTAATGAACCCGTCGATCGACATGGACATGTCCAACACTGATACAGACACGTGACCTCCGTTGGTCTCGATGTGGTTTGGTCTTTCGTACGGCTGACCCTGAGAGCCGAACGGCGGGCGCTGCCGCGCACCGACCGGATCAACTGATCCCCGGCGGCGCAGTTTGCCTGCGCAACGGCCGATCCGAGATCGGCGACGTAACGGGCATGGCCCGGTACCGGGTGTTCTGGGGAGTGGCGTTCTCAAGAGCGTCGGCGCCGGCCGGGGGCACAGGCCCCGAGTGACACGAGACGGTCGGCGAGAGAGCGCCCCGTGACTGGTCAAGCCGTCTCAATTCTTGTGCCCTGATGTCGGGGTGACTCGGTAGGAAGTGTCGACGTCGTTGTCGAAACGAGGGTCGCCTCCGCGGACGAGGACGTAGTGGTCATCGACCGCGGCCTCGTACACGGCGAGCGGTCCACCCGGGACCAGGTCGTCGCTGCTCAGCTGCCGGCCCGCGGGCAACCGCGCGTTGAGCGTGTCGAGGCCGACCGCGCCTGCCGTTACGCCAGACGCAGTCGCAGTCGCAGTCATGTAGACCGCTTCGCCTGCTCCGATGGCGGCGCGGGAGTCGAACACGGTGATGGCGACGGTGGGCTGCACGTCGATGTTGCGGGAGTGTCGACTCGCCGGCGAGGACACCCAGTACAAGAGAGTCTCGTCGCGGGCGGCGAAGAACACCGGTGACACCCAGGGTTTTCCGGCGGCGTCGACCGTGCCGAGGACGAGGTACAAGTTATCGGCCAGGACGGGCGCGACTGTCTCCCATAGGTCGATCGCAGGCTCTTGAGGGCCAATCCCCGGATGTGGTCCTGCTCTGGTCATTGCCTGCTTCTTCCGTGTATGCGGGTGATCGCTCCTATCCTGCGGCAGCTTAAGGATCGTCATCAAGGGCCGCCTCGACAACGATTGTTAACCTGGGTTGAACAAAGTTTCGGAAGAGGACGTGATGGAGCGGAACGAAATCGAGGTGTTGCTGACGCTGTCCGAAGAGTTGCATTTCACCCGCACTGCGCAACGGTTGCACATCTCCACGGCCGCGGTCAGCCAGATCGTCAGGAGGGTGGAACGTCGCCTCGGAACAACGCTGTTCACCCGCACGACGCGCCACGTCGAGCTCACCGATGCTGGAAGACGGCTAGTTGACGAGCTGCAGTTGGCGCACGAGCAGATCCAGGACGCCGTCACACGCGCAGTCGACGCAGGACGCAAGATCGCGGCGCGGCTGCGAATCGGCTACATGTCCGCCGCAATCGGCCACCAACTCTTAGGGCTCATCGACTCGTTCGAGAGGTCCCATCCAGGGTACGAGGTTTCCATCACCGAGACCGCGCTCACCGACCTCTTCGGCCCGTTACGGCGGGCCGAGGTCGATCTGTGCATACTGCCGCTGCCCGTCCGTGAAGATGACCTGACGGTGGGACCTGTTCTGATGACCGAGCCGGCGGTCATCGCGGTTGCGTCCGGCCACCGCCTGACCCGTCGCACCACGGTGTCGCCGGAGGATCTTCGGGGCGAGACGATATTGGGTGTGCGGCACCTACCGCCGTACTGGACCCAGCATCACGCAGCCGGAGACCGCCAACCAGCCACCGGTGATCCGACACTGCCAGCGAAGAAACCGGACGTCAGCGGCTTCCAGGAGCTGCTCACCTTCGTCGCCGCCGGGCGGGGCGTCGCGGTCGTAGGGGCACAATCCGCCGCCTACTACACAAGACCCGGACTCACCTGCCTACCGTGCGCCGACCTGCCACCATTCGAATACGCAGTCGTCTGGCGGACAGCGGTGCGCAACGCCAACACCACAGCCTTTGTTCGACACGCAAGCCACCTGAACAAGACGTGCTGAAACCGGTGTGGATCTACCTCGATCATGCGCGGCAGGCGCTCGGTACCGCGTCGTGCGGCTCGGGCGTGCTGCCCGCAGTACCAGCTGCACGCCGCGTCGGTGCGGTTCACCGTCCGACTGACAACAATGCTTGGCCGCCAACCCCCGGGCAGGGGCCGGCGGCCGCCAGAACCGACCGGCTAGCAGGTCACCCGGGGGTTGAACGGTGCGAACATCCCGGCCGGGTTGTCGTACCAGGCCCAGGCGTGCAGCGAGTAGTACGCGGGCAGGCCATAGCGGTTACCTGACTTGGTGAACATGAACTCGTGGCCGAACAGCTTCGGAGCCGTGTGCGGGTGCTTGGCCTTCCACGCCTCGGCCAGCACGACGTACTCGACGGCCGCCAGGCGCAGCATGCCGTTCTTGTCGATGCGATAGACCAGCGCCTCGGGGTGCCGGATGCTCTCGCTCGGATCGCCGACGAGCGCCGACTTCACGAAGTGCACGCCCATGCCACCCATCCCCGGCATGTCGATGCAGGCGATGCCCTTGGCGTCGGTGAACAGCTCGTAGCCGGCGTTCTCGGCGCGCTGCAGGTTCTGGTACGACTGGGTCGCCTCACGCACCGCCGCGATCCCGCTCGCGTGCTTGCTAGGTGCCTGTTGCGGCGCGGCGGACGCTCCGGTCGCCGCCGTCAGCGCCAGCGCACCAGCTGTGAGCAGCGTCAACCCGGCCCGGCGGATCACGATCCCTCCTGCACTTCGAGCACCTCGTCGGCGACCAGGCCGTGCGCCTCGCGGTGCACGGCCGACGCGGCGTCGGCGTCCGGTGCCTCGACGAGGCAGAACACCGTGCCCTTGCTCTCGTTCACCCAGTAGCGCAGGTAGCGCACGTCGTGCTTGCCCTGCGTTTGCAGATCAGCCTGGTGCGCCTGTGCGACGGCGTCGAGTGTGACCCCGTCGCCGAGGTTGTGCACGTCCATGTACAGCGGCATGTCCCGTCCCCTGTTCTTCGAATCGACCTTGACCCGAAGAACGTATGGACGGATGGCACACCCGGGCATCGGGAACGATGCCCATGTTCGTCCGGACACCTACCTAGATACCGGCCAGTGCCGACGCGTCCCGCCGGGACGAGACGCCGAGTTTGGCCAGCACGGCCGACACGTGATGGTCGACGGTCTTCACCGAGATCACCAAGCGTTCGGCGATCTGCTCGTTGGTGAGATTGTCGCGGACCAGGTCGAGCACCTCGCGCTCGCGACGCGTCAGGCCGAGCGGGTCCGAGCGGGTGCTCGCCCGCGCACCGGACGGAATGGCGCGCAGGCCGAGATCGCGCATCTTGCGGCGCACCACGAGCGCAGCCGGTGGGCTGAGCGGATCAAGGCGGGTCACGGCCTCACGCAGATCCGCCTCGTCGTCCGAGTCGCCGAGCGCGAGCGCGGCGTGGTAGGGCATCTGCAGGCCGTCCCACAGCTGCGCGGCGCGGCGCGGCGGACCGGCGACCTGTGCCGCGTACGGCACGAGTGCCGGCACGAGGTCGGACCGGACGCCGAGGCGATGTTGCCAGGCGATCACGGCGGCGAGCCAGGGCGTCTCGAGCTCGGTGAGCCGGGCGCTTACGGCGTGGAGTCGCTCGCGAGCAGCGTCGGCATCACCGGCGAGCCAGGACGCCTCGGCGATCGGCAGTCCGGCCCAGGCGAGATATAGCGGCTCGTCGACGCCTGTCGCGACGTCCTCCGCCTCGTCGAGGTACTGCGCAGCGGCCGGGTCGCCGCGACGCGCGAGCACCGTTCCGACGGCGACCAGCGACGAGAGTCGGTTGATCGGCGAGGCCTTGCTGGCCAGGACGAGGTTCGCCTCACGCAGTGCTTCGTCCCAACGGCCGTGATCGACCAGCGCCATCGCATAATGCCCGCGCGCGCAGTTGCTATAGGTGGGCGCGTCGTGGTCGTCGCAGTAGGCGAGCGCCTCGCGGAAGAACGGCTCGGTCTCGGCCATCCGGAACTCTTGCGCGTAGTACTCGGTCAGGTTCGCATAGGACCGTCCCGCGCCACGCTGCAGATCAAGGCGCAGCGACAGTTGCAGGGCTTCCCGCAACGGTGTCTCGTAGTCTCCGCATCGTCCGGCGGCCAGGCAGGCGACGCCGTTCAACGCCCCGATGCGCAGATCGGCGAGGTCGAGCTCGCGGGCGATCTCGACGGCACGGGTGATGTAGAGCGTCAGGCCGGCGGGATCGACGGCGCCGCCACCGCCCGCGTAGAGAACGCAGAGCTCTTCGGTACGCCCGAGCGGCTCAAGCAAGTCCCGCGCCCGGCGATTGGCCGCAATCGACTCGGTTCCGCGGCACAGCCGCCACATCACCGTGCCGAAGCAGGTTTCGGCCGCCCCCTCGCGCAACGGGTTACCGGCCTCGCGCCACAGGTCGATCGCCGCCCGGCGGATCACCGCCGCGTCCTCCCACCGCTCGACCAGACCGAGTTCATTCGCGTATTCGTCGAACAGCGCCGCGCGCGTCTCGATGTCAGTGGCGTCGGCATACCGTACGGCGCGCTCGAACTGGGCGGCCGCCTCGCGGTGCGACGCGACCGCGGCCGCCGCGCGCCCCGCGCGCGGGGCATGCTCGAGCACTCGCGCGGTGTCGCCGGCAGCGTCGGCATGGAACGCGAGGCGGACGTCATCGGTGCATCCGGTCGCGAGCAGTGCATCTAAGACGGCCCGGTGCAGCTCCGTCGCCTTGTGCGGCGCGATCTCTTCCTGCACCGCCTGTCGCGCGATCTCGTGCCGGAACCGGAGTGCGTCGCCGTCGCGCACGAGCAGTCCGCCGGTGATCAACTCGTCGACGTGGTCGGACGCCGCGCTGAGCAGTGCCGGCGTGATGCGGGCACCCATCAGCGCGGCATGATCGAGCACGCCGCGCGCCTCCGGCGTGAGCGCTGCCGCACGCGCCAGCACGACATCACGCGCCGAGCTGGGAACGCCGAGCGATCCGGTGGCGAGCACCTCCGCCACGAAGAACGGGCTGCCGCCGGTGAGCTCGTACAGTTCATTCGGCTCGAATCCGGTGGCCTCGGCGAGTTGCCCGACGGCCTGGACCGACAGCGGGCCCAGCGCGACGCGGCGGGTGGAGCGGTGCGTCGCAAGATCGCCGAGGGTGACGCGCAACGGCTCGTCGGGTGCGAGCGCGTCGTCGCGGTACGTGAGCAGGACGAGCACGCTGGCGCCGCGGATCCGTCGGCCAAGGAAGCGCAGCATGTCGAGTGTGGCCTCGTCAGCCCAGTGCAGGTCTTCGATCACCACGACGCGCAGCTCGGCGCCGTCCTGCAGCGTGGTCAGCAGCGCATCGAAACGCGCGTCGCGAGACGAGCCGTCCTGGCAAGCCGCGTACAGCTCGCCGCCGGCCTGGGCCGCGATGTCGGTGAGCGGGCCCAGCGCGCGCGGCGTGGACAGCCCGTCGCACGCGCCCCACCACCACGTCGCGTCGGGCAGCGTCGCCTCGAGTCCCTCGACGAGCGTGGACTTGCCAATGCCGGCCTCGCCGGAGATCAACGCCATCCGTCCAGCGCCGGCCCGCGCTTCCTCGGCGTACGAGCGCAGCGCTGCGAGCTGGCTGTCGCGCTCGAGCACTCGGGTCATGCCGACAATTGTGCCTCCATCCGGCAACTTCGTCTGCGGCTCCAGGCGCCGCGTCGCCGCACTTCGGATTGCGAGTGGTATGCCGGATTTAGGCAGGATGTCTCGGAGGCAGATTTCGTCGGTCATCGGCGCGCATGACTTCGCCGGCCGGGGCCGAGGGATCATCGAACGCCTGCCGGGGTGGCTGTCGACCGGGAAGCAGCAGCACAGCCATGCGCCAGCAATGCCGCCAGCAACCGCAGACGGTCGGAGGCACACTGTTAAGGATGATAAGGAGCGCGACATTCCCCGTGTTTTCGCGCCTGACGGCAACCCGCACACGATCGCACGATGGCTTTCAAGACCGCCGCCATCGGCCACTAGGCGAGCCCTACAGGGCCACCAAGCTAGCGCATTTGCTGGGCTCCAGCGGCAGCGCAGGTAGCAGCACCCCGCTTGCGGCCAGCAAACCCGCCCGCAGCGTCTGCGCGAGTAGGCGACCGTCCGGTCCGTATTCACCGACGTGAAGGGGCAGTCGCAGGGCGCATGGGGGCTGGCAGCGGCAGCCGCAGGTCCACCGGCAACAGGTACACGCCAGCCCGCAACCGCAGCATGATCAAGACTGCGGTGATCGCCCCGAAAGACGCCAGCAGCACGGCGCACACGATGGCCGAAAGGCCGATTCCGAGAACGAAGCCCGACGGCACCCCCAACGTCGCGACGATCGGACTCGCGATCACACTCACGACGACGAGGGCCATGGACAGGAAAGCGTCCATCCACATCACCGCACGCAATGAACGGTCATAGCGAATCCGGCGCTCGGGACTGCTGGTTGCCATGGGTCCAGATAATCAGCATCGACGTACCCACGTCGATTACCTCGGCGGTAACCGCCAGGCGGGAACGACCTCCGGGCAGCTAGCGCGAAGCACGGTGCTGCTTGATGACCCGGGGCAGGGACAGCCTCTCGAGACCTGGCGGCAGACCCTTGAGCGCGCCCCGACTACGGTCCAACAGTTCCGCGATCCCTCCGGCGTCGGGCGATCCGGAGCTGTGTGCCGTGTAGTGAAAAAACAAGCGGGCGGTATTGAACAGGATCCCTGCCAGGCTCACTTCGAGCACGCTGCTCCCGATGCTCAACACGCGATCCCAACCGCTGGCGGCGGTCATCAGGTCAAACCAGGCATCGCATACGAGCAACGTCCCGGTCCCGAAGGCGACCAACACCACGACCTGACGTCTGCGGATCGCCAGCCATGCGGTGCAGGCCAGCATGATCGCGAGCGTGATGTCGAATCCGACCCACACCTCCCGCCAGTGGGTTACGGCGTGGGTGGCCGGAAGCAGGGTCGGCAGGACCGCGATCCAAGGGATGAGGATCACGGACGCGCACGCGGTGATCGTGATGAACAGCTCCCGGGCCTGATGGCTACCGCTGAGTCCGGCGTCGAGTTCATTCTCGATGACCGTCAACCTGCGCGACAGGTCGGTCCGGTCGGCCGCGGTCAGCTTCCGCAGTACGTCGTCTTCATAGGCAGGGTGCATGGCAACCTTCTCCCGCGAGACCGCATCCGGGTCGTATCTTAGGACTCAGCGGCCTAGTACTGCGCGACACACCGTACTCTGATATTAGTTGTACCACGTAATCCGTAGTACCGTGCGGGCATGGACAGCACACAACTCCTCAAGGGGGTCCTCGACCTCGCGGTGCTCGCCGTACTGCGCGACGAGGACGGCTACGGCTACGACATCGTCCGGCGGCTGCGCGCCGCCGGGCTCGACGAGATCGGCGACGCCTCCGTGTACGGGACGCTGCGCCGGCTGTTCCAGGCCGGGTCGCTCACCACCTACGTGGTGCCCAGTGAGGAAGGGCCGCACCGCAAGTACTACGCGCTCAACAAGGCCGGGCGCAGCCAGCTGGAGCTGTCTCGCAAGGTGTGGAGCGAGTTCTCCGGATCGATGAACAGCCTCCTTGAAGGGAAGGTCGCGGCATGAGCAACGGGATGACCTCGACCAGCTCGCTGGAAGTCGAGCAGTACTGCGACGCCGTGCGCGCTGCACTCGTCGATCTGCCGGGCGAGCTCGGTGACGACCTGCTCGACGACCTTCCGTACCACCTGACGGAGGTGTTGGCCGAGGGCGAGGGATCACTGCGGGAACGGCTCGGCGAGCCGACGGTGTACGCCGAGGAGTTGCGGGCCGCGGCCGGGCTGGAGCCCGTTGCGGCCGACTTCGCGGCCGGGGGTGCGCGCACCGGATTGGCCGACATCGCCGCCCGGGTCACGGATTTCGCCGGTCGGGTCGACGTCCGGGTCGGGTCCCTCGTCGGGTATCCGCGGCTGGTCGACCTGCTCCGCGCATTACGCCCAGGCTGGTGGGTGCTGCGCGGATGGATCATCGCCCTGTTCACCTGCGGCGTGCACGACCGGAGCAGCTGGAACGGCTTGACCCCGAGCCTCGGCTCGAGCGCGCTGGCGGGGTTCTGCATCACCGTCGTGGCGGTCGCCGCGTCAGTGTGGTTCGGCGGGCGATCGCCTCGGTTCACTCGGTGGCCGCGCCGCGCCATCGCCGTCGGGAACGCGGTGATCGCGGTGTGGGCACTGACCGCTCTGGCTTCCGGCGGCGGAGCGACGACGACGTACTACGTCGATCCGGCGGCCGGTTCCTACTCGCCCCCGTTCGACGTCAGCGACGTGTACGTCTACGACCAGAACGGCAACCGCGTCGACGGTGCCAGGTTGTTCGACCAGAACGGCAATCCGATCCAGGTGGGTTCGGGCACATGCCAGGACGGCAACCCCGCGCCGGGAGCCGAGACCGGCGCGGACGGCACCGCTCGAGCCTGGACCTACCCGCTGTGCCCCGGCGACCCCGGGCCGTTCCGGTCCGGTCCGGGCGCGGTTCGGACTGCCAGTCCGACGTCCACCCCGTCGGCGCCGACCAGCTCTCCGCGGGCGACCCCGACATCTACCCGGACGGCGCGGCCCAAGGCCACCACCAGCACTACCCGGTGACGCGCCTGTTCGCCCGCGGATGCGAGCAACCTCGGCTGGTCGCTGGTGGTTTGCGGTGCTAGCTTCCGGTGATTCGGCGGGGGGTTTGTGATGGTGGTGTTCGGCTCCTATGAGGTGTTGGAGACCGTGGCGGTGGGGTCGACGGGGACGGTGTACCGGGCTCGGCATCGTGAGATCGGGCGGTTGGCGGCGATCAAGGAGTTGAGTCGGCAGCTGCTTGCGGTGCCGGGGTTGTTGGAACGTTTTCGGGCTGAGGCGCAGACGTTGGCGTCTTTGGATGATGAGCATGTGGTGGCGGTTTTCGACTTCGTCGAGGAGCCGGCGCGGGTGTGGATCGCTGAGGAGTGGGTGGACGGGGTCACTGTCGCGGCGCTGCTGGCTAGTTCGGGGCGGTTGAGCGCGGAGCAGTCGTTGGGGGTGTTGCGGGGGGCGTTGTTGGGGCTGGCTCATGCCCATGAGCGTGATCTGGTGCACCGGGACTTCGCGCCGGCCAACATCTTGGCTGATCGGGGTGGGACGTCCAAGCTGGTCGATTTTGGGTTGGCGGCGCCGGTGGGTGGCACCGGCGTGTGTGGCACCCCGGCGTTCATGAGCCCGGAGGCGTGTCGTGGTGCGGCGGTGGGCAAGGCCAGTGACGTGTATTCCGCTGCCGCGGTGTTGTTCCATCTGCTCTCGGGTCGGGTGCCGTTCCCGGCCCCCACCGCCGATGCTGTGTTGCAGGCCCACCTGGCCCAGGCGCCGCCTGCGCTGGCCGGGCACGGTCCGGCGCTGGGTGAGCTGGTGGCCCAGTCGATGGCCAAGGACCCGGCCGCTCGACCGGCTGATGCCCGCGCCTTCCTCGACCGCCTGGAGTATGCCGCGGGTAAGCGTTACGGGCCCGACTGGCTGGCGCGGTCCTCCATCGCGGGCCTGGTCACTGCAGCCGGCACCGGCGCCGCGGTCCTGGCTGCCGGCTCAGCGGGCACCGCCGCCGGCACAGCCGCGAGCACCGCCGCGACAGTATTCACCGACGCCGCCACCACCACCGGCACCGCCGCGACCGCCGCCACCGGCACCGCCGCGACCGCCGCCACCGGCACCGCCACCCGCCGCCTGTCACGGCTACCCCGTCGCTGGATCGGTGCCGCGGCAGCAGCCGTGGTGCTCGCCATCGCAATACCCGTCACCGCGATCGCGCTCCGCGGCGGTAGCTCCCACAAGACAGTGACAAAGCACACCACAGTCGTCGGCCCAGTCTCCGAAGCCGCCGCGCGCTGTATCTCTGGAACCTGGATCGCGGCGGCCGGCGCGTACGACGATGTGTGGGACGGCACGCCGGTCTTGGTGCACAACCCAGCCGGGTCCAACGCGTCGTTCGTCCGATTCTCGCCCGATGGCACATTCTTCAGTGTCGATCCGGCGGGGGAACCACCGGCGGTCGGAACGCTGCGGGGCGCGCAGTTCATCGACGTCAGCTATGGCGTCGTGACGGGCAGGTGGCGCGCGAGCGGTGATCACACCCTGACCGAGTTCGCGATCGACCGGCGACATTCGGCGACGACTCTCTACGCCGGCTACGCCCACACCACCAGTCCTGGGACTCCCCTACAGACCGGGTCGATCGCGCTCGCCACGACGTGTTCAGCCGAGACTCTGGTGATCGACAACGACTTCGTCTATCGGGGCAAGAAGCTCACCAGCCACTCCACGCTGCGACGAACCCCGAGTGGGCCGACGGCACCACCCGCTTCCGCGATCCCTGATCAGAGCGCCTTGCTCGGTGGGATCAACCTCAACGCGTACTGCACGTCCCCGCAGGTCCGTGCGATACGAGCCCTCACCACCAAACCGCTGCTCGGCCCCGGGGACGCCGCCAACAATTGGGCGTGCCAGCACGGGGTCGCAACGACACCCATCGACATGACGGCAGCCTGCCAGTGGGCATATCCGGTCGAGCAGAACGTCGCTGCCCGCGCGATCGACCCGAATTCTGCCGCTAGCTGGTTCTGCTACGGCGGACCACCGGCCACGTTCACCATCTCGCCTGCGGCGGGAGGGGTTGGCACGATCATCACTGCATCCGCTACCTCGCCGTGTCCGCCATCCACCGTCGGGCTGACGGTGGAACTCGTGCCCGCCCGGGGCCAGAGCGCGATTACGGCGGGCCTCACCAGACCGCTACCAGGGGGCGGCCGATGGAAGGTGACGCTGCAGGTGGGATCGCTCAGTGGCACCGTGCCGCTCGTCATTGCCGACGGGACCGTCCAGATCGAGGCCTTCTGCCTGTTGCCGCACAATCTATACATGACCTACCAAACGCGACCATTCCAGTTCCGCGGGCGCCACTAGGACCCTCCCGACGAGGTGAGATTCCCGCCGACGTCATCTAGCCCTGCTCGGCCTGCTTGCCGGTGTGGGCGGCTACCTGCTCATCACGACTGGTTGGCTTCCCGCAGTCGCGCTGTTTCTCGGATGGCCCGGCCCTTGCGCGGCAGGTCGACCTCGACTAACGTACAACCGTATGGTTGTAGAAAGGATGAGCGGCGCGGGTGCGGACCGGGTCTTCCACGCGCTCGCCGACACCACCCGCCGGGACATCGTCGCCCTCGTCGTGCAGGGCGAGCACTCGGTGTCCGACCTGGCCCGGCGTTACCCGATGAGCTTCGCCGCAGTGCAGAAGCACGTGGCGGTGCTCGAACGCGCTGGCCTGGTCAGCAAACACCGGCTGGGGCGGGAGCAGCGCGTGCGCGGTGAGGTGGGCACCGTGCGTGAGGCGCACCGTGTGCTCGATCAGATCGAGGCGCTGTGGCAAGGGCGCCTCGGCCGCATCGAAGACCTTGTCACAAGTCCCCCCATTCCCGATAGCAAAGGAGACACGTCATGAGCGTTACCTCCGTCGAGAAGGACACCGAGTCCTTGACGATGACGATCACCGCGCAGTTCGACGCGCCGAGCGCACGGGTATGGCAGGTGTGGACGGACCCGCGTCAGCTCGAGAAGTGGTGGGGTCCGCCGACCTACCCGGCGACCGTGGTCGGCCACGACATCACCCCGGGCGGCACCGTCACCTACTTCATGACCGGCCCCGAGGGCGACACCCACCACGGATGGTGGCGCGTATCGGCCGTCGACGCTCCCCACCACCTGGAGTTCGTCGACGGATTTGCCGACGCGGACGGCAATCCCAATCCGGACATGCCCGTCATGAACATCAGCGTCAGCTTGCACGAGGAGTCAGGCGGGACGCGGATGCAGGTCACGACGGTCTTCCCGACCACCGAGGCCATGGAGCAGCTGGCCGCGATGGGGATGGAGGAGGGCATGACCGCCGCGATGGGACAGATCGACAGCCTGGTGATGACCGAGAGCGGGTAGGCAGGCGACCGCGCGCATACCGGTTCACTGCCCGCCCGGTCAGCGATCAGGTGGTGCGGCGTCGGCGTTAGTCCGGCGCCAATGCAGTCAACACCGGGCGCATGAACGACCGCTCGTAGCGCAGCACACAGCCGCTCGTATCCCGAATCTCGTCCGCAGCCACAAATTCCGGATCGACCCCGAACCGCGATCGGTAGGTCTCATACTCAGCCATCGACCGGAACGAGAACAGGGCGAGGGCGCGGTCGCTAGCCCCCTCGCTCGGCAGGAAGTAACCGTGGTGGGTGCCGCCGTGCTTGTCCACCAGACCGATCCACGTCCTGGCGAACTGCTCGAACGCCTCGGTCTTCGCGGCATCGATGGTGTACTCCACGACGCAGGTAAGCATCACGCCAGCGTAGAACGGTGCATATGACGCCGCGCCGATCCCTTGCGCGACACCGGCAGGGCTCACGTCCGCGTGCGGTCACCTGGATTGCGGCAATGTCACGGGGCGACGGGCCCGGCGCGGCGCCGAGGGCGGGGGCACGACCGGGCCGATATCGCCGTCCGGTGCGTCATCGAGGTCGACGATGACCGGTGCGTGATCGCTCGGCCCGGCTCCCTTGCGGGCATGGCGGTCCACCCACGCTGCCCGTACTCGGTCGGCTACCGCGACGTTGGCCAGGACCAGATCGATGCGCATGCCCAGGTCTTGGTGGAACATTCCCGCGCGGTAGTCCCAGTAGGTGAACACCCGCTCGGCCGGCCAACGCTCGCGCACGACATCACGCAAACCCAGATTCTGGAGCTGGGCCAGCGCTGCACGCTCCGGTTCGGTGACGTGAGTCTGGCCGACGTAGGCCTGCGGGTCGAACACGTCGGCATCCGTCGGTGCGATATTCATGTCGCCGCAGACCAGCACATCCGACGGGCCGGCCGCCACGGCTTCGCGCAAAGCGGCGAGCCACGCCAGCTTGTAGACGTAGTGATCGGAGTCGGGGACCCGCCCGTTGGGCACATACACCGAGTGCACCCGGACTGCGCCGCAGGTGGCGGCCACTGCCCGCGCCTCGGGACCAGGGAATCCGGGCGCACCGGCCAGACCGGGTACCACCTCGTCCAGGCCTACCCGGGACAGGATCGCGACTCCGTTCCATTGCGCCTCACCGTGGTAGGCGACCGCGTACCCACGGCGATCGAACTCGGCGCCGAGCAAATCGAGAAACGCATCATCGGCGAGCTTCGTCTCTTGCAGGCACAGCACATCGGGCTGACGCTCGTCCAGCCACGGCAGCAGCCGCGGCGTCCGCTGCCGCACCGAGTTCACGTTCCAGGTCGCTACCCGCACCCGAGCAACCGTAGTCGGCCCGATGGCCATGCGAGGTCCGCCGGGAATGTGGCGGGCGTCCGAGACGTCGTCCTGTTAGGACGTTGCTGATGAGAGGACACCTCGTGCGACCAAGTCTCGGCAGGATCGGAGTCTGGGCACACTCGACGAGACTGAGCGCCGAGCTCGCGAGCGAAGTCGAGTCACTGGGTTACGGCGCCATCTGGATCGGTGGCTCCCCCGGCGGCGACCTGCGCATCGTCGATGACCTGCTGGCCGCGACCGAGACGTTGGTACTCGCCACCGGCATCGTCAACATCTGGACCGCCGACGCCCCGACGGTCGCGAGGTCACACCACCGCATCACCGCCGCCTTTCCCGGCCGCTTCCTGCTCGGTGTCGGCGTAGGCCATCCGGAGGCGGTCGGCGACTACCAGCACCCGTACCGCAGCCTCGTCGAATACCTCGACGTCCTCGACGACGGGGGGGGTCCCGCAGGACGAGCGTGCGCTCGCTGCTCTTGGGCCGAAGGTGCTTACGCTGGCCAGAGATCGCAGCGCGGGCGCGCACCCGTACCTGACCACACCCGAGCACACCCGTCGAGCCCGCGAACTGCTCGGCAAGGACGCCCTGCTCGCGCCGGAGCAGAAGATTGTGGTCGAGGCTGACCCGCTCAAGGCAAGAGACCTCGGCAGGCGGGTGGTGGCCAAGCCCTACCTCGAGCTGACCAACTACCTCGCCAACCTGCGACGCCTCGGCTGGAGCGATGACGACTTCGCCGAGGGCGGCAGCGACGAGCTCATCGACGCACTCGTCGGCCGGGGAGACGCGCAGACTGCCGCCGCGCGCGTCGAGCAGCACCTCGACGCCGGTGCCGACCACGTCGCGATCCAGCTCATAACCGAGAACGGTGTCGACCCGATCGACGGCTACCGCCAGTTGGCGAATGTGCTGATGACGTGACGCGCCCGTCGGATCGGGGTCAGCTCGGCCGCGCTGCCCGGCGAGGCGAGACATCCAGCAGGATTCGCCGGTTCGCCGGCCGCGGTCAGCGTGCCGAGAATGGCCGTCCCGGAGCCGGATTCGTGGCGCGCGCTCGCAACGCGACCTGGAGCCGAGCCGGTTCGCCTCCCGCGCCCAGCCGCGACCCAGTCAGAATCACCCTGAATCGGGACAATCGCCGGCGCAGCCACGATCGCCCTTGTGCCTCCCGTCACTTCCGGGTTGACTACTTCTATATCCACATCGGGGGCTTGCGGTGGCGAACATATTGCTCATCGAAGATGAGCCGCGTTTGCGAGCGTTGCTCGAACGGCTGTTTGAAGACGCGGGCTACCACATAACGAGCGCGTCCACCGGCTCGCAGGGTCTAAACGCCGCGCTCGCCACCGACCACGACTTGGTTGTTCTCGACCTGATGCTCCCTGATCAGTCCGGCGAGGAGGTCCTACACATGCTCCTGGCCTCCCGGCCCAGTGCCCGGGTGCTAATCCTGTCCTCAGTCCTCGAAGTGAGCAGGCGGGTTGGGGCTCTCAATGGCGGGGCCGTCGATTTCGTACCGAAGCCGTTCGTGAATGCGGAACTGCTCGCCCGAGTACGGCTACGTCTTCGAGACGACAACGTCAGAACTCCTAGTTCACCGTTCGTGCCCATCGACTCGGTCGGCTGCCTCGACGTTAACCGCCAGGAACTGGTAATAAATGATCAGCGGATTTCGCTCTCGCAACGTGAATTCACGTTGCTCACTCACCTGTTGCAGCATAAGGGCGAAACCTGCTCCCGGGAGGATTTGCTCGCCGAGGTGTGGGGAGTAAATTTCGATCCGGGGACCAATGTGGTCGACGTATATGTTGGTCGGCTGCGCGCCAAATTGGCACCGGACACCATCGAAACGGTGAGAAATGTTGGTTATCGGCTCGTCGCGTGCTAAAGCGCTGCTAGCAACAGGATGGCTCTGCTTCGCCGTCCCGAACGCTGCACTCATGTTCCTCTTGCCGGGCGAGGAGACGATCCCGTACCACCTGATCTGGGCGAGCTTTGCGTTTCTCTATGGCCTGGCCCGATGGTCACCTGCGACGACGTGGTTGACGTTTTCGGCGATCACTGTCGTAACCGGCGTTCCCCTGATCAAGGATGCAGCGAGAGGAATAATCGGCTGGGAGGAATGCGCCGAGATCCTCCTGATGGCGGTGATCGCTTCAATGCTGATTTGGCACGTCAACCGCCACCAGGCCGCCCAGCTTCGCATCGCCGAGCTGCGCGAGAGTGAGAGTGTGCGGGCCCGAAACCGCGAGCTTGCGACCCGCTTCGGCTCCCACGAGCTGCGCACCCGGTTGACGATCGCCCGTGGCTTCACGGATCTGATCCACGATGGCGCGACCGACGAGCGGACCGAGCGCGACGCCCAATTGGTCTTGAGCGAATTGGACAAGGCTTCGGTCCTGGCCACCAACCTTATGACCCTCGTGCGGGTGGACGCTACGTCACCTCTACAACCGGTCGATGTCGCTGCGGTGATTGAGGCGGTGGTGCTCAGATGGGAGACGGGGGTGGCTCGCGAGTGGGCGGAGTCTTGCACGGCTGGCACTATCCTCGCTGATGCCGAGCGCCTGGAGGCCGCATTGGATTGTCTCATCGAGAACGCGGTCAAGTTCACTGGACCAGGCGATTCGATATCGGTCGATGCCTGGAGCGAGGATCACCAAGTCATCATCTCCGTCGAGGATTCCGGTGCCGGGATTCCGCCCGAGGATCTCGCCCACGTCACCGACCTGTTCCACATCAGCACAAACGCGGGTGAGCGGGCTGGTAGCGGTCTGGGCCTGACCATCGTGCGCGCTGTTGTTGAGGCATGGCGTGGCACTTTGCACGTCGCCAGCTCATTGGGATCGGGGACGCGCGTCACAATTCGAATACCGCACGGCCGCCGCACCGCTCCGCCGCGCCACGAGCCGATTGAGCGCCCCACGCTGCAGGTCGTGCGGACGCCTCAAGTGCTCTCAAATGTCGAGAACTAGAATGCGTCGATCAATCCGGCGTATGGTCCCTCTTGCTACTGGCCCTGTGATTCCACTGGTGAATCGCGTGCGGTTGACGTGTGTGTCGGGCGATCAACCGAGGGGGCGAAGTGTTTGCAGCGGTCCCGCGAATCGATAAGATCGAAGAACCCGCAGTACGCGACGGCCGGCGTCTGGAGATGGCCATGCAGGCACCACCCCCGGCTCCCGGTGGACGTGACGTGAGGCCGCTTGCCGTCTTGTGGACTCCATAAGTGCCCACGCCGGAAGGACCGCTCGCAGATCTCAGCCCGCAGCTCTTCTCCCTGCTTTTGCACAGCGCGGCGTTGCTGACGATCGCAGCGTTGGCCGCGGGCATACTGGTGCTGCTATTTGGCTGGCGTCATGCCGAAGCGTCGGGGCGGGTGAACGCCGTATTGTTCGGCGTACCTGCCGATTCCCGAACCGAGCCATCCGCCCGCCGCTTCCTTCGTACGTGTTTTGGTCTGCTGTGGATCATCGACGGGCTACTCCAGGCACAGCGGCAGATGCCAGGTGGTTTCATCCGGCGCGTGATCGCGCCGGGGCTCGCCTCGAGTCCGCCGTGGCTGGCGGACGTCGTGCAGCCGTTGGCGCGGATGTGGACGAGTCACCCCGTCGCTGCAGACGCTGTCACGGTGTGGGTCCAGGTTGGCTTGGGGCTGCTCATCTTGCTCGGGGGTCGGGGAATTCTCAGCAGAGCGAGTCTGGGTCTCTCGGTGGCGTGGAGCTTGTGGGTCTGGGTGGTAGGAGAATTTCTGGGCGGGGTACTGGCGCCAGGCGCCTCCTGGCTGGGCGGTGCTCCGGGCGCTGTCCTCGTATACGCGCTCGCTGGCGGGCTGCTGCTCGCCCCTTGGCAGTGGTGGAGATCGGGCCGGTGCACCCGCCTGGTGCGCCGAGCCGTCGGCATCTGGGTTCTGCTGGGCGCGGGTCTACAGGCCCTTCCGTGGGAGGGATCCTGGTCCGCCGCCGGGCTGTCGCAACCATTCGTCAGTAATGCTGAGATGACGCAGCCGACGCTACTGAGGCGACCGATTGCGACCGTCGCGACGTTGAGTCAGTCTCACCCCGCGGTGGTCAATGCCGCATTGATTGCCATCCTCCTCTGGGTCGGGGTCGGCTTGTGCGTGAGCGCGCGATCCCGGTACATCGTTGCTGGATTGGTCCTGTGCGCCGCGACGTGGTGGCTGGGGCAGGATTTCGGAGTCCTTGGCGGCACCGGGACGGATCCCGATACCGCGTTGCCCCTCGGCGTACTGCTCGCAACGGCTCTGCCCGATTGGTCCTTGTCAAGCGCCGCCCGATCTCGGGCAGTCGCTTCGTCGGTGTGGTCGCCTCGGCTGCGCCGGTTGCGGGAACCACTCCTCTGCACGGTGGCCGCACTCGGGGTAGGCGCCGTTGTTGCTGTCCCCTTGCTGCTCGCCGGTCTTCTGCTCGGCCCGCCCGACGCCGCTGCGGTCGCCGCTGACAGCGACGGCGGGGTGGTGGCGCTCACCCATCGCCCCGCGCCGAGCTTCGACTTGACCGATCAGAATGGGCGCTCCCTGTCGATGGCGGACTTGCGGGGCAAGGTGACGCTGGTGACCTTCTTGGACCCCGTTTGCAGTGACGAGTGCCCGGTCATCGCCAATCAGCTTGCGCTCGCGGACGCCGAGATCGGTTCACTCGCCGAACGCGTCGAGTTGGTGGCGATCGACACCAACCCCGTCTTTCATAATGTCTCCGATGTCGCCGCGTTCACTGCGTCGCACGGCTTGGGCGAGCTGCCGAACTGGCATTTCCTGACTGGATCGGCCGCGAGCCTGCAGGCCGTGCTGGCGTCCTACGGCGTGGCCGTCGCCGTCCCGAGCGTCGGGATGATCGAACACAGCACAGGGATCTATTTCATCTCAGCGGACGGCAACCTGACGGCCTACCTCGGCGACGGGGCGAACTCGGACCTCACTGCTGGATACGGCCACCAAGTCCGCGATGAGATCCGCAAGCTGTTGAGGAACTAGGCGGGTGAATCGATGTCAACCGAGTCGGCTTTTGTGCGTCGCCGCCATGTCAACCGCCGGGATACTCGCCATGTCGGCGTGCTCGCCCCGAACACATTCAGCTCGTCCAGCGCCCTACTCCAGTGATGCCGGCGCTCCGATCCCGGCCACCGCGCCTTACCTGCTGATGAGAGACGGCGCGGTGGGCCTGGCCGTGTGGCCCAGCGGACACTCGTGGGTGCTGCTGCGAACGACCGACGGTTGGCGGCACGTCCAGAACCGCACACCGCCCGCGGTCCCAACGGGTGGCGGCTTGGTTGCTGCAGCGGTCAAGAACGATGTCGTGGTCGTGGTCGGCGGCTACGAGCGCCTCACCCGATCCCCGGTCCTGACGAGCGGCACTACTGGTCCCTGGCATCCGAGTGAACTGCCTGGCGCGGTCAGCAACTCCCGTGCCGCTGTCAGCATCGCCGCAGGTCACGTGTCGGCGGTCCTGGCCCCCGAGGGGGGAACCGTAGTAGCTCAAGCAGGAGAAGGCTGGACCCGTCTGACCAGCGCGGCTGCTCTGGCTCCGGGCGGCGGCCTGCGCGTGGACAGCGTGACGTGGGCCAGTGCCACGCTCGGCTGGCTCGGCGGACATGGCCTACGCGGCACTGCGATCGCGTTCCAGACGTCAGACGCCGGACGTACTTGGGTGCCACTGCCCCAGGCCACCGGCGGCCCGGTCGCCGCCCTCGCTCCCTGCGGCGAGGGATCGAGTCGGCTGCTGCCCCTTGTCGATGGGCACGGCACGGTGCGGGTGGATCACACCACCGACAGTGGCAAGACGTGGCGGACCGGAGGTTCAGTGCCGCTCTGGTCCGGTTCACCCGCGTGGGGGTGCCACGGATCTCAGGTATGGATAGCCGGTCGAGCCGGTCATGCCGAACATGTCTTTGCCTCGAACGATTCAGGCCAGACGTGGGTCGACGCCGGCGTCACTCCCCCTGGACTGACGGACCTTTCCCCTACCGGAAACGGTGCGGGATTCGCCGCCTCCACAGCCTCGCATGGCGCGATCCTGTGGTCGGTGACCGGTGACGGCGCACGCTTCACACCGCTGGCGTTGCCCGGCTGGGTTGCCAGGCTCGGCGCTCAAACAAGCGGCAGCTGACACTGTGAGGTGTGACGGTCGCGACCCGGTGCCTTGACCTTGTGCGCTGGGAGGGTCACCCGTTTCCAACCAGCAGATTGGGGCTCGCGACGAAAGATGTGGTGAAGGCGCTCAGGACGGCCGCAGCGGCAACCCAGGTCCACCAGAGGCCGATGATCTGCACCTGCCAGTTGTTGGTGGAGCTGAACTTGTGCAGGCGTCCCCGGTTCACTATTCCGAGTCCTACGAACAGTGTGATCAGGAGGTGGAACATGTTCGCGGCCCCCAGCACATAGGTCGTCGACCCATACGAACTATCCGCGACCCCAAAAGGGAACGTCGCCAGCTGGATCAGTTGACCGACTACGACGACGAGGACGACCAGAACCGCCAGCCCTGCCCCGAGCACCAGGCGCTCTTCCTTTCCAGCCCGGATCCCGGAGTGTCCCCACCGGTAGGCAGCCGCGCTGAGAACCGTCCCGGCCGCAATGGTCCAGCCGATCCAGATCGGAGTGCTGGCGGCGCCGTCAGGAAACCAGCCGGAGTCCGTGTTCAGCCCGCGAAGATAGAAGTACGTGAATACCAGGCTGGCGACAAACGCGGCGTCAGCGAAGATGAACAGCACCACACCTAATCGCCAGCGGCGCCCGACGGCATCGAGGTCCTCGACGTGGCGAGCCGGCCCAGCAGGAATGACGGCCGTCATGACTGGCTCGTCTCGGTGTCGTCCTCGGCGACCGGATCCCTGGGCGCACCCACCGGTACCAGTTCCCGCTGCGTCGGAGGCAGGACGGGGTCGCCCTCGCCGTACCCGTACGGGTCGGAGATGACCACAGGAAGAACCTCGAAGTTCTCCAGCGGGATCGGGTTGGGCACCGCCCACTCCAACGTCTTGGCGCCCCAGGGGTTGGCGGGCGCGACCGCGCCGTGTCGCCACGAACTCACGACTGCGTAGAGAAGTATCAACATGCCCACCCCGATGCAGTAGGCGCCCATCGTCGACACGAAATTCCCGACGGCGAACAGGTGGTCGTAGTGCACCACCCGTCTCGGCTGGCCCGCCAGGCCGACCGCGAACATGCCCATGAAGGTGACGTTGAAGCCGATCTGGACCAGCCAGAAGGAGACGAGGCCGGCCCGCTTGTTGATCATCCGCCCGGTCATCTTCGGGAACCAGTAGAACAATGCACCGATCGCGCCGGTCAGTCCTGCGCCCATCAGCGTGTAGTGGAAGTGCGCAGTCACGAACATCGATCCGTGCAACGCATAGTCCGCCGGGACGTCGGACAGGTAGATCCCAGTCACTCCGCCGATGATGAAGTTCCACAGCATTGCGTAGACGGCCATCATGGGCAGCGTCGTCCAGACCCGGCCGCGCCAGATCGTGCCGATGATGACAAGGAACAGAAGTCCGGTCGGTATCGAGATGAGCTCCGTGGTGAGCATGAACGAGCCGTTGAGGTCAGGTGCCCACCCGGTGGTGAACATGTGGTGTGCCCACACCATGACGCTCAGCCCGACGATGCCCACGATCGACAGGACGGCGACGTTGAACCCGAACAACGGTTTGCGGGTGAACACCGGCGTGATCTCCATCAGTGCGATCACCGCGGGCAGCACGATGACGTACACCTCTGGATGTCCCATCAGCCAGAACAGGTTCGTGTAGAGCCACGGACTTCCGCCGCCGGCCGCGACGTAGAACTGCGCTCCGAAACTGCGGTCCATGCCCAACAGCACCTCGGCGGACATGAACATCGGGAACGCCGGGATCGCCAGTCCGACGCTGGCCACGACGCCGTAGACGAAGATCGGGGTGCGGCTCCATGTCATGCCGCGGGCCCGCATCGTCAGCGCGGTCGTGGTGATGTTGACGCCGGCTATCGCACTGGACATGGCAAAGACGATGATCGTCATTGTGTAGGCATCCATGCCGGGCGGCGCCTGGTCCGCGAGCGGGGCGTATCCCGTCCAACCCGTCGGGATCCCGCCGAGGAAGGCGGCCGACAACAGGATCGGCACCGCAGCGACGAGCAGCCACAGGCTCAGTGCGTTCAGCCGGGGGAAGGCCATGTCCCGCGCGCCGATCATGATCGGCATGATGAAGTTGCCGAACGGGCCAGTGACCATCACGATCGTTGCGATGATCATGACGAGGCCGTGTATCCCGACGACGGCGTTGTATGTCTGCGGACCGAGGAATCCGGAGTTGGGCGTGATGAGGTTGGTGCGGATCGTCATCGCCAGCGTCCCACCGACTGCGAACAGGACCATGGTGACGACGAGGTATTGGATGCCGACGACTTTGTGGTCGGTGGTGAAGCGGAAGTAGCGCCCGATTCCTTGATCCTTGCCCGCGAGGAACATCTCGTCCTCGTGCTCCTGGTCGCGACCGAGCAGCCACCGGAGCGGGCCGGCAAATGCCCCGATGCCGACCATGAAGCCCAGGGCCCAGCAGATCAGGGTAATGGTGACGACCCGGTCGGAGCCGAAGTCGCCGAGCTGCATGATCCGGTGGGATATGTACCAACCGATTGCGGCGAACAGCACACCACCTGCGACCGCCGTCAACAGGTTCAGCCGGCGTAGCAGGCCACCGCCGCCTGTCGATGGCGGAGCCGCAGCGAACTCGACCATGGCCTCACTCATCGCGACAACCTCTTCTCCGCTCATCTGTCGTCATTTCGGCGGACTGCTCTCGACAGGTGGACTTCGCCGGCCGCGTGCCCAGGCTGCGAAGTCGTCGGCGCTGACGACATGAACTGCGGCTTCCATGTCCGCGTGCAGCAGTCCGCACAATTCTGCGCACCGCACGACGAATGTGCCGAGTTTGTTCGGCGTGACGTTCGTGACGGTCGTTTCGCCTGGGTTGGCGTCAATCTTGATGCCCATCTGGACAACCCAGAACGAATGAACCACATCCTTGCTGGTGACATGGAATACGACCGGCTGGTCGATCGGCAGGTACAGCTGGTCAGTTTCGATGTCGCCCTGGCCCGGGTAGCTGAAGCTCCACAGCCACTGTTGGCCAACGACGTTGACCTGCAGCGGCACCCGGCCCGCAGCGGCCGCGGTTACGCTCTGCATCGCTGCGAGACCCCAGATCAGCAGGAAGACGCAGAGCAGGCTGGACAATACGAGCCACAGCGCGGTCACCGGGGTGTTTCCGCGTATCGGCGGGCCGTCAGTCTCAGGTTGCCCCGAGCCGCGATGACGCCATGCCAGCAGACTGTAGAGCGCGACCGACCACACCGCGGCGGCAACGGGGCTGGCCGCCACCGTGAACACGGTCATCGTGTTCTCCACCGCGTGCATCGTGGGCGACGCCGGGGGGCCCATGAGCCGCGCCGGGACGTAGAGGGAAAAGACCACGAGGACGGCTGTCATGGCCGCCCAGATCCAAAAGACGCCGCGCATCTCCGGGCGGTTCATCCAGGAGCGGACTCTTCCCCCGACCTGGGCAGGGATCGTCATCGCTTCGAGTCTCTTCTCTGGCCCGCGGCTCTGGCATTCATTCGACGGTGAACGTCCCGGACATGTAGCCGCGTGTCGCCATCGGGCCACCAAATCTTGCGTAGTAACCGTCACCGCAGGGGTATTCGCAATTCCACACGTACTCGCCCTTTCCCCCGGTGATGAAGGAGAACGTGACCACATGTGGGGGCGGGTAGTCCGAGTTCGGTGCCGGCTCCGCGTCGTCAGAGACCGCCGGGAGTGGAACGCTCACGAACAGCGGGTCCTGATTGGTGGGCGCCCCGTGAATCGTGAAGGTGTGTCCGACGCCGTCGGGATCGACCGTTGACACCGTCTTGCCGTCGACTGTCACCGTTCCACCGACCGTGCCGTATGGCACGGCAAAGTAAGGGTTGTTGAGCGATCCGCCCGTGTCGTATTGCTTGATCGTCATCGTCACCAACGAGTGAGCCGGCACCCTGAGGTCAGTGGTGGGCCCGTAGGTGACCCAGTCAGGATGCGTACCACCGTCGCCGCCATGGGGACCACCCATGCTGTCCGGGTAGGTCGAAAGGTCGAGAAACGCATGCGGAAGCGTGCCCTCGGCGGTCGGGGCGGTTCCTTTGACAGTGGCGTGCAACGGTTTGCTCTGCGCGCTCGTGCGCGACAGGATCGCGCCTGTCAGGCTGACAACCAACCCGCCGCCTATGACCGTTGCGGCGACGCCCATCACCACCTGCCGTACGGACATCCGACCTCCAAGGGGCCTGCACCATCCAGCCCAATGCCTGCTTGCCGAGGGTGTTCCTCCCGCGGACTTCGTGTCAAGAACACACGCCGGGATAACAAATTTGTCATCTATCGTGCGAGTGGAGACGGCCCGCGGTCGTTGTACTCTCCGGCGATGAGGCGCCACCAATACGGTCTGGTGAATGCCTCGGGCACACGGCTCTCCCGCCACCTTGGCCGACCCATGGTGGCCCTACTCGTAGGTGCTGCGGCCTTCACCGGGTGCAGTTCCGCCGTGCATGGACAGGTGCATCCGCTTGCGACCGAGGAGCGCGCAGCAGGTGCAGGTGTCACCCTGTTCGCGGCAGGCAGTCGTCACGATGCGCCTATTCTCGTCGGAACCACTCTGGACGGAAAAAGGGCGTCCCTACTTGGCGCGAGTACTCATCAGATCGTCGTACTCAATGTCTGGGCGTCGTGGTGCGCACCTTGCCGCGACGAGTCGCCGATGCTGGCAGCAATGGCGAAGCGGCTAAGCGGGACCGACGTCCGTTTCATAGGAATAGATGAGCGCGACGCGACGTCAAAGGCGCGCGCCTACGCCGCTGCCATCCACTCCAATTACGTGCACTTCGTCGACCAGGACGGTTCGTTGCTGCGCAAGCTGCGGGCACTGCCCCAGGTGGGAATTCCGAGCACATTGGTGCTCGATCGCCGCGGGCGCATCGCGGCCCGGGTGATCGGGCCTGTCACGGCGACGGCGTTGCAGCGGATCGTCGATGACTTGACCAAGGAAGCCTGACATGACCAGTACCGCGAACCCCTACCTGCACGTGGCCCTGCGCCGCCGCCAAGTCCTCGCTGTCATCGGTGCGTACGTCGCCCTGACGAAGCCGCGCATCATCGAGCTGTTGCTCGTGACGACGGTGCCGGCGATGCTCTTGGCGGGACGGAGCCTTCCGTCGATCGGCCTGCTTGCGACCACCCTGATCGGGGGGGCCCTTGCCGCAGGCTCGGCCAATGCGCTCAATTGCTACCTCGATCGCGACATCGACTCGATCATGCACCGCACGGCCAACCGTCCGCTGAGCAGGTCAGCGGTCAGTCCTACTTCAGCACTCATCTTCGGTCTGATACTGGGCGCTGTTTCCGTCATTGAGTTTTGGATCACCGCAAATTGGTTGTCGGCCGTGCTGGCATTCGGCGCCATAGCGTTCTACGTTCTCATCTACACCGCGCTGCTGAAGCGACGCACATCGTCGAATATCGTCTGGGGCGGCGCGGCGGGGTGTATGCCCGTCCTCATTGGTTGGTCGGCCGTGACCGGGTCGCTCGCTTGGGCGCCATTTGTGTTGTTCGGGATAGTGTTCCTGTGGACTCCGCCGCACTTCTGGGCGCTCGCAATGCAATTCCGCGAGGATTACGCAGCAGCGAACGTCCCGATGCTGCCGGTTGTGGCGAGCCCCGCATTCGTTGCGGGCCGTATCGCGACCTACTCGTGCGCTATGGTCACCGTCTCGCTACTGCTGTGGCCGGTGGCGCATCTCAACGCCGTCTATCCGGTGCTCGCCGCAGTTCTTGGTGGTCTATTTCTCCGTGAGGCGTTCGGGATGCGTTCGCGGGTGTTGTCCGGAGCCGACATTCAACCCATGCGCCTATTTCATTGGTCGATCACGTACTTGAGCCTGCTGTTCTTGACCGTGGCAGTTACCGCCCTGTGGTAGCTGTTCGGCTGAGGCACCTGCCCGAGCCAGTTATCGGTTCGTACCGGGCGGGCCGCCGGGCGGGTCCACGGAATGAAGAGCGCTGAGGTACTGCTCCCATGCGGCCAGCTGGGGATCGGTGGCCTGGTCAACGTCGGTCCGCTCATTCGCCGACGCCCGCAGGCCGACGGGGGTGACGTCCGGGCCCGCCGAGCGCTCTTCGCCGATCGAATTCGACGGGCGAGCGGTCGAAGACTTCCGTTCGCGATAGAGGCGCCACCATATGTAGACCCCATAGATGCCGAACAGCGGCCATTCGAATGTGTAGACCCACGCAACTTCTCGTCCGGCGAGCGCTCGGGTCAGCTCGAACCAACCAGCCGCTATGCAGATAGGCACACCGACTACCAGCAGGGCATGCAGTCGAACGTCCGCGGCGGAAATCCGGCCACCTGCGCGTCGATCAGCGTCGCCGCGGCCCGATCTCGTCACTCCGGCCGACTCGCCGGAAGCGTCGCCCGCGCGAGCGTCTCGAGATCGATCTGGCGGGCAAGTCGCTCCTCGCTGCGCAGCCATTCATGCACCGCCATTGCTACCCATATCGAGTCGACGATCATGCTGCCGGCCCACATCAGTGCACCACCGAACTGTTGGTCGCGTAGCGGTGCGGGCCCAAAGGGTCGCGACACCGTGCCGTAGTACGGGTACCTGAGATAGCTGGACGCATAGATGAAGAAGCCAGACATGGCCTCGGGCACCATCATCAAAGACAGCGACACCGCTCGCAGCCCGTACGGGAGTCGGTTGGGCGCAGGGGTTGGCGATAGCAGTGGGTAGTAGTACGCCAGCGCAGCGCCGAGATAGAGCGAATGCTCGACATACTTGTGCACCGGCTGATGTTCCAGTGCGAACTCATAGAACGGCGAGAAGTGGGTGCCGACCAGGACGCCGGCGAACAACATCCAACTCACGACCGGATGCGTCAAGGCGGCCACCGCTCGACTTCTCAGTACCGGAACCACGTGGCGTCGCCGGAAGCCCCGGCTGCTGACGCGCAGCAGTAGCAGCACCGGCGCACCCAGCACCAACAAGGGAGCAGCCACCATCATGATCGTGAGGTGCTGGGTCATGTGGGCCCAGAAGAAGATGTCGTCGTAGGCCCCGATCGGGCCGAGTAGCACGAACCACGTCAGGGCCAACCCCGAGAAGAAGCACGAGGTGTATCGCCGCGGCCACGGCGGCGACTGACCTCTCCGCTTGAGAGTCCTCAGCGCCCATAGGTACGCGCCCGCACATGCGATCAGACCAAAGCCAAGGAACGGGTCGAACGTCCACGTCCCCAGGACGGTCAGCACCCGGTCCACGCGGCGGACGCTACTCCGAGGTTGCCGCTGGCGGAACGCCAGATCCTTGCCCGCATCGAGTGGATCCGGCACGATCTTGCATGTGGTGGGCAGACTTCGGGACCAGGTGAGCAACCTCCAGTGGTTCCTGTTGGCTGGGGTCCTCGCGTGTTATGGGGTGGGTTACCCCCTGGGACTGGTCAGTCACTTGGCGCTCGGCTGGGTCCTCGTGACGTTTGGTGGCGTATTTCTTGTCGCGCTGGGCACCGTGACGGTCCGACGGATTCATCATCAAGCGCACAGCGGCGCCACCGAAACGATCGCCCGACCGCACCCGTCCCAGGGCGAGCAGCGCGAGTAAGCAAACCCCAACGAAAGATGCGCTCAGTCCAGGCGCGGGCCGAGTAGATCCCACCGGTTTCCAGCGATGTCACAAAAGACGGCGACTCGACCGTAGGGCTCGTCTCGTGGTTCGGTGACGAATTCGACCCCGGCCGTAAGCATCCGCTGGTGGGATGCATCGAAGTCGGCCACCCGAAGGTAGAACCCGACGCGGCCGGCGACCTGCTTGCCGACGACCGAAGCCTGGACCGCACCATCGGCCTTCGCCAGCAGCAACCCGGTCGTCGAGTCCGGAGGGCGCACGACCACCCATCGTTTCGGACGCCCATCGTCGGTCGCCGCAGGCGAATCCTCGACGAGGTCGAACCCCAACGCGACGACGAAGAAGTCGATCGCGCGGTCGTAGTCCTCGACCACCATCGCCACCAGGTCCAGGTGCACCGGATCGACCTTCCTGCCGACGAGGCACCCCAGCCGGGCATCGCGGAGCCCGGGGCGCCGCAAGGGGAGTCCTCAGGACCCTCGACGCACCTGCCTGCATCGACCGCTGCCTGTCTCGCGTGGCGCGCCGGCGGCGACGATCAGCTGACGCCGCTGCCAGCCGTGCACAGCCGATTTCGGCCCGAGGACTTGGCCAGGTACAGCGCCACGTCGGCCCGCTGGAGCAGTTGCTTGATATCTCCGGGCTCGCAGTCGCCGTAAGCATGCGCGAGACCGACCGACGCCGTGACCGGCTCGCATCCAGCGATACGCAGGGAACCGACCGCCGTCCGGAGGCGATTGGCGACAGATTCTGCGCGGGCGAGGTCGAGCTCGTCGAGGATGACGACGAATTCGTCGCCGCCGAAGCGACCGACGCTGTCGTGCCCGCGCAGTTCGTGGCGTAGGCAGGCAGCGACGGCGATCAGGACCTGATCTCCGATGAGGTGGCCGTAGGTGTCGTTGATGGACTTGAAGTGGTCGATGTCGACGACGAGTACGGCAACCGGTGCGCCGTTCCGCTCGCTCCGGGACAGGACGCCGTTGGCATGCTCGACCCAGGCGGTGGTGTTCAGCAAGCCGGTCTTGGCGTCAGTGCGGGCGGCATGATGCAGGGCCTTGACCACGGAGCTGCGGTGCAGGTAGGCGACCAGAAGGAGGATCACCGGGGTCAGGGCCGCGGTGTGCAGCAGGAACTGCGCGGTGGCGATACCGAGCACCAGGGTGGCGAGCTCGTAGCCGAGCGCATCGAGGTCGGGCAGCATCGGGCGGATACTCGGCGGCCGGGCGGTGAGCCATATGCCGGTGAGTACGATGCCGAGGTTGACGACGGTGAACACCACTACGGCGACGAGCACCGCCAGGCTCGACATGACCGGCCCGTGCAGCACGCCACCCGCGCCGAGGACGGCGGCGCCGGCGAGCTGGGCGATCATCGCTGCCGCCGCGGTGAACACCACGCGATAGGGACGTCCGGACTTGTCGCGGCGGCGCTGCAGCATCACCTGCCCGTACTGCACGGCGATCAACGCAGCCGCCCAGCCCGCGGGCATGGTGAGCACCGCGGCGAACGACCATACCGACATCGGGTTGGCGAAGACCTTGTCGCTGCCGAGGTAGCGCTTCATCCGCTCCGATCGGACGGCGAGCTCGCCGTAGCCGATCGTCAGCGCCGCCAGGGCAACGAAGCGGATCAGGGTGGTGCGCGAGGGCTGCTCAGCCAGCACCAGACCCGTCGTCAGGCCCAGCGCGCAGCACTCGACGAGGAGCAGGAACGCCCGCGCCGAGACCGGGATGGACCGTAATCCCCACCGGCGGACGGAGGTCCCGCGGCCGAGGGACTCGCCAAGAGCGGTCGGATGCGGGACCATAGGTGTTCGATCCCTCCTGACCAGTGCGTGTCGCGAAGCGCCTCGCCGGGCCCGAGGGCTTGCAAACCACTTATTCCGATATAGCTCGGATGTGTGGTTCGTAACTGTAGCAGCGCGCACAGGCTCGTGCGCGCTGCGGGTGATTACGCCCGATCGACGCTGATCGGGCGTTGTCCCCCAGGTTGCCGGTATCGGGGGTGAGCGTTGTGTTCAAGCAGTTGAAGCACTGGGAGTGGGGCTAGATCGACACGCCGTGATGCCGTAACGGTGACGGCCGCTAGCCGGGAAAGGGGCCGAACCTGCCCGTATGGCGGTAGTCCGAAGAGTTCAACGACCGCGAGGTGGTCTGGTGACGCTCACCAGTGCGTGAGCGCACCGGCCGCCTTCGCGGGTTCTCTTGCGCCCCGCCGACGAGCGAGGGCAAGGCCTGCCGTCAGCCACCATCCCCGCAGCCGCAATGGCGGTTCCCGGCGAGGCGCGTTCGGCCACCGCCCCCCGGCGACGAGACCCAGCCCCTACGCGGCGAGCAGGCGAGGCTATGCCCTGTCCTCGGATGCTGGGCGAGATGCAAAACCGCTCCCGTCTCGGCTGTGATGCCAAGCAGGGAGCGGTCAGCCTTGTTGCGCTGCCCCGTGGGGGACGGGGCGACCGGAGGAGGTCTTCCGGTAGGCACAGCTTGAACTCTCAACCGTCCAGTGTCAAGGGGGTGTTGTGCCAGAGCAGTCATTCACAGAATGCGGCGCCGTGCTGGGGATCCGCCTGCTCCCGGTGGGTCCCGCGGGCTGCGGCAACGGGAGTTCCGTGGGGCGACTCGCCGGCCGGCGTCAGGTTCGCTGCGCCTGAGAATTCCAAGTCGGAGACTTCTCAGTTGAACGTTTCCTGGTAAGACTTACCAATCTCAGGGAGGGCGTCCGCCCGCTTCAGCGGCGATCATCTCCCCGCGTCGGTCGGGCTTCGGGGGTCTCGAACGCAGCTGAGGTGGTGGCGCGGCCCGCTCACGGCGATTCAGCCGAGGCGGGTCGCGCTCGTCGTGGGGTGACGTTGTCGCCCAACACCGCGAGAACCAGGCGATCTGGGCCTTCATCAGACGCATCTCGATATCGCCTACGCCGCCGCACATCCGTCCTACCAGACCAGGACGCTGCCCGTGCCCCGTGAGGTGCGCGGCGGCCTCACTGTCGTGGTCGGGCCCCACAGCCGTCGATTCCTCACGCCGTGACATAGTGTGGCGGCGCACGCCGATGGAGGGCGGTTCCGGTGTCTGAGGCTTCGCCGCCGCTTGTGCCTGGGTTGGAACCGGGGACAGCTGAGCAAGGGGCGGACGAGGACAGCGCTGTTCCGGGCAGCCATCGCCGGCGTCGTCGAGTCCTCAAGACGCTCGCGATCATCGGGGTGGGCGTGCTTGTGGTGGCCCTGGTGCTGGGCGGCACCGTCGCGTATTTCGCCTACAAGTACGACCACAACATCACCCGCATCCCGAATGTCTTCGCCACGGCACCGGGCGAGCATCGCCCCGCCGCGGCCAGTTCCGGGGCGCAGAACGTCATCCTGGTCGGGACCGACAGCCGCGCGCCGGCGCAGACCACCGGCACCGGTGGGGACCCCAACTCCCTGAGCCCGATCGGGCAACGCTCGGACACGATCATGCTGGTGCACCTGCCCGCGGACCGGAAATCGGCCTACCTGGTCTCCATTCCCCGCGACTCGTGGGTGCCGATACCCGGTTACGGGCACGACAAGATCAACGCAGCGTTGGCCTTCGGTGGCCCGCGCCTGCTCCGCCAGACCATCGAGCAGCTCAGCGGAGTCCGCATAGATCACTACCTCGAGATCGACTTCGCCGGCTTCAAGGCCATGACCGACGCAGTCGGTGGCGTGGACATCAACGTGCCCATCGACTCCCTCGACACCGCCAGCGGGCGGCAGTGGCACGCCGGAATACAACACCTAGACGGCACCAACGCACTGCAATACGTGCGCCAACGCTACGGGCTGGCCAACGGCGACTTCGACCGGATCAAACACCAACACCAGTTCCTCGCCGCCCTACTGAACCGAACCACCAGCAGCGGGATGCTCACCAACCCGTTCTCCCTGAACCACTTCCTGCAGGCCGTCACCAAATCAGTCAGCGTCGACAGCGGGCTCTCAGCCACCGCGCTGCTCTCACTAGCCCGCAAACTACGCGCAACCGCCGCCGGCGCCCACTACTACACAGTGCCCGTCACCGGCACCGGAATGGTCGGCGACGCCTCCGTCGTCTTCCTCGACCCCACCCACGACGCGACACTATGGACAGCCATCCGCTCGGACAAACTCAGCACCTACACCCTCCCGCCCTCCAAATACGGCACCGGCTGAGCTCGCGCTGCACGCCCCTAGTCGAGCAGGTGCTTGCGCAGGGCTGCGGCGTCGCCGTCCGTCCAGCCGTGCGCCCGCAGCCAACCCGCGGCGCCACCGTGGTCGGCATCCAGGGCGTCGAGCAAGTGCTCCATCGTGGCCGCCCGGGGGCGGTGCTTGTCGATGGACTGGTTCTCGAGGTCGTCGGCGTAGGTTCGGGAAGCGCGCAGCCGGGTGAAGATTCCCTCGATCCGCTCGGCGCTGCGGGCATAGTCGTCGACGATCGCCTCGCGCGCCACACCGACCTCGGCCAGCGCCAGCGCGATGACGACACCGGTACGGTCCTTGCCTGCCGCACAGTGCACGATCGTCGCGCCGTCGGTGCCGGCGATCAGCCGCAGCGCGCCCACGACCGAATCGGCGCGCTCGTCGAGGTAACGCAGGTACACCCACGAGGCACCCTTGCGGCCGCCGTCGGACTCGCCCAAGTCGGTGCCCCGGTTCTGCCACGGCAAAACCAGCACCTTGCCGCTGTAGTCGTTGGTGTCGTCGTCGTCGTCGTTGTCGTCGTCGAGCGAGCCGGCGTCGGTGTTGTGACCCGACTCGGGGAACAGCGAGAAGTGCTGCACGTCCACCGCCGGCTCGCGGGTGATCGGCCCCGGTCCCTCGAGGTCGACCTCGACACCGGTACGCAGGTCGGCCACCGCGCGCACCTGGTGCTCGTCGACGAGCGTCCGGACGTCGGCGTCGGTGAGGCCCTGCAGGTTGTCCGAGCGGATCAGCCGGCCAGTGCGCGTCTGGCGGCCATCAACGGTGGGCAGGCCACCCAGGTCGCGGACATTCGCCGCGCCGGCCAGGTCGATCCAGCGCGGTGAACTCACTCGTGCGATCTTACCGAGCCCGCCCCGCCCAGCCGTTGACTGACGTATCTCCGGGTCGAGTGACGGCGAACACGGCGTCTCTGATCATGGAGATACGTCACTCAACAGGGGCCAAGCGCAACCGAGGGCGGCCCACCAAGGCCTCATCGGGGCGGGGAGTTAGAACGAGGCCTCGGGCAGGTCCATCAGCGAGTTGTCGATCGACTCCGCGACGGTGCGGCGCGCCGCTAGCTCCGGCAGCATGGTCATCGCGAAGAATCGCGCCACCGCCGGCTTGCCTTCGTAGAACGCGCGATCGGCGTCGGAGACCCCGTTCGAATCCAGCTTGGTCAGGGCGACCGCGGCCTGACGCAGCAGCAGGTAGCCGACCATCAGGTCGCCGGCCGACAACAGCAGCCGCGTCGTGTTCTGGCCTACCTTGTACACGTTGCGGACGTCCTCCTGCGCGCTCATCAGCGCAGTGAACATCGCCGCGACGATGCCGCCGAAGTCTTCCAGCCCCTTCTGTACCGCCGCGCGCTCCTCCTTGAGCCGGCCCTCATCGGCGATCGACTCGAGGAACTCGGTGATCTCGCCCGACAGGGCGCCGAGGGCAACACCCTTGTTCTTGACGATCTTGCGGAAGAAGAAGTCCTGCCCCTGGATTGCGGTCGTGCCCTCGTATAGCGTGTCGATCTTGGCGTCGCGGATGTACTGCTCCAGCGGGTAGTCCTGCAGATAGCCCGAGCCACCGAAGCTCTGCAGCGCCTGGGCGAGCTGGTCGTAGGAGCGCTCCGAGCCGGCGCCCTTGACAATCGGCAGCAGCAGGTCGTTCAACGCAGAATCGGCGGCGGTGTCCGTCCCAGCGTGCTCCCCGACGATGATGCGGTCCTGCACGGTCGAGGTGTAGAGAACCAGCGCGCGCATCCCCTCGGCGTACGCCTTGTTCAGCATCAGGCTGCGCCGCACGTCGGGGTGGTTGATGATGGTGACGCGGGGCGCGGTCTTGTCCGACGCTCTGGTCAGATCGGCCGACTGCACGCGGGTCTTCGCGAATTCCAGCGCGTTCAGGTAGCCGGTCGACAGCGTTGCGATGGCCTTGGTGCCGACCATCATGCGGGCGTGCTCGATGACCTGGAACATCTGCGCGATGCCGTCGTGCACGTCACCGACGAGCCAGCCCACGGCCGGCTGATCCGCGTTCTCGCCGAAGCGCAATTCGCATGTGGTGGAGGCCTTCAGCCCCATCTTGTGCTCGACATTGGTGGCAAAGACGCCGTTGCGCTCACCGAGCGCACCGGTCTCGGCGTCGAAGTGGAACTTGGGGACGACGAACAGCGAGAGTCCCTTGGTGCCGGCGCGCGCGCCCTCGGGCCGGGCCAGGACCAGGTGAATGATGTTCTCGGTGAGATCATGTTCACCCGAGGTGATGAAGCGCTTGACGCCCTCGATGTGCCACGTGCCGTCGGCCTGCTCGATCGCCCTGGTCCGCCCGGCACCGACGTCTGATCCCGCGTCGGGCTCGGTCAACACCATGGTCGCTCCCCAGCCCCGGTCGACCACCAGCTGAGCGATCTTCTTCTGCGCGTCGTTGCCGTTGGCGTAGAGAATGCCGGCGAACGGAGCGCCGGCCATGTACATGTGCAGGGCCGGGTTCGATCCCAGCACCTGCTCAGCGATGGCCCAGACGAGCGTGCGCGGGGCTAGCTGGCCGCCGAGTGCAGGCGCAGTCTCCAGGCGCCACCATTCGCTGTCGTGCAGCGCCTTCCAGGACTTCTTGAACGACTCCGGCAGGGTCACGGAGTTGGTGTCGGGGTCGAAGACCGGCGGGTTGCGGTCGGCATCGGCGAAGGATTCGGCCAGCGGCCCCTCGGCCAGCTTGGCCACCTCGCGCAGCATGCCTCGGGCAGTCTGTTCGTCGAGGTCCGTGAACGGTTCGGTGCCCAGCACCAGGTCGGTCCCGAACACCTCGAACAGATTGAACTCGATGTCACGGACGTTGCTCTTGAAGTGGCCCATGGCCGGCCTTCTCCCTGGTGTCTCCCGGGTGGTTGTGCGCCGGGACGTGGTTACCCGTCAGTAACATAAGGGTATTACCCGCGAGTAACGTGCGCAAGCGCATGCTTGCAATTGTTAGCATCGTCTCCCGGGCGGATAGTCCTGCACACCGTCGGCCACGGCCTGCGCAGGCACGCCTGCGGCCGGGCGCAGGCTCCTAGCCGAGTACGCGGAGTCGGACTGTCTCAGGCAGGGCCTGCAGCTGGTCGAGCATCTCGGCCGAATAGAGGCCGCTCACGTCGGTGAGGACGTAACCGAGCTCGCCGCGGGTGCCGAGCAGCTGGGCCTCCACGTTCACCTTGTGCTCGGCCAGTACGCCGTTGATCGTCGCCATCACCCCCGGGACGTTGCGGTGGATGACGACGAAGCGGCTGGTATCCGGCGCGTGCGGCAGGGCCAGTCCGGGCAGGTTGACACTCATGGCTGTGGCGCCGTCGAGCACGAAGTCGCGGAACTTCCCGGCGACGAAACGCCCGATGTCCTGTTGCGCCTCCTCCGTCGACCCGCCGATGTGGGGGGTGAGGATCACGTTCGGCAGGCCGCGCAGCTCGGACACGAACTCGTCGCCGCGGCCCTTCGGTTCGACGGGAAAGACGTCGACCGCCGCCCCGGCAATGTGCCCGGATTCGATACGCGCGCCCAGCGCCGCGTAGTCCACGACGAAACCCCGGGACAGGTTGAGGAACAGCGACCCGGGCCGCATCGCCGCAAACTGCATTTCGCCGAACATGCTGTTGTTCGACGCCCGGCCGTCGACGTGCAACGTGACGATGTCGGCCTCACCGAGCAGCTCCTGCAGGGAGACACAGCGACTGGCGTTGCCCAGGGCGAGCTTGTCGTCGGTGTCGTAGTAGAGCACTTTCATGCCGAGGTTCTCAGCGAGCACGGACAGCTGGGTGCCGATGTTGCCGTAGCCGAC
>QHCC01000041.1:0-295 GCA_003243915.1 Pseudonocardiales bacterium | reverse complement strand
ATCTGGTTCGTGCCGATGCAGAACGCCCCGATCGCCACCAGGTTCGGCGCCGCGTCGAGCACCCGCTGCGTGATGCGCGTCTTGGACCGCAGGCCTATCAGCGCGACGTCGGCGACCCGGTCGACCAGCTCGGCCTCGTCCAGGGCGCGCCCGAGAGACTCCACGGAAAATCCTGCCGAACGCAGGATGGCCTCGGCCTCAGAGTGGATCTGCTCGAGCAGGAGTACACGAAGCGGCGCGTCGGTCACCCCTCGGATTCTAGTGTCGCGCGTTGGAAGTCGTTTGCCGGATGCGG
>QHCC01000040.1 GCA_003243915.1 Pseudonocardiales bacterium | reverse complement strand
TCGCCGCTGATCGCCGCTGATCGTCAGGTCTAGCGGGGGACGTCGAGTAGAGCGGCCCGCGCGATCATGGCGGGACACTAGTCCGATCGGATCGGAGAGGCTTGGCATGGTGCAACTCGGAGCGAATCGTTACGGCAAGGCCGAGGTACGGGTCGTGCACGTCGCGCGGGGGGCTGGGCTGGACGGCGGCGACGTGATCAAGGACTGGAACGTGTCCAGCGCCCTGTCCGGCGACCTGTCAGCTACCCATCTCACCGGCGACAACGCGAACGTGCTGACGACGGACACCCAGAAGAACACGGCATATGCGTTCGCGAAGACGTTGGGCGGGGCCGCGGTCGAGGCCTACGCGCTGGCCCTGGCGAAGCACTACGTCGACAGCCAGGAGCCGATCACCCGGGCTCGGATCGGGGTGCAGGAGTACGGCTGGACGCCGATCCCCGTCGGCGAGCACGCCTTCGCGCGCACCGGCCAGTACACCCGGACGACCAGGGTGGTGCACGACGCCGAGGCCGGCACGAGCGTGGTGTCCGGGCTGGAGGGCCTCACCGTCCTGAAGACGACCGGCTCGGAGTTCCGCGGGTTTCCCGATGACCGCTACACCACACTCGCCGAGACGGCGGACCGGATCCTGGCCACCGAGGTGAGCGCGCGCTGGCGCTTCCGGGACACCGACGTCGACTGGGCCGTGGCGCACGCGCGGGCGCTCGACGCGCTGCTCACCGCGTTCGCCGCAACGCACAGCCGCTCCCTGCAGCAAACGGTGTACGCGATCGGCGAGCGGATCCTGGCCGCTGTGCCGCAGGCGTGCGAGGTGCGGCTGGCACTGCCGAACAAGCACCACTTCCTCGTCGACCTCGAGCCGTTCGGGCTGAGCAACGACAACGAGGTGTACTACGCCGCGGACCGGCCCTACGGCCTGATCGAGGGAACCGTGCTGGCCGACGACGCGGGCGATCCGGGCATCGCCTGGGACTGACCCGCGCCCCTCCAAGCCCTCTTCCCCGCTGGTGATCGGGTCGGGCGCACTCTTCCCCGCTGGCGACCGGTTTGGCCATGCTCAAGCGGCCATCAGCGGGGAAAACAGGTAACGAAGCGACCACCAGCGGGGAAATGTCGGCTAGCCGAACTCGGCGCAGAGCCGCTGCAGTTCGGCGCTCGCGTCCGCGGCGTCGCGGCCCAGGACGGTGACGAGCACCGCCGTGTCGTCCAAGCGCTGAGCGACGGCCGTCGGGGCGGCGACGATCGTGCGGGCCGTCAGGTCCGGCCCGGCCAGCAGCGCGCTGACCAGCACGCGGGCGTCACCGAGCATTCCGGGCCAGCCCCGCAGCGCCGGGTCGGAGAGCTCGAGATACTGACGCAACAGCGGGCGCCCGGCGACGGTGACGTCCCAGCGCAGCGTCACCGCGCCGGGCCGGTCCCCGGCACGGCCCAGCACGATGAGTTCGCGCCAGTCGAGCGATGCGTCCGTGGCCAACGCCACGTCGATGTGTACGTCGATGCGGCTGCCCTCGCAGACGATCAACGCCCCGGGGCTGGCGCGCAACCGCGCCCCGGCGTCGAGTCGGACCCGCATGGCGAGCCGGGCGGCCGCCGCTGGCTTGGGCGCCGCTGGCCCGCGTCCGGGAGCCGCTGGCTCGCGTCCGGGAGCCGCTGGCTGGCGTCCCGCTGGCTCGCATTGCCCTGGCTCGCCCCCCGCTGGTTCACGCGACAGCGGCTGGCGCCCCTGCGCGATGCTGGCGCCCGCCGCGACCAGCGTGCAACGGGCGCCGGGCCGCAGGTGCAGCGAGAGCTCCAGGTCGTCGCCGGCGAGAGGGCCGGCCGCCGTGCCCACCAGGCACAGCGCGCACGTTGCGTCGTCGTCGCTCTGCACCCGGCGCACGGTAAGCGGCGCCGCACACTCGACGGATTCGAGCACGCCGCCGGGTCCGACCACTGCCCGGCTCCGAGAGATCACGCCGGGGCGAGTGCGGCCCGCACCCACCGGGCGACGGCTGTCGCGGCTGGATCCTCGGTCAGGGACGTGAACACGGTAGGCCGGTCACCGCGAACCGCGGCCGCGTCACGGGACATGACCGCCAGGTCAGCGCCGACGAAAGGTGCGAGGTCGGTCTTGTTGATCACAAGCAGGTCCGAGCGGGTGACACCAGGGCCGCCCTTGCGCGGCACCTTGTCGCCGCCGGCGACGTCAATCACGAAGATCTGCTTGTGCACCAGGCCGTAGGAGAACGTGGCGGTCAGATTGTCGCCGCCACTCTCGACCAGCACGAGGTCCAGGCCAGGGAAGTCGGTCTCCAGCGCTTCGACGGCGTCGAGGTTGGCGCTGATGTCGTCGCGGATCGCGGTGTGCGGGCAGGCACCGGTCTGCACCGCGCGGATCCGCTCGTCGGGTAGCACCGCCTCCCGGCGCAGGAAGTCGGCATCCTCGGTCGTGTAGATGTCGTTGGTGACGACGCCGATCGTCAGCTCAGCGGACAGCGTGCGGCACAGCGCCGCCACCAGGGCTGTCTTGCCGCTGCCGACCGGACCGCCGACGCCGATCCGCGGCACCCGCGCTCCGGCCGGGCCGCCGCCGCCGTCGCCGTCGCCGTCGCCGTCGTCGTGACGGTGGTGGTCCTCGTCGTTGTGCGGGGGTGGCCGCAGCCAGTCAGGACGCAAACAGACGCACCTCCCCGGTGGCATGGGCGTCGGCGAGCAGGTCCAGGCCCGGCGCACCGTGCGCCGGCAGCGACTGTGGCGCCCCCGCCGCGAACCCCACGCTGTGTAGCGCGAGCGCGTCGATGTCCGGCGCCACCCGCGCGAGCATCTGCTGCACGGCATAGGGATCCAGCCCGAGCAGCCGCACGGCCGCGCTCGCCGAGCTGGTGCACAGCCCGAGCCCGGCCGCCCGCGCCGCGAGCGTCGCGTCGCCGCCGGCGAGCGCGACACCTGCGCCGAGCACCAGCGGGTGGTGGGGCGCCGGGCCCCCGCACCCGGCCCACGGGGTGACCAGGTCGTGGGCCGGCAGCATCGAGCGCAGCAGCCGGCGCAGTCCGCTGCCCAACTGCCGCGACGCGTGACGCATCGCCTCGGACGGCGTGCGCGCGCTGAATTCGACGTCGAGTGCCTGCCACTGGGCCGCCTGAGTCCAGCTTGGCCCGGTAGCCGGGCGACCCGCGGCGCCGGCGCCTGCTACGGGGCCAAGCCAGGCCTGGCAGGCGGCTGCGGCGAATGCGGCGGCGACCCGGCCTGACGTGCGCAGCCGGCCCCGGCAGAATTGCTCGACACCGCCCAGGTCGCGGACGAAGCCGGCGCCGACCGCGGCCTCCATGCCGCCCGAGTGGTGGTGCCCGCCCGCGGGAGACCGCGAATCGAGCAGGAGCAGTAGCAGGGTGTCCATCGATCGGGCAACTCCCGCACCCGCAATGGGTGCCAGAGTTGCACCATCGGGGGCGGCGGGATCGGGTGCCATCAGAACAGGAAGTAGCGCTGGGCCATGGGCAGTTCGACCGCGGGCTGCGCCTCGATGAGCTCGCCGTCGACGTGCACCGCGAACGTCTCGCTGTCGACGTCGATGCGGGGCAGTGTGTCGTTCTGCGGCAGGTCGGCCTTCGACAGCCGAGACACGTCCTTCGTCGCGACCAGCGGGCGCTCGCTCGACCACCGCTCACCCAACCCCGCCTCGAGCGCGGCGGGGGAGACGAAGTGCCGCCCCAGCCGCGCCGGAAGTGCACCGAACGCGCCGAACATCGGCCTGGGCAGCTGCGGCTGCGGCGTCGGGATCGAGGCGTTGGCGTCGCCCATGTTCGCCCAGGCGATCACGCCCGCCTTGAGCACCAGATGCGGGCTCACGCCGAAGAACGCCGGCTCCCACAGCACCAGGTCGGCCAGCTTGCCCGGCTCGACCGAGCCGATCTCGGCGTCCAGGCCGTGCGTGACGGCCGGCGCGATCGTGTACTTCGCGACGTAGCGGCGGGCGCGGTTGTTGTCGGCGCGGCCATCGCCGGGCAGCGCGCCGCGGCGCTGCTTCATCACGTGTGCCGTCTGCCAGGTGCGGATGATCGTCTCGCCGATGCGGCCCATGGCCTGCGAGTCGGAGCCGATCATCGATATCGCGCCAAGGTCGTGCAGGACGTCCTCGGCGGCCATCGTCGAGGGCCGGATCCGCGACTCCGCGAAGGCCAGGTCCTCTGCCAGGGACGGGTTGAGGTGGTGGCAGACCATCAGCATGTCCAGGTGCTCGTCGAGGGTGTTGACAGTGTACGGACGCGTCGGGTTCGTCGAGGAGGGAAGGACGTTCGGATGCGCGGCCACCCGGATGATGTCCGGCGCGTGGCCGCCGCCGGCACCTTCGGTGTGATACGTGTGGATCGGCCGTCCCCGGATCGCGGCGAGCGTCGATTCGAGGTAGCCCGCCTCGTTGAGGGTGTCGGTGTGGATCGCGACCTGCACACCCGCGGCCTGGGCCACCGTCAGGCAGGCGTCGATCGCCGCCGGGGTGCTACCCCAGTCCTCGTGCAGCTTGAATCCCGCGGCGCCGGCCCGCAGCTGCTCCCACAACGCCTCGCTGCTCACGGTGTTGCCCTTGCCCAGCAGCACGATGTTCACCGGCCACTCAGTGAGTGTGCCGAGCATGGCCTCCAGCCAGAACGCGCCGGGGGTCACGGTGGTGGCTTTCGTGCCCTCCGCCGGCCCGGTGCCGCCACCGATCAATGTCGTCATTCCCGCCGCCAGCGCGACCGGGATCTGCTGCGGGGCGATCAGGTGCACGTGGCTGTCGATGCCGCCCGCGGTCATGATCAGCCCGTTGCCGGCGATCACCTCGGTCGACGGTCCGATCACCAGCGACGGTGTCACACCGTCCATCGTGTCGGGGTTGCCCGCCTTGCCCAGGGCGACGATTCGCCCGTCGCGGATGCCGACGTCGACCTTGACGACGCCCCAGTGATCGAGCACGACGGCACCGGTGATCACCAGGTCGGGGGTGCCCTCCGCCCGGGTGGCCATCGACTGCCCCATCGACTCCCGGATCACCTTGCCGCCGCCGAACACAGCCTCGTCGCCGGCAAGCGGCCCGGGGCCGCCGGAGCGGTCCTCGGTGACCTCGACAAGCAGGTCGGTGTCGGCGAGGCGGATCCGGTCACCGACGCTCGGGCCGTAGAGCGCCGCGTACCGGCCGCGGGAGAGCTCAGCCATCGAGGGGACCAATGGCCGGATCAGCCATCGAGCGCTCCGGCGAACTCGGCCCGCAGGCCGGGCACCACCCGCCGCCCGGCCAACGTCACCAACGACACCGCCATCGAGAGGCCGGGTTCGAAGCGGACTGACGTGCCCGCCGGGATGTCCAGCCGGAAACCGCGAGCCGCGTCGCGGTCGAACGAGAGCGCCGGGTTGACCGCGGCGAAGTGGTAGTGCGAGCCGACCTGCACCGGCCGATCGCCCGTGTTCTGCACCGTCAGCTGGACGCCGGCGCGCCCGGCATTGAGTTCGATGGCGCCCGCGACCGGCAGGATCTCGCCCGGGATCATCGGATGGGCCCATGAATTGTGACGAGCTTCGTGCCGTCGGGAAAGGTGGCCTCGATCTGCACCGACTCGAGCATCTCGGGGATGCCAGGCAGCACGTCGTCGCGGCCGAGCACGTCGCGGCCGGTGGACATCAACTCGCCGACCGTACGGCCGTCGCGGGCGCCCTCGAGCACGAACGAGCTCAGGATCGCCACGGCCTCGGGGTAGTTGAGTTTGAGGCCGCGGGCGCGGCGTCGTTCGGCCAGGTCCGCCGCGACAGTGATGAGCAAGCGCTCCTGCTCATGCTGGGTCAGGCGCATGCGGCCACGCTATGCCAGCCGTATTTCA
>QHCC01000039.1 GCA_003243915.1 Pseudonocardiales bacterium | reverse complement strand
TCCTGGGTGACCTCGGCGCAGTACTCCGACGCGAGCAGCTTGGCCATGCCCGCCTCGACGTCGTTGCGCTCGCCGGTGTCCTTCAGGCGTGCCGCGTTGACCATGAGCAGGTGCGCGGCCTCGACCTTGGTGGCCATCTCGGCCAGCTTGAACGCTATCGCCTGGTGCTCTGCGATCTGCTTTCCGAATGCCTTGCGCTGCTGGGCGTAGGCGACGGCCAGCTCGAATGCCCGGATCGAGATCCCGCACGCGCGGGCCGCCACGTTCACCCGGCCGACCTCGATGCCGTCCATCATCTGGTAGAAGCCCTGGCCCCGGCCCTCGGCACCGCCGAGCACCGATTCGGCCGGGACGCGCACGCCGTCGAGCACCATCTCGGTGGTCTCGACGCCCTTGTAACCCATCTTCTCGATCTTGCCTGGGATGGTAAGGCCGGGACGGGTCTCGCCGAAGCCCGGCTCCTTCTCGATCAGGAACGTGGTCATGTTCTTGTACACCGAGTCGCTGCCGAGATCGTCCTTGACGAGTGTGGCGACGACGCTTGCGCGGGCGCCGTTGGTCAGCCACATCTTCTGGCCGTCGAGGACGAAGTCGTCACCGTCGGGCTTGGCGCGGGACTTGATCGCGGCCACGTCCGAGCCGCATTCGGGCTCGCTCATCGAGAAGGCGCCGCGGATCTCGCCGGTGGCCATCTTGGGCAACAGCCGCTGCTTCTGCTCGTCGGTACCGTGCTGGGCGACCATGTACGCGACGATGAAATGCGTGTTGATGACGCCGGAGATCGACATCCAGCCGCGCGCGATCTGCTCGACCACCAGGGCGTAGGTCAGCAGCGATTCGCCGAGTCCGCCGTACTCCTCGGCGATCGTCAGCCCGAAAAGCCCCATCTCCTTCATGCCCTCGACGATCGCCTCGGGGAACTCGTCCTTGTGCTCCAGGTCGGTGGCGTGCGGGATGATCTCCTTCTCCACGAAGTCCTTGACAGTGCGCAGGATGTCAATCTGGACGTCGGTCAGGCCGGCGGTCTGGGCAAGGCGGGCCATCGGGTCCTCCAGGGCTGGCTGGGCGTGCGTGAGGCGCGGGCGCGGGCTCGTCTCGGCGCTTCGGTGAAGTATCCCCCGCGGAACCTCGGGGCGTCCGCACCGGAGCGCCGAGTGTGACCACCCCGATAGGTCGGGACGGCGGCGCGGCGGCCCCGCGATGAAGGGTGGGTGGTGAGCGGTCAGCGTCGAGTGGCCTGACTTGCGGACGTGAGCCGCGCGCCTGTGGTCAGCTCTCGGGGGGCGTGAACGCCGACGTGCGGGCCATGCCTGCGGCGCGGCCCTTGGCGGCGATCACCAGCGCCATCTTGCGCGACGCCTCGTCGATCATCTCCTCGCCCAGCATGGCCGAACCCTTCTTGCCGCCGGCCTCCGAGGTGCACCACTCGTAGGCGTCCAGGATCAGTTCGGCGTGGTCGTAGTCGTCCTGCGACGGTGCGTACACCTCGTTGGCGATGCCGACCTGGTCGGGATGCAGCACCCACTTGCCGTCGAATCCCAACGCGGCCGAGCGTGAGGCCACCCGCCGGTATCCGTCGGGGTCGCGGATCTGCAGGTACGGGCCGTCGATGGCCTGCTTGTCATTGGCCCGGGCCGCCATCAGGATCGACATCAGGATGTGGTGGTAGGCGTCCCCGACGTCGTAGCCGGCCGGCTGCTCGCCCACCACCAGCGACCTCATGTTGATCGAGGCCATGAAGTCCGCGGGGCCGAAGATGAGGGTCTCGACGCGTGGGCTGGCCTTGGCGATGGCATCGATGGCGATGAGCCCCTGCGCGTTCTCGATCTGCGCCTCGATACCGATGCGGCCGACTTCGAAGCCGTTGGTCTTCTCGATTTGGGTGAGGGTGAAGTCCAGCCACTGCACCTGAGCGGCGCTCTGCACCTTGGGCAGCATGATGCAGTCCAGGTTGGGGCCGGCCCCCTCGACGACCTCGATGACGTCGCGGTAGGTCCAGTGGGTGGTCAGGTCGTTCACCCGGACGGCGCGGATCTTCTCGCCCCAGCCGCCCTCGTTCAGCGCGGCCACGATGTTCTTTCGCGCCTCGGGCTTGACCAGCGGCGCGCAGGCGTCCTCGAGGTCGAGGAAAACCTGGTCGGCGGGCAGGCCCTTGGCCTTCTCGAGGAAGCGCGGGTTGCTGCCCGGGACAGCAAGACAGGAGCGGCGCGGGCGCAGGGGCTGCGAGCCGATCGCGCTTGTTCGCTCGGCGGGGAGTTCAGTGCTCATGCCGCGAGCATGCCAGCGCAGCGCCGCGAGGCCACCCGATGTCGGTGGATTCACACGCTCGCCGCGCTACTCGAGCGCCTCCAGCGGCGCGCCTTCGCCCCGCGAACGGGCCACCACGACCAGGCCGGCGAACAGCAGGGCCAGGCCCGGGATCGCGGTCCAGGGCGGTCGCTGGTGCAGCCACACGTAGGCAACGATGCCCGCGCCAGGCGTCTCGAGCAGAATTGCCAGGCTGACGACGGTGGCGCTGGTCGAGCGCAGCACCAGGTTGATCAGACTGTGTCCGAGCAGTTGCGCGGCCACGGTCACCAGGACGATCTTCACCCAGGCGTTCGTCGAGAACCCGTGCAGCGGAACACGCCCCAGCAGGCACGCGCCGAACAGGACGAGGGAACACACCGTGTAACAGATCACCGTGTACGACGCGGTCGTCATGCGCCTGCGGGCTTGCGCGCCGATCGTCACGTAGACACCCGCGCTCAACCCGCCGGCGATCGCCAGGGCGTCTCCAGCCAGCGCTCGCCCGGAGGTGCCGACGTCCGCGCCGGTGATCAACGCAGTGCCGATGGTCGCGACGACGACGCCGACCCATGCCGCCGACGGCAGGTTTCGGCCGCGCCATCGCGCGATCAGGGCCACGAAGATCGCCTGGGTAGAGACCAGGGCGGTCGCCGACGCGACCGTCGTCATCGTCACGCTCGGAACCCAGGTGGCGAAATGCACGGCCAGCGCGACCCCCGCGACGGCCGCGACACCGACCGCCCGCCGGTCCAGGTCGCGCAGCTGCGCGAGATGGCGCGTGCCGACGAACAGCGCTGTGACGCCGGCACCGAGAGCGTTGCGCCAGAACGCGATCGCCAGCGCGGGCGCGGCGGTCGCGGCCATGAGCGGCCCGGAGAACGAGACGCCCGCGAGCGCGATCACCAGCAGCGCCGAATCGAGCGCGGGTGGCGCGGAGAGATTCTCCCGCCCGTCCACGATCGGGCGGCCCGTGCCCCGACCCTGCGCCTGCGGACGCTCGGGTCCGCGCTCGAACGGGCGGCCCATGCCTCGATCCTGCCAGGGCCCCCTCGCCCGGCGCTCCGGGATTTGCGGGGGCCGAACGGTTAGCCTGCTGACGTGACGCTCGTTGGGATCCAGCCGTGACTTCGACGCCGCGCGTGTTCATCGCGCGGCTCTCGGGCATCGGCGTGTTCGATCCCAACGGCGACCAGCTCGGGCGGGTGCGCGACGCGGTGACGACGCTGCGCACCGACCGACAGCCGCCACGCGTGCTGGGCCTGGTCATCGAGCTGCCGCACCGGCACCGCATCTTCGTGCCGATGGGCCGGGTCACCCGCATCGAACCCGAGGCCGTCGTACTGTCCAGCGGCACCGTCAACATGAAGCGCTTCGAACGCCGCAGCACCGAAATGCTCGTCCTCGGCGAACTGCTCGACCGCACCGTCACCATCCTGGAGAGCTCCAAGCAGGTCAGCATCGTCGACGTCGGTATGGACCAGAACCGCGCCCGCGACTGGGTCATCACCCGGCTGGCGGTGCGCACACCCGGCGCCCGGCTGGCCCGGCGGCGCGGCCAGCTGTTCCAGGTGGCGTGGAACGAGGTGGACGGCCTCGCCCTCACCGAGAGCTCGCAGGGCACCGACACGCTGCTGTCGATGCTGTCCGACATGCGACCGGCCGACGTGGCCAACGCCCTTCAGGACATGCCCGACAAGCGGCGGCAGGAAGTCGCCGCGGCGCTGGACGACGAACGACTGGCCGACGTCATGCAGGAGATGAGCGAGGAGGATCAGGTCGACCTGCTGCGCTCACTGGCCGACGAACGCGCCGCCGACGTGCTGGAGGCCATGGACGACGACGACGCCGCCGACCTGCTCGGTGAGATGACCGACGCCGACCAGCAGCGGCTGCTCGAACTGATGGAGCCTGACGAGGCCGCGCCGGTGCGGCGGCTGCTCAGCTACGGCGACTACACGGCGGGCGGGCTGATGACAGCGGAGCCGGTGATCCTGCTGCACGACGCCACCGTCGCCGAGGCGCTGGCACTCGTCCGCAACCCGCAGCTGTCCCCCGCGCTGGCCGCGCAGGTGTTCGTGGTGCGGCCGCCGCAGGCCACCCCGACCGGCCGCTTCCTGGGCACGGCACATCTGCAGCGGTTGCTGCGCGAACCGCCGTCGGCACTGGTCAGCGGCATCTGCGAGCGCGATCCCGACGCGCTGCGGGCGGACATGCCACTGGACAAGATCACCCGTCATCTGGCCACCTACAACCTGGTCGCCGCACCGGTCGTCGACGACCACGATCGGCTACTGGGTGCGGTCTCGGTCGACGACGTCCTCGACCATTTGCTGCCCGAGGACTGGCGCGACACGGGCATCGACCACGAGGCCAGCCATGGCTGAGGGCCGGGCCCGGCTGGACCAGCCCAAGGCCGAACGGCGCGGCCTGCGCAACCGCCACGACGAGGACGCCTTCGGCCGGCTCACCGAACGCGTCGCGCGCTTCCTCGGCACCGGGCGCTACCTCGTCTACCAGACGGTAACGATCATCCTGTGGTTCATGTGGAACACGGTGGCGCCGAAACACTGGCGGTTCGACCCGTACACGTTCACGTTTCTCACGCTCATCCTGTCGCTGCAGGCGGCGTACGCGGCGCCGCTGATCCTGCTCGCGCAGAACCGCCAGGACGACCGCGACCGGGTCAACCTCGATGCCGACCGCGACGAGGCCCGCCAGGCCAAGGCCGACCTGGAATACCTCGCCCGCGAGATCGCCTCGATCCGGATGGCGGTCGGCGAGGTCGCGACCCGCGACTTCCTGCGCTCGGAGCTCGCCCGCTCCGACGCGGCCCGGGACAACGACCGCGAACCGGGTCGCGACCGCGCCGGCTCGGACTGACTGCTCGGCATCAGGCGAGGCGCAGCAGCGCGGCCGTCACGCCGGCCAGCACCACAACCACCAGGAACGGCGCTCGGCGCCACACCGCGAGCGCCGCGGCCGCGAAGCCGGCCAGCCGCGGGCCGTCGAATTGCAGGCGGCGGCCGTTCGCGAGCGCCTCGACGACGACCAGGGCCGCGAGCAGCGCGACCGGCAGCAACTCGACCAGTCGGCGCATGCGGGGATGGTCGAGCGCCCGGGCCGGTACCAGATAGCCGGCCAGCTTGAGCAGGTAGCAACCGATGATCGTCGTGATGACGAGCGTCCACCGGCTCACGGCGGGCCGCCCCGGATCGTCGCGGCCAGCAGCAGCGCGGCGCACGACGCCAGCACCGGCACGCCGGGAGGCGTCAGCGGGATGAGTGCGACCGCGATGGCGGCGCCGCCGAGTGCCACCCGGCGCTCGATCGCGCCGGTGCGCAACCTCGGCGCGAGCAGCGCGAGGAACGCGGCCGGGATGACCGCGTCCAGGCCGAAGCGGTTCGGGTCACCGAGCGCGCTGGTGCCCACGGCGCCGAGGACGGTGGACAGGTTCCAGAACGCGAACACGCCGGCGAAGGTCCACCAGAACGCGACCCGCGCCAGCTCCGGTGAGCGCTGGCCGATCGCCATGGCCGTCGACTCGTCGATCGTGCCGTGGGCCGCGACCAGGCGGCCCAGCCCGCGGACCCGCAGAAGTGGTGCCAGCCGCATCGCGTACAACGTGTTGCGCGAGGCCAGCAACAGCCCACTGCCGAGGGCGGCGGCCACCGTCCCGCCACCGGCCACCACGCCGACGACGGCGAACTGGGTGCCGCCGGTGAAGGCGAGCAGTGAGAGCAGCGAGGTCTGCAGCACCGACAGGCCCGCGGCCACCGAAGCCGCGCCGAACGCGACGCCGTAGACCCCTACTGCGAGCCCGACTCCGAGGGAGTTCCGGACGGCCGAGGACCGGGCGGCGTCAGCCGGTGGCCCTGTCGTCATCGCGCGATTGTCGCGGCGCTCACCCCGGTCATGGGCGTCGAGCGTAGTGACGCGCGGCTTCCGTAGGATCGACGCCGTGCCCCAGCCCGACGAATCCGCGATCCGCGCCGCCCTGGCGAGCGTGATCGACCCCGAGATCCGCAAGCCGATCACCGAGCTGAACATGGTGCAGTCGATCACGATCGGGGCGCAGGGTGCGGTCGCGGTGACGGTGCTGCTGACCGTCTCCGGCTGCCCGATGAAGGAACAGCTGACCCGCGACACGACGGCTGCCGTGGCCGGAGTCGACGGTGTCCGGTCGGTGCAGGTCACGCTAGGGGTGATGAGCGACTCCCAGCGCACCGAACTGCGCCAGCAACTGCGCGGCAACGCTCCGGCCAGCGAGATCCCGTTCGCCCAGCCCGGCTCGCGCACCCGCGTGTACGCGGTCGCATCGGGTAAGGGCGGGGTGGGCAAGTCGTCGGTCACCGTGAACCTGGCGGTGGCGCTGGCCCAGAAGGGCCTGTCGGTCGGCGTGCTCGACGCAGACATCTACGGCTTCTCCGTGCCCCGCATGCTGGGGGTCACGGGCAAGCCGACGCAGGTCGAGCAGATGATCATGCCCCCGATCGCACACGACGTGAAGGTCATCTCGATCGGGATGTTCACACCCGGGAACACTGCGGTCGTGTGGCGTGGGCCGATGCTGCACCGGGCGCTGCAGCAGTTCCTCGCCGACGTGTTCTGGGGCGATCTCGATGTGCTTCTGATGGACCTGCCCCCCGGCACCGGTGACATCGCGATCTCGGTCGCCCAGCTCGTCCCGTCCGCGGAGCTGCTGCTGGTCACCACGCCGCAGCTCGCCGCGCGCGAGGTCGCCGAGCGCGCGGGGTCGATCGCCCTGCAGACCCACCAGCAGATCGTCGGTGTTGTCGAGAACATGAGCTGGCTGGACCTGCCCGACGGCTCGCGCATGGAGCTGTTCGGAAGCGGCGGCGGGCAGTCGGTCGCCGACTCGCTCGCGGCGTCGACGGGGACGAAGGTTGCGCTGCTAGGGCAGATCCCGATCGACCAGCACGTTCGCGAGGGCGGCGATGCCGGCATCCCGGTCGTGCTCAGCGACCCTGACTCACCGGCGGCGCTCGCCCTGCGCGGCGTCGCCGATGCGCTCGCCCGACGCCAGCACAGCCTGGTCGGGCGCTCGCTCGGGCTCGCGCCGCTCAGCGCGCCCGGCTAGGAATGACGGCTCAGGTCGCGTCGGCGTCGTAGGGAGCCTGCTCGCTGCGGCCCAGCGGTTTGACCACCGGTTTCTGGACGCTGACCGGCGTCGGTTCCGCCTCCTCGCCAGCGCTGGGTGGTTCGTCTTCGTCGCCGAAGATGCCGCGCTGGATGGCGGTGCGGGGGTTGAAGTTCCGCAGCTTGTCGGCGTCGTCGCCGAGCAGCGCCCGCGAGATCGCGGTGCGCGGATTGAGGTTGCGCAGGTCGACGTCGGCGAATTCCGGGCCTAGCTCGTCGCGAAGCTGCGTCCGCGCACCGGTGGCCAGATCACGCAGCGTACGGATCATGCGCGCGGCGTCCTTGGCCAGGCCGGGCAGCCGGTCCGGGCCGAGAACGATGAGACCGACGACGGCGAGCACGATCAGCTCCATCGGCCCGATGTTGAACATGGGCTGAGTCTAGTTCGCGATCCGGACCGGCTCCGCACGGCGGGTCGTGAGAAATCAGACGGATCCGGAACGCCGGAGCCCGACGAAGTCCTGCTGGGAGCTGAAGTCACCCGCTGAGTCGCGTCCCCGATGCCGGTGACCCCGTCGCCGGTGGGCTCAGCCGGGGTCGAGCGTGACCCGCGTGGTCTTCTTGGCCGAGCCGCGGAAGTAGGTGACGCTGATCGCATCGCGAGGTTTGTGCGCTTGCACGATCACCACCAGCTGGGGGTAGCTCAGGATCGGCTTGCCGTCGGCCGCCACGATCACGTCGCCGTTGCCCAACCCGGCCTTCGCGGCCGGCCCGGACGGCACCACCTGCTCGAGGTAGGCGCCCTGGTCCAGCCCGTCGTTCGCGGTCGCGGTGCGCCCGTTCGCACCCAGGGAGGCGTGCACTGCCTTCCCGGTGCGGATCAGCTGCTGGGCGATGTCGCGCGCGTAATTGATGGGGATGGCGAAGCCGATACCGCTGACGGTGCTCTGCTGACCGGACGGGTCGGTGGTCCCGAAGGCCGCGGCGGAGTTGATACCGACCACAGCGCCTGACGCATCGACCAGGGCGCCGCCGGAGTTGCCGTGGTTGATGGCCGCGTCGGTCTGGATGGCGTCGATGTAGATGCCCTGGCCGGAGTCCGACGGGATGACCACCGCACGCTTCAGCGCCGAGACGATGCCCTGGGTGACCGTGCCCTGAAGATCAAGTGGGGATCCGATCGCGATGACCGGATCACCCACGGCGAGCTTGTCGGAGTCACCCAGCGACGCCACCGTGAGCTGATCGTTGGGCACCTTGAGCACCGCGAGATCGCTGGTCGGGTCGCGTCCGGCGATCTCGGCCTTCGCCGTCGCCTCGTCGGCGAACGTGACGACGATCGTGCCGTCGCCGCGCGCTGCGTCGGCGATCACGTGGTTGTTGGTC
>QHCC01000038.1:29094-29280 GCA_003243915.1 Pseudonocardiales bacterium | reverse complement strand
TCGCCGAGATCGTCGCCGGCGAACAACACCGCCGAGGGCTCGAACCGGTCGATGAGCCTGCGTAACACCATGCCCTTGTCGTAGCCCGGTAGCCGGATCTCGAGCACAGCGCGACCGTCGTGGGTTTCCAGGCCCAGCCGCGCGGCGAGGTCGGTGACCGGCGCGCGCACCGCCTCGATCGCCGCC
>QHCC01000038.1:309-29076 GCA_003243915.1 Pseudonocardiales bacterium | reverse complement strand
ACCAGTGACAGTCGCTTGTCCTCGATCCAGACGGCTGGGTCGACGGTGTGCGCCGCGATGAGTGCGGGCAGCTGCCTGCGAAGCTCGCCCATCACAGGCGGCTCGACCGGCGTCCTCAGCTCGCCCGCCTGCCAGGACTCCGCACCGTAGAGTCCCTCCACGAGCAGTCCCGGTACCGCCGCGAGTCCGCCCAGTACCACGGCGGTGTTCGCGTCGCGTCCGGTGATGACCGCGATCTGCGCACCCGCGCGGGCCAGGACGGCCAGTGCCTCGATCGCCCCCGGCTCAGGTCGCGCCTGCGCCGGGTCGGTGACGATCCGGGCAAGCGTGCCATCGAAGTCCAGCGCGATCAGGGCCCGCGGAGCCCCGCCGTGCACGGCCGCAACGACATCGGCGACGACATCGGTATCGGGCACCGCCCCATCCTGCGCGATGGGCGGGCGGGGACCTCGTCAGGGGTGGGTCTGCGCGATGTCACGGCTGCCGACGCTCGGCAGCGGCGCAGCGACTAACCTTCTTAGGTCCGGACACGACGTGAGGTGGGGCGATGGCGAAGCGAGTCGTGGCGCTCGGGCTGCTCGCCGGGGCCGTGCTCGCTGGCTGTGCGGCCGACCTCGCTCATGACCGCTCCAATCACGGCAGCAACACCACGCAGTCGCCGTCGGCCCTAGCGCGGCCGGTTGCCGCCGCGGCGCCGCGGACGACAGCGTCGGTTCCGGCGCCGAAACCGAAGCCCCAGCCTAAGCCGCGGCCCAACGCCTGCGCCGGGAACACCGAGGCCCAGCTCGTCCTGGTCAGCGTCGCCAAGCAGCATGTCTGGATGTGCGCGCGCACTCATCTTGTGTACGCAGGGCCGGTGACCACCGGCGCGGTCGACCTGCCCTACGACAGCACGCCCACCGGCAGCTACCGGATCCAGGCCAAGGACACCCACACGACGCTGACGCTCCTCAACGGCGATCGGTACCAGGTGAACTACTGGATCCCGTTCGACGCGCCCCTGTTCGGGTTCCACGACTCGAGCTGGCAGAGCATGCCCTACGGCAGCGCGAGATACCGCACCGAGGGTTCACACGGCTGCATCCACATGCCGCTGGCCACGATGAAGTTCCTCTACGACTGGGCCGACATCGGGGCCACGGTCACCATCCACCCCTGAGCGCGCCACACGCACACATTTTCCCCGGTCACCGGTCCCCTTCCCTGTCCCCGCTGGCAACCGGTCTTCCCTTTCGCCAGTGGTCGCCGGTTTGCCCCCGCCGGGCCGGGGCCCAGCGGGGAACACTTGGCATGTGCGGCCGACCCTCAGGCTGAGATCGAGAGACACGCCCGGCGGACACGCCGACGTGGTCGGTGCGGGGTGTGAGAATCGACCCGAGCGCAGCGACAGCGCGCGCGACACAGGATTGGGGCCGGCGCGACCGTGGCATCTGGCGACACCGACTCGTTCGTGCACCTGCACGTGCACACCGAATACTCCATGCTCGACGGTGCCGCGCGACTCGACGAACTCTTCGCCGAGACCGCTCGAATGGGTATGCCCGCGCTGGCGATGACCGACCACGGCAACGTCTTCGGTGCCTACGACTTCTACAAGAAGGCCAAGGCCGCGGGCGTCAAGCCGATCATCGGCATCGAGGCCTACCTCACGCCGAACACCTCGCGATACGACCGGTCGCGGGTGCGGTGGTCCGGCGGCGGCCAGGACGATGTCTCCGGCGGCGGGGCGTTCACCCACATGACGTTGCTGGCCGAGAACACCGCCGGCATGCACAACCTGTTCCGGCTGTCGTCGCGCTCGAGCCTCGAGGGCTTCTTCTACAAGCCGCGCGCTGACCGCGAGTTGCTGTCGCAATACGCCAGCGGTCTGATCGCCACGACGGGCTGTCCGTCCGGGGAGATCCAGACCTGGCTGCGCATAGGTGACTACGACAAGGCCCGCGCAAGCGCCGCCGACTTCAGAGACATCTTCGGAGCCGGCAACTTCTTCCTCGAGCTGATGGACCACGGCCTGGGCATCGAGACCCGCGTCCGGGAGGATCTGCTGCGCCTGGGCCGCGACCTCGACCTGCCCATGATCGCCACCAATGACCTGCACTACACCCATGCCGAGGACGCCGACACCCACGAGGTGCTGCTGTGCGTGCAGTCCGGCAAGACGATGGCCGACCCCAATCGCCTCAAGTTCGACGGCCGCGACTTCTACCTGAAGTCACCGGCGGAGATGCGCTCGCTGTGGGCCGACAAGCACGACCTGCGCGAGGCGTGCGACAACACCCTGCTGATCGCCGAGCGCTGCGATGTCGAGTTCACCGAGGGCGCGAACCTGATGCCCCGGTTCCCGGTGCCGCCGGGTGAGGACGAGAACTCCTGGTTCGTCAAGGAGGTCGAGAGCGGTCTGGCCACGCGCTACCCCGATGGCCTACCGGACGCGGTGCGCCAGCGGGCCGACTACGAAGTCGCGATGATCCTGCAGATGGGCTTCCCCGGTTACTTCCTGGTGGTCGCCGACCTCATCGGCTGGGCGCGCGAGCACGGCATCAGGGTCGGGCCGGGGCGTGGCTCCGCAGCGGGCTCCCTGGTCGCGTATGGCATGCGGATCACCGGGCTCGACCCGCTCGAGCACGGCCTGATCTTCGAGCGGTTCCTCAACCCCGCGCGGGTCTCGATGCCCGACATCGACATCGACTTCGACGAGCGCCGCCGGGGCGAGGTGATGGCCTATGTCACCGCCAAGTACGGCGACGACCGGGTCGCACAGGTGGTCACCTACGGCACGATCAAGGCCAAGCAAGCCGTCAAGGACGCATCGCGGGTGCTCGGCTACCCGTTCGCGATGGGCGAGAAGATCACCAAGGCCATGCCGCCCTCGGTGATGGGCAAGGACGTCCCGCTGAGCAAGGTCTTCGACCGGACCGACGCCCGCTACGGCGAGGGCGGCGAGTTCCGTGCCCTGTGCGAGACCGACCCCGAGGTCAAGCGGGTCGTCGAGACCGCGCAGGGGCTCGAGGGACTCAAGCGGCAGTGGGGCGTGCACGCCTGTGCGGTGATCATGTCCAGTGTGCCGTTGGTCGACACGATCCCGATCATGAGGCGCGAACAGGACGGCGCGATCATCACCCAGTTCGACTACCCGACCTGCGAGGCCCTCGGCCTGCTGAAGATGGACTTCCTCGGCCTGCGAAATCTCACCGTCGTCGACGACGCGCTGGCCAACATCAAGCTCAACCGCGGCGAGTCGATCCTCATCGAGGACCTGCCCTTCGACGACCAGGCCACTTACGACCTGCTGGCCCGCGGCGACACGTTGGGGGTCTTCCAGCTCGACGGCGGCCCGCTGCGTGCGCTGCTGCGGGCGATGCGCCCCGAGCTGTTCGACCACATCACCGCGGTCATCGCGCTCTACCGGCCCGGCCCGATGGGCACGAACGCGCACAACGACTACGCCGACCGTAAGAACAACCGCAAGCCGGTCGTGCCGATCCACCCCGAGCTCGACGGGCCGCTGCGCGACATTCTCGGCGAGACCTACGGCCTGGTCGTCTACCAGGAGCAGGTGATGGCCATCGCGCAGCGGGTCGCGGGCTACTCGCTGGCCAGCGCCGACCTGTTACGGCGCGCGATGAGCAAGAAGAAGAAGAAGGAGCTGCAGGAGCAATACGCCGCGTTCTCGGCGGGGATGGCCGAGCGCGGTTATTCCGCGCCCGCGGTCAAGGCACTGTGGGACACGCTGCTGCCGTTCTGCGACTACGGCTTCAACAAGAGCCACGGTGCCGGGTACGCGGTCGTCTCGTACTGGACGGCTTACCTCAAGGCCAACTACCCGGCCGAGTACATGGCGGCACTGCTCACCTCGGTGCGTGACGACAAGGACAAGTCGGCGATCTACCTGGCCGAATGCCGCCGAATGGGCATCAAGGTGTTGCCGCCGTGCGTCAACGCCTCCGATGCCCAGTTCACCCCGACCGGCACCGACATCCGCTTCGGCCTCACCGCCATCCGTAACGTTGGCAGCAATGTCGTGACCTCTGTCGTGGCCACCCGGCAGAGCTCGGGCGAGTTTGCGGACTTCGGTGACTTCCTGCGCAAGGTCGACGCAGTGGTCTGCAACAAGCGCACGATCGAGGCCCTGATCAAGGGTGGGGCCTTCGACTCCCTCGGCCACCCGCGCCGGGGGCTGATGAACGTCTTCGAGCCCGCCGTCGACGCGGTGCTCGACACCAAGCGGGCCGAGGCGATCGGCCAGTTCGACCTGTTCGGGACCCTGGGCGAGGCCGGGCCGGCTGACGACGTGTTCGCAGTGCGAGTACCGCCCGGCGAGTGGGACAAGAAGGTGCTGCTGCAGTTCGAACGCGAGATGCTCGGCCTCTACGTCTCCGACCATCCGTTGTTCGGGCTCGAGCACATCCTGGGTGCGTCGGCGGACATGACGATCGCGACGGTGCACCTCGAGTCGGCCGACGAGCCGCGGTCGGTCACCCTCAGCGGCATCCTCTCGTCGGTGAACCGCCGGGTCACCAAGGCCGGGGCGCCATGGGCACAGGTCGTCCTGGAGGATCTCGAGGGCTCCATCGAGGTCATGTTCTTCCCGACCAGCTACGCGCAGGTGGCCTTGAGCATCGCCGAGGACGCCATCGTGGCCATCAAGGGGCGAACCGACGCGCGCGAGGACACCGTCAAGCTGATCGGCAGCGATCTCACCGTGCTGGACACCACCACGGTCCCCCGCGGGCCGGTTGTCGTCACGATGGCGCCCGCCCGCTGCACCCCGCCGATGGTCGACCGGCTGCGTGACGTCCTGGCCACCCATCCCGGCATCACCGAGGTGCACCTGCGCCTGGTCAACGGCGAGCGCGAGCATCTGCTCCTGCTCGGTGAGGGCTACCGGGTCACGCCGTCAGCCGCCCTCATGGGTGACCTCAAGGCGCTGCTCGGCCCGATGGCCGTCTCGGCCTAGTGCCGGTCGTCTCCTCGCCGATCTCGCTGGCTGCATGGCCGTCTCGGCCTGGTGCCGGTCGTCTCCTCGCCGATCTCGCTGGCTGCATGGCCGTCTCGGCCTAGTGCCGGTCGTCTCCTCGCCGATCTCGCTGGCTGCATGGCCGTCTCGGTCTGGTGCCGGCCGTCTCCTCGCCGATCTCGCCGGCGGATTCCAGCGGGCGCCGTCGTTGCGATCGGCCGGTACCGTCGGTACTCATGAAGCCCGCATTTCCTGCCGAACCGGACCCAGACGAGCCGATCAACTACGACGTCGGCGCCTTCGAGCAGGGTTCCCCGATCAGCCGTTGGGCGCTGGCCCGCTACCTGGTCGGTCGGGCGATCGGCGAGTCGATCAGCCGCACCCTGTTGATCGTGGCCCTGGGCGCCCTGGTGCTCGCCGGCGTCGTCGAGTGGCTCGGCTCGACATTCTGGTCCGTCGTCATCGCGGTGCTCGCACTGGCCGTGCTCGCCATGCGGGCCATGCTGCGCGCGATCCTGCGCCGGCTGACCGCGGCCGACCGGGTCGGCCCGATCGAGGCCCGGTTGCATTCGCTCGTCGACGACACCCGATCCGACGTGCAGGCAGAACTGCGGCGGATCGGGCTGCCGGGCCGTCCCTGGACGCTGCCCCTGCTGCCGTTGCGGTTGATCGGCCGCCAACGCCGCCGCAAGACCGTCGCGCGCCTGCGCACCTTCGACCTCGATCGCGTCGTCCCCAAGTCGCGGGTCGACGAGTTGCATCTGATCCTGCGCGACACGATCGGCCGGTAAGCACGCCGATGCCACGAGGCGACCGCCCGAGCAGGTTCGGCATGGCAACTGACAGACTTCCCCGGTGACCCATCCCGCCCAGCCGGCCGTGCCGCCAACGTTCGACGCTGCGTTCCAGAGCCGCCCGGATTCCCGCGTCGGTGTTCGGTGGGCGCCGCGTGAGGACCTGCGGGCTGGGGCCTACGTCGTGCTCGCCCTCGCTGCCCTGGGCGCTCTGCTCGGTGTGGTGTGGCGGTCGTGGAGCCCGCCAGGCGGTCTGGGTTATGTCGTCGCGCCGCACGCGATCCAGCCGGACGAGACCGAAGCGTTCATAGCGGGGGACGGCCGCTTCGCTGTCATCTGCGCTGCGACAGGACTGCTCGCCGGACTTGTGACGTGGTTCATCACCTCGACCCGCGGGCCGGTCACGGCGTTGGCGCTGGGCTTGGGCGGCCTGCTCGGCTCGTCGCTGACCGGCGTGGTCGGGCATCTGCTGGCCGGCGGCACCGGCAACGGCAAGACCAACACCCTGCTGCACCAGCTTCCGCTGTCGGTGCACATGCGCGGGCTGTTGCTGCTCGAGGCGGCGGTCGCGGTCCTGGTCTACGCCGTGTGCGCGTCCTTTGCCGCCGCCGACGACCTCGGCCGTCCCGAACCCGACGCGCCCTCAGTTGGGGTGGGGGATGAGGTTCAGGGCGCTGGCGGACACCGAGACACTCCGGGTGCTCTGCAACAGCCCTATCTCCCGCCGCAGTAAGCAGACCGCGCGGCGCAACCGGTCGGCAGCGGTGGCCTCGGCGAGCAGGTCCTGACGGTCCGCCAGGGCCAGCGGCAGGTGTGCGGCGACGTGGTAGGACAGCAGGTTCGCATCGCGCGGAAGCTCGTGGGCGGGGCTGCGCCCGGTGAGTCCGCCCAGTAGCTGGAAGTACTCGGCGCACAGCCGTCGGGTGGCCGTGGCGTGCGCGGGGTGCAGATCGCCGTCGAGCTCGTCGAGCCAGTCGACCTCGGCCCGCAGGTAGGGCGTCCCTTCGGTGAGCAGTTCGCGGATCCGGAAGCGCCGGCTGCCGACCGTGAGCAGATCCGACGCCCCGTCGTCGAAGCGAGTCACGTCGAGGATCTCCGCCAGCGTGCCGACGTCCATGATCCCGGGTTCGGAGCCGGCGGTTCCTGGCCAGCCCACGTCGGTGCCCGTGTGTAGCGCGATGATGCCGAACGTGTCCGGCCCGGAGCCCTCCTGCACGTCGATGAGCAGCTGCCGGTAGCGCGGTTCGAAGATGTGCAGCGGCATCGCCATCCCCGGCAGCAGCACTGCGCTGAGCGGGAACACGGGGATGACATCGGCCATGAGCGCCACGCTACGGCTATGAACGCCCAGCGACCCGCGCTTGACGTCCGGCGTGCGAGGCGATCAGCTGGGGCACACAGGCGGAGCGAGGGAGGCACGGCGTGGGCGGGTCCGCGGGCCGGCAGCTGTGCTCGGTGCTGCGCCGCTGGGCCGCACTGGGACTGGTGACCGGCGTCCTCGTGGCGGGGTCCGCGTGCTCGGCGCGTTCACCCGTCGCGGCGGGAGGTTCGGCACGCCCGAGCGCCAGCGGCACGTCCGGCCCCGCGGTCCACCCCGGGTCAGTCGGTCTCGCTGCCGGGCTGTCGCGTGCCGATACCGCCGAGGCGAGCAGACTCGCGCTGGCATCGCCGCTGGTGATCGCCATCGCCGGCGGCGTCGCGATGAGCGTCCAGAACACGATCCCGGACACCTATTCCGCGGTACTGCCTCCGTATCGCGGTGCCGTCGTCCTGATCAGGTTCGCCCACCCAGTCACGTTCCCCACCGGCATGCCCGTGTGGAAGGACTTCGGCGAGGCCGGTCGCGACGCGAACCTGCCGCAGGTTCCGGTTGGTGAACTCCTCACCACCTATCGCGGGCCCGCGATGAGGATCCGAACGCTCGGGGTGGCGCTGAACCTGGCCACGGCCGCGGTCCTCGCTCTCGCTCCGGATGAGCCCACAACCCCGTCGTAGCGGCGCGCGAGGCGCGACTGGGCGAACAGCCGACTCACACCACCGTAAACTGGGCCGGTGCTGCGCCGCCTGGACCTGAGCACCGTCGACACCGCCAGTGTGCGTCGGCTGCTGCCGCGCGCCGCGGTCGACGTCCGTGCCGCACTGGAGTCCGTGGCGCCACTCGTCGAGGCGGTCGCCGAGCGGGGCTATCCGGCTGTGCGGGAGGCGACCTTGCGCTTCGACGGCGTCGACGTCGCCGAACCCCGCGTCCCGGCAGCGGCACTGAGGCAGGCCTTGGCGGGGCTGGATCCGGCCGTCCGCGAGGCCCTGACCGAGTCGATCCGCCGCGCCCGGATCGTGCACGAGGCGCAGCGTCGCGACAGTGTCGACGTGCAGGTCGCCCCGGGCGGGCAGGTGACGGAGCGCTGGGTGCCGGTGCGCCGGGTCGGGCTGTATGCGCCCGGCGGGCTGGCGGTGTACCCCTCCAGTGTGGTGATGAACGTCGTCCCGGCGCAGGTCGCGGGGGTCGAGCAGATCGCGGTCTTCTCGCCCGCGCAGAAGGACTTCGACGGGCTACCGCATCCCGCGGTCCTGGCCGCGTGTGCCCTGCTCTCGGTGCATGAGGTGTACGCCGTCGGCGGCGCGCAGGCCATTGCCCTGGCCGCCTACGGCGACGGCGCGCTCGGCATCGAGCCGGTCGACGTGGTCACCGGGCCGGGCAACGTCTACGTCGCGGCCGCGAAACGAATGGTGCGCGGAATCGTCGGAATCGACACCGAGGCCGGCCCGACCGAGATCGCCGTGCTCGCCGACGCCACCGCTGACCCGGTCTACGTCGCGGCTGACCTCATCAGCCAGGCTGAGCACGACATCCTGGCCGCGTCCGTCCTGGTCACCGACTCGGCCACGCTAGCCGATGCCGTCGACGGCGAGATCGAGCGGCAGCTCGGGCTCACCAAGCACGTCGAGCGCATCCGGACCGCCCTGTCCGGACAGCAGTCGGCCGCGGTGATAGTTCGCGATCTCGAGCAGGGTCTGGCCGTCATCGACGCGTATGCACCCGAGCACCTCGAGGTGATCACCGCCGACGCCCGGAGCTGGGCGCAACGGGTTCGCAACGCGGGTTGCATCTTCATCGGAGCGCACGCCCCCGTGTCATTGGGCGACTACTGCGCCGGCTCGAACCACGTTCTGCCGACCGGCGGCACCGCGCGGTACTCGTCAGGCCTCTCGGTGCAGGCGTTCCTCAAGGGGATGCACCTCGTCGAGTACTCCCGGGAGGCGTTGGCCGAGGTGGTGCCGCACGTGCTCGCGCTCGCCGATGCCGAGGACCTGCCGGCCCACGGCGCCGCCGTCGCGGCGCGGCTGCCGTGACGACGATGCGGGTGTCGCTGGCCGATTTGCCGCTGCGGGATGAACTGCGCGGTGTGCAGCCCTACGGCGCACCGCAGCTCGACGTGCCGGTACGGCTCAACGTCAACGAGAATCCGTACCCGCCGAGCGTCTCCGTCGCGGCCGACATGGCTCGAGCGGTGGCCGAGGTTGCCGCCGGGCTCAACCGCTATCCCGACCGCGACGCCGTGGCGCTGCGCGCGGATCTCGCGGCCTACCTCACGGCCGAGGGAACGGCTGGCATCGGTGTCGACAACGTGTGGGCGGCAAACGGGTCCAACGAGATCATGCTGCAGCTGCTGCAAGCCTTCGGCGGCCCAGGCCGCACGGTGCTGTCGTTCACCCCCACCTACTCGATGTATCCGGAATACGCGCGAGACACCCACACGGCCTGGGTGGCCGGGCGCCGCGCGGACGACTTCTCGATCGATGTCCCGCACGCCCTCGACCAACTCGCACGGCACCAGCCGTCGGTCGTGCTGCTGGCCTCGCCGAACAATCCGACGGGAACCGCGCTCGGCGTCGACGTGATCCAGACGATCTGCGCCGCTGCACCAGGAATGGTCGTCGTGGACGAGGCCTATGCCGAGTTCCGCCGCGCGGGCACGCCCAGCGCGCTGTCGCTTCTGCCTGCGCACCCGAGGCTGGTTGTCACCCGGACCATGAGCAAGGCGTTCGCGCTGGCCGGTGGCCGCCTCGGTTATCTCGCGGCGGCACCCGCGGTCGTCGATGCCATGCGAATAGTCCGGCTGCCCTATCACCTCTCGGCCGTGTCGCAGGCCGTGGCGCGCGTCGCACTCGCGAACGCGGACGAGCTGCTCGCGAAGGTGGCCGAACTTCGGGCTGATCGTGACGTCACCGTCGACTGGCTGCGTTCGCTGGGGCTGCGCGCCGCGGATTCCGACGCCAACTTCGTCCTGTTCGGTGAGCTGGCCGACCGCCACGCCGTGTGGCAGCAGCTGCTCGATCGCGGCGTGCTCATCCGCGAAACCGGTCCCGACGGATGGCTGCGCGTGTCGATCGGCACACCCGAAGAAATGGCCGCATTCCGCGCGGCGCTGGAAGAGGCATTGAGCGCTGGCACAGGCGGCATCAAGGGATCAACGATTGTCAAGGCCCAGACAACGCGATGAGCTGTGGACACGGAGGGACACCTTGAGAGCACAAAGGATCAGAGACCGAGGATCCACCCGAACGCCGCGAGCGGTGGAGACGGAGATACCGGGGTGACTCGTAAAGGACTTGTCGAGCGTCAGACGAAGGAGACGAAGGTCCTCGTCGACATCGAGTTGGATGGAACAGGCAGGACGGACATCAGCACCGGAGTCGGCTTCTACGACCACATGCTCGCCTCGTTCGGCAAGCACGGGCTGTTCGACCTCACCGTCCAGGTCGAGGGTGATCTGCACGTCGACGCTCATCACACGATCGAGGACACTGCCATCGCCCTGGGCCAGGCGTTCGCGCAGGCCGCCGGGGACAAGAGCGGGACGCGTCGCTTCGGCGCCGCGATGGTCCCCATGGACGAATGCCTGGTGCAGGCCGCAGTAGACCTGTCCGGCCGCCCTTACTTCGTGCACGACGAGCCCGCGGGCGCGCCGCCCACGATCGGGCCGGACTACGCGAGCACGCTGACCCGCCACGTCTTCGAATCCTTCACCTATCACGCCGCCATCACGTTGCACGTGCTGGTGCGCAGCGGACGCGACTGGCACCACATCACCGAGGCGCAGTACAAGGCAGTCGCGCGGGCCCTGCGCACCGCGGTCGAGATCGACCCGCGCGTGCCGGGCGTGCCGTCGACCAAGGGCGTGCTCTGAAGCGGGTGGTCGTCCTCGATTACGGGTCGGGAAATCTGCGCTCGGCGCAGCGCGCACTCGAACGGGTCGGGGCCGACGTCACGGTGACGGCTGAGCGCCGCGCCGCGCTCGACGCCGACGGGCTGGTGGTGCCCGGCGTGGGCGCCTTCGCCGCATGCATGTCCGGGCTGACCGCAATCGACGGCGCCGCGATCGTGGCTGAGCGTGTCACCGCGCACCGGCCGGTCCTGGGCATCTGTGTCGGCATGCAGGTGCTCTTCGACGCCGGCGACGAGCACGGCGTGCAGACCCCGGGTCTCGGGGTGCTGCCGGGACGGGTCGAGGCGCTGCGGGCGCCGGTTCTGCCACACATGGGCTGGAACACGCTTCAGGTGGCCGACGGCTCGGTGCTGTTCGCGGGGCTGCCAGCCGACGCGAGGTGCTATTTCGTGCACTCCTACGCGGTGCATGCCACCGAGGGTCGGGTCACCCACAGCCAGCACGGCGAGGACTTCGTCGCGGCCGTCGAGAATGGCCCGGTCAGCGCGACGCAGTTCCATCCGGAGAAGTCCGGCGACGTCGGCGCGACCGTACTCGCCAACTGGCTGGAGACCTTGTGACCCCGCCGCGCTGCTCGAGTGGTCACGTGCGCGCCGAGTGGACAGTTACAGGTCACCCCTCGGCGCGTGCGTGTCCACTCGGCGAGCGGGCCCTCGGGAGCGGGCGGTGAGCAAGGCACGCGCGGCTGCCCGGGCCGAGCGCCAGGCGGCGGCCGCCAGCCGGGTTGCGGCGGCGCAGGCCCGCACCGAGCGAGAGGCGGCCGAGCGCGCCCGCCGCGAGCGACGCGAGCTGACCTGGCGCCGGGTGCGGCTGTGGCAGCACGGCCCGGCGTTTCGCCGGCACAAGGAGGCGTGGGCCGCGCTCGCGACCCTGGTGCTGGTCATCCTGTTGCTCAGCTACCTGTTCACCAGCTCACTGGGGGCCGTGCTGTTCGTCGCGCTCGTGTTGCTCATCGCCAGCCCGGCGCTGGTCATGTTGTTCCTCGATCGGAGTCGCAAGTGAGCCTGGTCCTGTTGCCGGCGGTCGACGTCGCCGACGGTGCCGCGGTGCGCCTCGTACAGGGGGCGGCCGGCACCGAGACGTCCTACGGCGACCCGCTGGACGCGGCGCTGGCCTGGCAGCGCGACGGCGCGGAGTGGATCCATCTCGTCGACCTGGACGCGGCGTTCGGCCGTGGGCAGAACCGCGCGTTGCTCGCCGACGTGGTCAAGCGCCTCGACGTGGCCGTCGAACTGTCCGGCGGCATCCGCGACGACGCCACCCTCGACGCGGCGCTGGCCACCGGTGCGGCGCGGGTCAACCTCGGCACCGCCGCGCTGGAATCCCCGGACTGGGTGCGCGCCGCGATCGCCCGGCACGGCGACAAGATCGCCGTCGGCCTCGACGTGCGCGGCACGACCCTGGCCGCTCGCGGCTGGACGCAGGAGGGCGGGGATCTGTGGCAGACGCTGGGCCGCCTGGACGGTGACGGCTGTGCGCGCTACGTGCTCACCGATGTGCATCGCGACGGCACGCTCACCGGCCCCAACCTCGCCCTGCTGGGCCAGGTGTGTGCTCGGACGCCAGCCCCGGTGGTGGCCAGCGGCGGGGTGTCGTCGCTGGCCGACCTGCGCGCGATCGCGGCACTGACCGACCAGGGCGTCGAGGGCGCGATCATCGGCAAGGCGCTCTACGCCGGCGCGTTCACCCTGCCCGAGGCGCTCGCGGCTGTAGCGGCGGTCGCGTCATGAGCATGTTTTCCCCGCCCCTGGCCGGTTTCCGTACCCCGAACCGGGCATCAGCGGGGAAAACATGAGCGACATCGAGCGCTTCGGTTCCGGCGGCCCGTACGAGGACGGCATCGGCTACAGCCGGGTGGTGCGAGCGGGTGACCTGTTCGTCAGTGCCGGCTGCACGTCGGTCATCGACGGCGAACTGGTTCACGAACGCGACGCCTACCAGCAGGCGATGACCGCATTCAGTGTCGGCATCGGTGCCCTGGCCCGCGCCGGCTGCCCACTGCAGGCGATCATCGCGACCCGCATGTACATCACCGACCGCGCGCACGCCGACGACGTGGGCCGCGCGCACCACGACACGTTCGCGGCGGTGCGCCCGACGACCGCCATGATCATCGTCGCGGGCCTTCTCGACCCGCGGATGCTCGTCGAGGTCGAGATCACCGGCTGGGCCGGCTAGCTCGTGAGCGTCGCGATTCGGGTGATCCCCTGTCTGGACGTCGACGCCGGGCGAGTCGTCAAGGGCGTCAACTTCCAGGGGCTGCGGGATGCGGGGGATCCGGTCGAGCTGGCCCGCCGCTACGACGCCCAAGGTGCCGACGAGCTGACATTTCTCGACATCACCGCGTCCTCCTCGGACCGGGAGACCACCTACGACGTCGTACGCAGAACCGCCGATCAGGTGTTCATCCCGCTCACGGTCGGGGGCGGGATCCGCAGCGTCGCCGACGTCGACGCGCTGCTGCGGGCCGGCGCCGACAAGGTGGGTGTCAACACCGCGGCGATCGCACGCCCCGACCTGCTGCGCGAGATCGCCCGACGATTCGGGCGTCAGGTGCTCGTGCTCTCGGTCGACGCCCGCCGGGTACGGTCCGGCACCGATCCGACGCCGAGCGGCTTCGAGGTCACCACGCACGGCGGGCGCACCGGCACCGGGATCGACGCCGTCGACTGGGCCCGGCGGGCGACCGACCTCGGCGCAGGTGAGATCCTGCTCAACTCGATGGATGCCGACGGCACCAAGGACGGCTACGACCTGGAGTTGATCCGGCGGGTCCGCGCGGCCGTGCGCGTGCCGGTGATCGCCAGCGGGGGAGCGGGCCGGGTCGAGCACTTCGCCCCCGCGGTCGCGGCGGGTGCCGATGCGGTGCTCGCCGCCAGCGTCTTCCACTTCGGCCAGCTGAGCGTCGGCGACGTCAAGGACGCCCTGCGCACCAGCGGCGTCGAGGTGCGCTGACGCTCGCTGGGCTGACGATGATGTTGCTCGGCGCTTGATGCGGCATGCTGTAGGCGAAGTGGCGCCGATCTCGGCGCGGGGCTGCGCCCCGCCGCAGATTCCCATCGGCAGGGAGGCCCGTGGACGACGACGACATGCGTGAGGCGCCACCGGTTGTGATCGGCGCTGTCGCGGCTGGGGTCGGGCCGACCCCGTTCCTGGCCGTCTACGCCGTCCTGTTCATCGCGCACGGCTTCTTCCGTCCCGTTCAACCCCCGGACATCACGACGACGCGCACCGGTGAAGGGCTGGCGGGCATCATCGCGTTCGCGGTGTTCCTGGCGATCATCATCACGATCTTTTCGTTCCTCAACGGCCGCCGGCGCTGGCCATTCGTGATCGGCCAACTCGGCACCCTGGTCACGTCGGTCGACTTCCTCATCGACTCGACCACCGGCTCACCGGCGGTCCCGGCTGTCCTCGTCCTCACCTCGGCGACTGCGCTGGTGCTCGCCTACCTCCCGCCGTCCTGGGCCTGGGTCGGCGCGCGCATCCCGGGCCGAACCGCCGAGCCCGCGCTCGGTACCCGCGCGACCTCTCCGCCAGCGCTCAAGCACGTCGGCAGGCGCCGCTTCGGCCTGGCGCGTCGGGCCTCCACCGGTCCGGGCCTGGACCCCTCGGCCGAGGACAGGTCCGACGCCAACGCCTGAGTCGGGTTGTCCGGATGCCCTCGTGAGCCCGGTTGGCCGGTTGAGCCCGGTTGGCCGGTTGCCGGTTTGCCAGGTTGCATAGGCTTTGCACAGGAGCCTCCCATCGAGGGCCCAGCCGCGACGCCCACGATCGAGTCAGCGCGGACCGTGACGGCACCAAGGAGACCAAGGATGAGCGCAGCAGCGATGACGTCGGCCTCGGCCCGGCGCCGGGTACTCGTGGTGGACGACGAGGACAACGTCACCCACCTGGTGTCCTCCGCGTTGCGCTTCGACGGCTTCGAGACCGTGACGGCCGACAGCGGCCCGTCGGCGCTCGCCGCTGTTGCGGCCAGCGACCCCGACCTGATCGTGCTCGACGTGATGATGCCCGGGATGGACGGGCTCGGGGTACTGCAGAGGCTGCGGTCGGCCGGCTCCCAGGTGCCGGTCATCTTCCTGACCGCGCGTGACGCGGCCAACGACCGCATCGGCGGCCTGCGTTCGGGCGCCGACGACTACGTCGTGAAGCCGTTCAGCATCGAGGAGCTGCTGGCGCGGGTGCACGCGGTACTGCGGCGCTCGGCACCGGATGACGCCCGCGACGGGGTGCTGCGCATCGCCGACCTCGAGCTGGACGAGAACAGCCACGAAGTGGCTCGTGCCGGCGTTGAGGTACACCTGACCGCGACGGAGTTCGAACTGCTGCGCTACCTCATGCGCAACGAGCGGGTCGTGCTGTCGAAGTCCCAGATCCTCGACCGGGTTTGGAAATACGATTTCCAGGGCCAGTCCAACATCGTCGAGCTCTATATCGGTTACCTGCGCAAGAAGGTCGACGCCGTGGAGCCCAAGCTCATCCACACCGTCCGGGGCGCGGGATACGTCATCAAGGCTCCACGCCCCGCACGCTGAACCGTTCGTGAACACCGACCATGGCGACGAACCGGCCGACGCCGCGCGACCGGCCCGACGATTGACACTTGTGCCGCGTAGCCTCACCGCTCGCCTCGTCGTCGGCGTGGTGGCCCTCGTCGTGATCTTGGTCCTGGCCACCGGCGCCGGCACCTACTTCTCTCTGCGCTCGTTCCTGTTGGACAGATTGGACCAGCAGGTCCAAAGCACGGCGTCCGGCTCGATCGAGCAGCTGTTCGGACCGGCCCGGCCGGGCGGCGATGGTGCTCCCGGCGTGCACGCGCCGCAACAGGTCTGGGCGGTGGCGCTGGATTCCTCTGGAGCGGTTCTGAGTCGGCCGCTGAGCCCCGCGGTCGAGGATCTGAACCTGTCCGACGGCGCACGGGTCAGGCTTGCCGGCCGCAGCCTGAAGGCTCCGATCACGGTGCGCACGACCGACGGCCTCGAGATTCGGGTCACAACCAGATCTGTCCATGCGACCTCGCTGACAACCGGACGGACAGTGCCGGCGACTGCGGTGGTCGGATTGTCCACCGGTGAAGAGCGAAAGACACTGCGCCGCCTGCTGGAGCTGGAAGTCGTCATCGGGGCGTCCGCGGTCCTCCTCGCGCTCGCGGCGACCGCTTACGGGGTGCGGTTCAGCCTGCGGCGGCTCCACCGCGTGACCCGCACGGCCCGCGAGGTCGCCGCCGAGCTCTCTCCCGACGGCGCGGGGCTCGACCGCCGGGTGCCGGTGACCGAACCCGGTACCGAGGTGGGCCAGCTCGCCGAGTCGATGAACACCCTGCTCGCCGCCGTCGAGACCCAGTTCGCGGCGCGGCTGGCCAACGAAGAGCGGATGCGACAGTTCCTGGCCGACGCCTCGCACGAGCTGCGCACCCCGCTCACCTCCATCCGCGGGTACGCCGAGCTCGCGCGCATGCAACGCCAGCAGGGGATCTCCGAACCGGCCGACAACCTCGGGCGCATCGAGTCCGAGGGCACGCGGATGTCGCGCCTGGTCGACGACCTGCTGACGCTCGCGCGCAGCGACCAGGACGACCAGCCCCAGTCGGAACTGGTCGACGTCGTCGAGCTGCTCGACGAGGCGATCAGCGGCGCACGGGCGGCCTATCCGGATCGGCGCATCGACTCGAGCGCCGAGCCGGGGCTGAACGTCATCGGTGACCGTGACCAGCTGCTACGCGTGGTGCGCAATCTGGTCACCAACGCCGCCGTCCACACCCGCGGGCCGATCTCGGTGGATGCGCACGGTGAGGACGGCACGAGCGTCGTGGTGCGGATCGCCGACACCGGCCCCGGGCTGCCTCCGGCCGAGGCGGCGCACGTGTTCGAGCGGTTCTGGCGAGCCGACAAGGCGCGCACCCGGGCGCGTGGCGGCAGCGGGCTGGGGCTGGCGATCGTGGCCTCTGCCGTGTCTGCGCACGGCGGCACGGTGCACTTCGACAGCACGGTCGAGGGGGGCAGCACGGTCACCGTGCGCCTGCCCGTGGCAACCGGGTAGCGGCGTTCGGCAGAATCGTCATCATGCCCGCACGTGCTCTGGATCCTGCCGTCGCCGATCGCCTCAAGCGCGACGCCGCCGGACTGGTCGTCGCGGTCGTCCAGCAGCATGACACCGGCGAGGTGCTGATGGTCGGCTGGATGGACGACGAGGCGCTGCACCGCACGCTCACCACCGGCCGCGCGACCTACTGGTCCCGATCGCGGCAGGAGTACTGGATCAAGGGCGAGACGTCCGGGCACGTGCAGCGTGTCCGGTCGGTGGCGCTGGACTGCGACGGCGACTCGTTACTGCTGCGGGTCGACCAGGTGGGGCCGGCCTGCCACACCGGCGCCCGCAGCTGCTTCGACGCGGGCGCTCTCGCGGTCACCGCCCCCGAAGGCGGCGCGGCGTGATCACTCGCGCGGATCTCGACGCCCTCGCGCGCACCCACCGCCTCGTGCCGGTCACCCGCACGCTGTTCGCCGACGCCGAGACACCGGTCGGCGTCTACCGCAAGCTCGCTGCAGGTCGCCCCGGCACCTTCTTGCTCGAATCGGCTGAGCCGGGCGCGTCGTTCTCGCGGTGGTCGTTTGTGGGGGTCGACGCGATCGCGTCGCTGTCGGTCCTCGACGGCGAGGCCGCCTGGACCGGGCCGGTGCCGCCTGGGCTGCCTACCAGTGGTGACCCGCTGGCCGTCCTGGGCGCCGCGTGGCGCGCGGTGAAGGCTCCGCGCCTGCCGGGCTTGCCGCCCTTGACCGGAGGCTTCGTCGGCTACCTCGGCTACGACGTGGTCCGCAGCATCGAGCGGCTGCCCGACAAGGCCGTCGACGAGCTCGGGCTGCCGGAGCTCACGATGCTCCTCGTCACCGATCTGGCTGCGGTCGACCATCACGAATGCACCGTCGTGCTGATCGCCAACGCACTGGTGCGCCCGGACATGTCGGCGGACGAGCTCGACGCCGCCTACGCAGACGCCATGCGCCGCCTGGATTCGATGCAGGCCGCGCTGGGCACCCCGACCCCCCCGACGGTGGCCACCGTAGGGTCTGCGCCGCCGAAGCCGGCCGTTTCGCGGACGCCGGCGGGGGATTACCAGCCCGCGATCGAGCAGGCCCTGGAGGCGGTGCGCGCGGGTGAGGTGTTCCAGATCCAGGTAGGGCAGCGCTTCGCGGTCCAGACCACGGCCGATCCGCTGGACGTCTACCGGGTACTGCGCACGCTCAACCCGTCGCCGTACATGTACTTCCTGCGCACCGCAGACGTCGACATCGTGGGGTGCAGCCCAGAGGCACTCGTCACGGTCACCGACCGCCGCGCGGTGCTGCACCCCATCGCCGGCACCCGCCGCCGTGGCGAGACGGCCGAGCGTGATGCCGCACTGGCCGCAGAACTCGTGAGTGACCCGAAGGAGCAGGCCGAGCATGTGATGCTCGTCGACCTGGCGCGCAACGACCTGGGCCGGGTGTCCGCGCCGGGCAGCGTCGAGGTGGTCGAGTTCGGCGCGGTGGAGCGCTACAGCCATGTGTGGCACATCGTGTCGAGTGTGGAATCGCGCGTCGCCGACGGCAAGGACGCCTTTGACGTGCTGACCGCGACGTTTCCCGCGGGCACCCTCACGGGGGCACCGAAGGTCCGCGCCATGGAGCTGATCGACGAACTCGAGCCGGTGCGCCGTGGGATCTACGGGGGGGCGGTCGGCTACCTCGACGCCGCGGGCGACCTCGACATGGCGATCGCCATCCGTACCGCGGTCATGCGCGACGGTGTCGCGTACGTGCAGGCCTCGGCCGGTATCGTCGCGGACAGCGTGCCTGCGCTGGAGGAGCAGGAGACCCGGAACAAGGCGCGCGCGGTGCTGCAGGCGATTGCCACCGCCGAGACCCTGCGCCCCGTTGCGCCGACCGGGGATCCGCGAGCCGGGCCGAACACCGTTGCCGATGATGGGTAGGCGAACCGAACTGGTCGGCGCTCTCGTGCTCGACCTGATCGGTGCGGTGGGTGCGCTGCTGATCGCCCGGCGTGACTGGCAGACCGCCCTGACACCGCGCGCACGCCCGTTCGCCGACGACGTGCTGGCGCTGAGCGGCTACACGCTGGACACCGCGGCCACCGCGTTCGGCCTGGTCGCGCTGGCCGGCGTCGTGGCGGTGCTCGCGACGCGCAACGTGGCCCGGCGCGTGGTCGGGGGCGTCCTGGCCCTCGCCGGCGGGTTGCTGGTCTGGCGCTCGCTTACCGGCCTGGCTGCGATCGGCCCGGTGCGGGCGCGGGCCCTGGTCCAGGCCAAGCACTCCGGGGTCAGTGTGGACGTCACCGTCGTGCCCCGCCTTACCGTGCATACGCAATGGGCGTTCTTGTCAGCGGTGTGCGGCCTGCTGGTGTGCGGTTCCGGCCTGGTCGTCGCCGCCCGAGGGCACCGTTGGGCAGCGATGTCAGCACGCTATGAAGCACCGTCCGCGGCGCACCCCTCGGCCGAGGACATCGCCGCCACCCGGGCACGTGCCGACGCTTCGATGTGGACGGCCCTCGATCACGGCACCGACCCGACCAAGGAACTGGGATCCGGGACAGAGCACTAGTGTCGTCGCGCGTCGTCCCGATCTGCCGGCTCGGCGCTGCGCGTCGGCCGCACGAGGATCGTGCGACACCAACGGCGAATCGGACCCCCGCATCTTGCGCGGGCATGCGCTGGTTAGTCTCGAACCAAGCAGGCAACTCAGGAAACGGGGAGGCGTTGCGCGGTGGTCAACGTTCTGGACGAGATTGTCGCCGGGGTTCGGGAGGACGTCGCGACCCGCCAGGACGCCGTCCCGTTCGACGAGATCAAGGCCCGCGCTGCCCGAACCGCCCCAGCGCGTGACGCGCTCGCTGTCCTGAAGGCGCCCGGCGTCGGCGTGATCGCGGAGGTGAAGCGGCGCAGCCCGTCACGTGGAACCCTGGCCCTGATCAGCGACCCGGCCGCCCTCGCGGCTGAGTACGAGGCCGGCGGCGCCAGGATGATCAGCGTGCTCACCGAGCAGCGACGCTTCGGCGGCTCGCTCGCCGACCTTGACGCGGTACGTGCGGCAGTCCAGATCCCCTTGCTGCGCAAGGATTTCGTGGTGTGCCCGTACCAGGTGCACGAGGCTCGCGCGCACGGTGCCGACGTCGTGCTGCTCATCGTTGCCGCCCTCGACCAGAACACGCTCATCGGCCTGCGCGAGCGCATCGACTCGCTCGGCATGACCGCCCTCGTCGAGGTGCACACCGAGGACGAGGCATCACGGGCCCTCGACGCCGGCGCGCGTGTCATCGGCGTGAACGCCCGCGATCTGCGCACCCTCGACGTCGATCGCTCCACGTTCGAACGCATCGCACCAGGGCTGCCCAGCGAGATCGTCAAGGTCGCCGAGTCCGGGGTACGGGGACCGTTGGACCTGATCGAGTACGCCGCTGCCGGTGCCGACGCCGTGCTCGTCGGCGAGGGGCTCGTCACCACCGCCGACCCGCGCCATGCCGTCGCCGAACTGGTTACGGCAGGTTCGCATCCGGCTACGCCGCGCGCGTCGCGCTGAGGGCAGCACCACCCCGTTCGCGCTGCGCCCAGCGACGGCCGAACGATCACAGTGCGGCCGAGTGTCGCCACAGCCCGAACCCGATTGAGCAGTGCGCCCAGGGGGTATGCAGTAGCGGGCGGCCGGCCGCCGTCGATCCCGACTCTGGAGGCGTAGATGTCCACTGACGCAATTGTGCTGCTGAAGAACGATCACAAGGAGATACGTCGCTTGTTCGGCCAGTTCGAGAAGGCGGGCGAGAACGCGGAGGCGACCAAGGGTCAGGTCGTCAAGAAGATCATCGAGCTGTTGACGGTGCACACCTACCTCGAGAACGAGGTCATGTACCCCGAGGTCCGCAAGGCGCTGCCCGACCTCGAGGACGACATCCTGGAGTCCTACGAGGAGCACCACGTCGCCGACATCCTGGTCACCGAGTTGTCGATGCTCAATCCCGGCGACGAACGCTTCGACGCCAAGACGACGGTCCTCATCGAAAGCGTCACCCATCACATCGAAGAGGAAGAGCAGGACTGGTTCCCCAAGGTCAGGGCCGGTCTCGGGCGCAAGCTGCTGCAGGAGATGGGGGCCAAGATGGAGAAGAAGCGCAAGAAGGCACCCACGAGCCCCGCGCAGCCAAGTGCGCTGAAGAAGGCGGTCGACGCCGTCATCGCCTGAGCCGCGGCGCACGGTCCTAGTGGTGCTAGCGGTGCTCCTATTCCTGCGCACGCCGCAGCACGGTCACGGCGTAGGCCTCGCCGGAGCGCCACGGCCGCAAGTCCCACGTCGCGAACCGGTGCTCGCGGATCAGGCCGGAGTTCGCACAGTGTGCGTCGAAGTCGGTGAGGGAATATCCGCGGTCGAGGCCGAAGCCGACGGCGAGGATGCCATCGGGCTTGAGGTGTGCCGTGATGCGTTCCAGGACAGCCGATTCCGTGCCGGGCGCGAGGTAGGGCAGCACGTTGCCGGCGACGACCGCGGCATCGAAGGGCGCGGGCTCGCCGAGCGCGGCCAGGTCCAGCTCGCTGAGGTCGCCCACCAGCCAGGTCGGGCCGGGGTGATCCTCATCCGCGGCTGCGATCAGCCGGTCGTCGATGTCCACGCCGACGACATCGTGCCCGCGGTCGAACAGCACGGCCCCGACCCGGCCGGGGCCGCAGCCCGCGTCGAGGAGCCGCGAACCCGGTTCGACGAGCGCGTCGAGCAGCCGTGCCTCGCCGGCCAGGTCGCTGCCCTCGGCGGCCATCTTGCGCAACCGAGCGATGTAGGCGTGCGAGTAGTTCTCGCCATGATCGGTGAACCACCTCGGCCGATGCGTCATGCGGACATCCTGCCGAACAGCGGCATCGTCCGGTGTTGGGCAGCGCCCCAGAAGGCTCGGTATGGTGTCGGCATGTATCCGGCTCCCAGCCTTGGCGGGCGATGGCGCGGGTGACGTCTGGTCACCCACCCGTCCGCCCATCCACCCAGGAGCCCGACCGCCATGACACCCGACTCTGCAATGCCTGACGCCACCGGCCACTTCGGCCAGTTCGGCGGCCGCTTCGTCCCCGAGGCACTCATTGCCGCAATCGACGAACTGACCGCTGCGTTTCACGCCACCCAACGAGATCCCGAATTCCGCGCCGAACTGCAGCGGCTGCTGCGCGACTACACCGGGCGGCCCTCACCGTTGACCGACGTGCCCAAGTTCGGCGAGCATGCCGGCGGCGCGCGGGTGCTGCTCAAACGCGAGGATCTCAACCACACCGGGTCACACAAGATCAACAATGTTCTGGGCCAGGCCCTGCTCACCCAGCGCATCGGCAAGAAGCGCGTCATCGCCGAGACCGGCGCGGGCCAGCACGGGGTGGCGACCGCGACGGCAGCTGCGCTGATGGGGCTGGAATGCATGGTCTACATGGGCGAGGAGGACACCCGGCGGCAGGCACTCAACGTCGTGCGCATGCAGCTACTGGGCGCCACCGTCGTGCCGGTGAGGACGGGATCGCGCACCCTGAAGGACGCGATCAACGAGGCGATGCGTGACTGGGTGACCAACGTCGAGACGACCAACTACGTGTTCGGCACCGTCGCCGGCCCGCACCCGTTCCCGCTGATGGTGCGCGAGTACCAGCGGGTGATCGGCGACGAGGCCCGCGAGCAGGTGCTCGAGCGCGTCGGCCGGCTCCCCGACGCGGTAGCTGCCTGCGTCGGCGGAGGTTCGAACGCGATCGGCATCTTCACCGCGTTCGTAGCGGACCCCGGGGTTCGCCTGGTCGGCTTCGAGGCGGGCGGAGAGGGCCTGGACAGCGGACGGCACGCGGCCACGATCACCGGCGGCGCGCCCGGCGTGCTGCACGGCGCCCGGTCCTACCTGCTACAGGACGAGCACGGGCAGACCATCGAGTCACACTCGATCTCGGCCGGCCTCGATTACCCCGGGGTCGGGCCGGAACACTCCTACCTGCACGACCTCGGGCGTGCCGAGTACCGCGCGATCACCGACGCGCAGGCAATGGAGGCGTTCTTGCTGCTGTGCCGCACCGAGGGCATCATCCCGGCGATCGAGTCGGCACACGCCCTGGCCGGGGCGCTGGACCTCGGGCGTGAACTCGGCCCGGACGGCCTGATCCTGGTCAACCTGTCCGGCCGCGGCGACAAGGACGTCGAGACCGCGTCGACCTACTTCGGGCTGGCGCAGCCATGACCGCGCTGTCCGACGCCCTGGACAAGGCACGCGCCGAGGGTCGGGCCGCGTTGATCGGCTACCTGCCGGTCGGCTTTCCGTCCGTCGACACCTCCATCGACGCCATGCGGGCCCTCGTCGACGGCGGTGTGGACGTCGTCGAGGTCGGTGTCCCGTACAGCGACCCGGTGATGGACGGACCCACCATCCAGGCGGCGGCCGAACCCGCGGTGCGCGCCGGCGTCTGCATCGCCGACGCGCTGCGGGCGGTGCGCGCCGTCGCGCAGGCCGGCGCCGCCGCGGTGATCATGTCGTACTGGAACCCGATCGATCGCTACGGCGTGGAGCGGTTCGCCGCCGATCTTCGCGAGGCTGCCGGATCGGGTGCCATCACCCCGGACCTCATCCCCGACGAGGCCGGTGCGTGGCTCGCCGCCGCCGACGCGCAGGCCCTGGACCGGATCTTCCTGGTTGCGCCGTCCTCGAGTGACGCGCGCATCGCGGCCGCGGCAGCAGCATCGCGCGGCTTCGTGTATGCCGCGTCCACGATGGGCGTGACGGGGGCTCGCACGTCGTTGGGCGGCGCCGCCGAGGCGCTGGTCAATCGGGTGCGGGCCGTGGCGCCCGACGCGCCGGTGTGCGTAGGCCTGGGCGTCTCGAATGGCGAACAGGCCGCCGACGTGGGGGCCTTCGCCGACGGCGTGATCGTCGGCTCGGCGCTGGTACGGTGCCTGCTGGACTCACCGGACGCCGCGGGCGTGGCCGCAGTGCGCCACCTGAGCGCCGAGCTGTCCGCCGGAGTTCGCCGCAGCTGAGGCTCGAGTTTGCGTCTCCCGTCTGTGACCGGCCGGCGAGCCCGAACCGGTCACGGACGGCGACGACGAATCAGCCGGTGGCGATCGCCTGCAGCTGGCTGTACGCCCCGTTGAACCGATCCTGGTCGCCCGGGAACTTGCCGGAATCGGCGTTCTGCCAGAACGTATAGAAGCCCCACCGATAGGGCAGCGTTCCCACGCTCGAGGAGTAGCGGGCCACCCACAGTGGACTTGTCGACGTGAAGTCTCCGCGATTGCCGGTGCACTGCGTCCACCAGCTCGTGGCGGTGTAGATCACCGGATAGCGACCGGTTCGGGCGTGGTACTGGTTGCTGAACGCGCGGATCCAGGACACCATGCCCGACTGGCTGTAGCCGTAACAGGTGCCGCCGGAATACGGGTTCCACTCGATGTCCAGCGCGCCGGGCAACGTCTTGCCGTCGCGGGACCAGCCACCGCCGTGATTGACGAAGTAGTCGGCCTGGTAGGTGCCTGAGGACACGTTGGGGCGGGCGAAGTGATACGCCCCGCGGATCATCCCCACCTGGTAGGAGCCGTTGTACTGCTGAGCGAAGTAGGGATTGCGGTAGGAAATGCCCTCGGTCGCCTTCACGTAGGCGAAGCGCCCGCCGTTGGCGTACGCGGATGACCAGTTCACGTTGCCCTGGTATCCCGAGACATCCATGCCGTAGACCACGCCGGTGGCCGACGCCGGCCCGGTGAACCCCACGACTCCGGCGACAGCGATCAGCACCGCGGACATCAGCCGCAGCAGGCCAGCGGCCCTTCGGGAGCGTGGCCGGTGGGGGGCGCGGTGCCGGGCTGGTGAGGTGCCCATCGGGTTGGTGTCCACGGTGGCTGTCCCATCTGTGAGGTACCCCGCATCGCTGGCGGGGTCTTGACCACCTTGGCATCGGTTTTACCGACAAGCAACACCAAACGGCTAAAACAGACAGATCGCTAGGGCACCATGATCAGTTTGCCGGTCGTGCGTCGCGCTTCGAGATCGCGATACGCCTCACCGGCCTGCTCGAACGGATACCGTCCTCCGATCGCGATCCGCAGCGTGCCGTCGGCGATCCCACCGAGCACGTCCGAGGCCCGCCCGAGCAGCTCCTCGCGCGTGGCGACGTAGTGCGCGAGCGTCGGCCGGGTGACGAACAACGAGCCACCGGAGTTCAACCGTTGCAGGTCGAACGGGGGAACCTGCCCGCTCGCGCCGCCGAACAGCGCGAGCAGGCCGCGGGGCCGCAAGGACGCCAGCGATGCGTCGAAGGTCGACTTGCCGACCCCGTCGTACACGACGTTGACCCCGCCCTCGGACGCCTCCCGTACGGCGGCAGCCAGCTCGTCCGAGCCGTCGATGCGGTCGTAGCGGATCACCGCGTCGGCGCCGGCAGTGCTGGCTACCTGCTCCTTGTCGGCACTGCCGACGGTGCCGATCACGTAGGCACCCTTCGCCTTGGCCATCTGCACGAGCAGCCGGCCGACCCCGCCCGCCGCCGCGTGCACGAGCACCTGGACCCCCGCTGTCACCTGGTATGCGGAATTCAGCAGGTAGTGGGCTGTCATTCCCTGGAGCATCGCCGCCGCGGCCAGCTCGGCGGACACGCCGGATGGCACCGGCACGGCCTGCTGCGCATCGACGACAGCCAGCGTGGCGTGCGTGCCGTCGCCCGCCGCCGTCGCCACCACGTCACCGACGGCGAATTCGCTGACCTCTGATCCCGCGGCCAGCACCCGGCCCGCGCATTCGCCGCCGAGGACGAACGGGGTCGGCACCGGATACACGCCCTGGCGCTTGTAGACGTCGATGAAGTTCACGCCGGAGGCTTCGACCTCGACCAACAGCTGCGCCGGGCCGAGCTTCGGCACCGCAAGCGACTGGACCTCGAGGACTTCGGGGCCACCGTTCTGCGTCACGACGACGGCACGGATGTGGTCGGTTTCCATGCCTTTCAAGGTAGTCAGTCCGCCCCGTCGCCGGTGCAAGCTACCGTTGTCTGGTGCCCCCGCTCGCCGCCATCCCCAGCCCGACGCGGAGTGTCTGGCACCTTGGGCCGCTGCCGGTCCGGGCGTACGCGCTGTGCATTGTGGCCGGCATCTTCGTCGCACTTTGGCTCACCGCGCGCCGGTGGCGTGAGCGCGGCGGTACCGAGGACGACGTGTGGGACGTCGCGGGCTGGGCGGTCGTGCTCGGGATCCTGGGCGGCCGGGTCTATCACGTCCTGAGTGACCCCGAGCTGTACTTCGGCTCCGGCCGGCACCCCATCGACGCCTTGAAGATCTGGGACGGCGGACTCGGCATCTGGGGCGCCATCGCGCTGGGTTGGCTGGGCGCCTGGATCGGCTGCCGGCGCAAGTCGCTGTCGTTGGCCGCCTTCGCCGACGCGGCCGTGCCCGGGGTGGTGCTGGCGCAAGGCATCGGCCGCTGGGGGAACTGGTTCAACAACGAGCTGTTCGGTGGTCCGACCAGCGTGCCGTGGAAGCTGCAGATCCATTGTATGGACGCCGTCACCGGACACGCCCAGGCCGGCGGCTCGAACGGCAGCTATACCTGCCCGGCCGGTAGCACCGTCGCCGGTTACTTCCAGCCGACATTCCTCTACGAGTCGCTGTGGGACATCGCCCTGGGGTTGCTGCTGCTTTACGTCGATCGGCGCTATCGGCTCGGCCGTGGCACAGTCGCCGCGCTCTACGTCATGGGTTACACCGCGGGTCGGATCTGGATCGAGGCGCTGCGCTCGGATCCCGCGAACCACATCCTGGGGCTGCGGCTGAACATCTGGACGTCCGTGGTCGTGTTCCTGCTCGGCCTGGCTGGTTCCTCACGCACGGCGGGCTGCACTCCGGGCGGGAACCCACGCCCTACACCGGAGCTCGCGCCGAGGCGGCGCCGGCCGGGACTTTCTCAGCCGAGCAAGAGGTTGAGCATATGGACGCGGCAGACTCAGACGTGGCGGATTCAGACGAAGCAGACTCAGACGAGGCGGATAAGGGGGTCGACGCGCATGGCCGACCCGATGACTGACCTGCCCGATCTGCCCAACCCCGAGGTCCACCACGACCACCGTGACTTCGGTGGCGGCTGGTTGCGTCCGACCGTCTTCGGGATGATGGACGGCCTGGTCTCCAACTTCGCCCTGATCGTGGGTTTCGACGGCGGGCACGCCAAGCCGAATGTGATCGCGCTGGCCGGTCTGGCCGGACTCATGGCGGGCGCGTTCTCGATGGCCGCCGGCGAGTACATCTCGGTGCAGAGCCAGAACGAGTCCGCACACGCCGAGATCGAGATCGAGCGTCATGAGCTCAAGCACAACGCCGACGCCGAACTGGCCGAACTCACCCAGATGTACGTCGCCAGAGGCGTCGATCCGAAGCTGGCCGAGCAGGTCGCCGAGCAACTCTCCCGCGACCCCGAGCAGGCATTGCTCATCCACGCCCAGGAGGAGCTCGGCGTCGATCCGCACCAGCTGCCCAGCCCGTGGACGGCCGCCTACTCATCGCTGCTCTCGTTCAGCGTGGGGGCGTTCATCCCGCTGCTGCCCTACCTGCTCGGCGCCACGTCGGTCGTCGCCTCGGCGCTGCTCGCGCTGGGGGCGCTGTTCGTCGCCGGCGTGCTCACCTCACGATTCACGGTCCGAGGCTGGGCATATTCGGGGGCCCGCCAGTTGGTGCTGGGCGCGGTCGCCGCCGCCATCACCTACGGCGTCGGCAGCCTGTTCCACGTGTCCGTCGCCTAGGACGAGTCTGTCAATCACATGCTCTGGTACGCGACGAGCGGGAATTGACAGACACGTCCTAGCCCCGCTGCACCCGCCGTGAGTAACCGATCATCCAGGCCACCAGCACGGCTGCCACCGCGTACGGCAGCGTCTGCGTCACGGTGAGCGCGACCCCGTCGACGCGGTGTGCACCGCCGCGAGTCGGATGGCGGCCTCGACCAGGTAGCCGGCTTCCCAGCCGATCGTCACCGTGCGGAAGTAGGCCCGAAAGCCGGCCATCTCGAGCCACCTGGCCTCCCAGACCGAACCTTCGTGCTCTCGGGACCCGCCCAGGTAGGCCCGAGCGAAGCGGTGGATCAGCGGGCGGCCGGTGCGCAGCGAGACCAGGCAGAACACCCCGAACAGCAGCCGTCGGCACGCAGCCGGACAGCCGCACGGCGCGCGCGCTGGGCAGGATCAGGCCCAGGACGGCCCTGCCGCGATCAGGCTGAGCACGACGAATCCGATCGCGTCCGGAGGGCAGTGCAGCGGTGCTCCGAGCCCAATCCCGGCGGCCGGCAGGATCCCCGCCAGGACGAGCGCCGTCACATCGGACGAGCCGTGCCCGCGCCGCCCAGACACCGGGCCTGGGCCATAGTGTCATTTGTCCTCGGTGCGCGGGTCATGGCTCGCCCGTAGCCTTGTGGACCGACCGGTCGGTCCATATGGTGGACGGGTGACCGACCTCCCCGGCCTGGACCTCGTAGCGGTGACGGGCTGGTTGGACTCGGTGCGGCCCGGCCTGCGGCAGGGCGACCTTACCGGCCAGGTCATCGCGGGCGGCAAGTCGAACCTCACCTACCGGGTCACCGACGGCTCGACGACTTGGGCGCTGCGGCGGCCCCCGCTTGCGCACGTGCTGCCGACGGCACATGACATGGTGCGCGAGTACACGGTGATCAGCGCACTGGCCGGCACGGGCGTGCCAGTCGCGCCGGCCGTCGCGCTGTGTGTGGACGTGGCGGTGCTGGGCGCGCCGTTCTACCT
>QHCC01000038.1:0-275 GCA_003243915.1 Pseudonocardiales bacterium | reverse complement strand
CCGAGGCGCTGGCCGGCCTCGACACGGACGCCGCTCGGATCGCGTGCGAGCAGCTCATGGACACCCTGGTCGCCCTGCATGACGTCGATCCCGCCGAGGCGGGTCTGGCCGGCTTCGGGCGCCCCGACGGCTTCCTGACCAGGCAGGTCAGGCGCTGGAACGCGCAGTGGCAGGCATCGCTGACCCGGCCGCTCGCGCGGCTCGACGAGGTGGTGCAGCGGCTCACTGCCACGCTGCCTGAGCCCTCACCACCCGCGATCGTGCACGGCGACTAC
>QHCC01000037.1 GCA_003243915.1 Pseudonocardiales bacterium | reverse complement strand
GCTATCCGCAGGCCGCAGAACTCGGCCCAACCCAGGACGTGTTCGAGGGGCAGGCCCGCGGCCCGCCGATCCACCATGGCGGCGAGTTCGGCCGGCGACCGTGCCGCGGCGATGAGCAAGCGCGCCTCGTCCTCGGCGAAGACACAGCCGGCGGCCCGGAGCCTGGTGACGACGGCGGATCGGGTCTCGGGTGATCGGCGGGCCGACATGAGCGCGAGGCTAGAGGGGCGGGGTCTGGTCGAGGAAGTCCCTGACGCGCCAGCGTCCAGTCCGGTGCGATCTCGCTCATGCCGACAGTCATCCGCCATCAACTGGGGTTGACGCGACGCTAAACTCGGACGTACCGATCCGACACGGCTGAGGGGGCTGGGGTGACACGGCTTCCTGAGCATGCACGCTTCGTGATCATCGGTGCCGGCATCCACGGGCTGTCGACCGCCTGGCACCTGGGCGAGCTGCTGACCGCTCGCGGCGAGGGATCCGGGCGCGACATCCTGGTCCTGGACAAGGCCGATGTCGGTGCCGGTGCTTCCGGCATCGCCTGCGGGGTCGTGCGCAACAACTACTTCCAGCCGGCGATGCGCGAGTTGATGGCGCACTCGGTCGGGGTCTGGGAGTCCGATCCGCAGGCCTTCTCCTACCACCCGGTCGGCTACCTGCAGATCTCGCCGGAAGTCATGCACGCCGACGTGGCTTCGATCCATGCCCAGCAGCAGGCGATCGGGTACGACTCCACGTTCGTCGAGGGGGCAGAGGAGTCCGCGCGCTACCTGGAATCGATCTTCTCCGACTGGCAGGCGAAGAACATCACCAGCGTGCTGCACGAACGGCGCGGCGGGTATGCCAACAACAAGGCCTCGATCCACGGGCTGGCGGCCAAGGCCAGAGCAGCCGGCGTGCGGATCCACGCCGGGGTGCGGGTCACTGACCTGGTCGTCGAAGGCAGCGGTGTGCACGCGGTACAGACCGACGCTGGGACGATTCGGTGCGACACCGTCGTCGTGGCGGTCGGACCCTGGGTACGCGACTTCTGGGCCATGTTGAACCTGGCGGAGACGGTGCCCGTCGTCGGCCACGACGGCCAGAGCCATCAGCGTCCGATGTGGACGTACTGGTCGTTGCAGGAAGGCACCCTCGGTGTCGACCCGAGCTTCCTGACCGACAACCGCGGGGGCATGCCGCCGGTCGTGCACGTCGACACCGACGCCCCGCTCTACGACGACATCGACGGGTCGCTGGTCACCGACCGGCTGTGGGGCATCTACTTCAAGCCCGACTTCAACTTCGGTGGCGTGCAGGGTGGCGCCATGCCGTTCGTCGTCGACCGGCCGACCGACCAGGTGGCGGTCGACCCGTACGGCCCGGCCAGCCCGGACTTCGTCGTCGGAGCGGACTTCGCCCGCATGTGGACGGCTGGGCTCGCGCATTGCCTGAAACGGTTCGCGGGCAAGCGGGAGCTGTTCTCCAAGGAGCCGTCGGGTGGAATCGGCTGCTTCACGCCGGACAGCTTTCCGGTTTTCGACGTCTTCCGCGAGAACGCGTACGTCATCGCCGACTCCAACCACGGGTACAAGATGATCGGCGTCGGCGCGCTGGTCGCCGAGGAATTGCTGGGGACTGCCCAGCCGCTGCTGGAGCCGTTCCGCTTCTCGCGCTACGCAGCCGGCCGGCTGCATCCGCAGAGCAATTCGCCGTTTCCCTGGAGCTGAGGCAGCACGGCACGGTCTCGACGGTTGTCCCGGGCACCGCGCCGCGACACTGGCTGCCCTGGCGACCACTTGTGCACTGCCCACATTCCTGCGCTCGGTTAGGTGCCAGTGCACGGGCGCGGGCAGCCCGCCAGCCGCAGCGGGTCCTGGGCAGTCTTCGGCGGTCCGCAGGTCTGTCCGCGCAACAACTCGAGTTGCTACCATCGCGGTCGGGAGGACAGCGAGAGGTATCCGGATGGTCATGGCACCCGGCAGGAGAGCGCAGCTCGGCAACGCCCGCGAACCGGCGCACTCCCTGCCACAGGACTTCTACATCGCCGCTGACGTGTTCGAGCTCGACCTGGAACATGTCTTCGCCAGGAGCTGGCTGTTCGTCGCGGCCGCCAGCGAGCTGCCGCTGCCAGGCGACGTCCTCACCTGGAGTGTCGGCCGCGACTCCGTCCTGCTGATGCGCGACACCGACGGCAGTGTCAGTGCCCACCACAACGTCTGCCGCCACCGCGGCTGCCGACTGCGCCCGGACGGGCCGGGTTCGGCGCGGGTGGTGGTGTGTCCCTACCACCAGTGGTCCTACGGCCTGGACGGCACGTTGCGCGGCGCGCCGCACATGGGTGCAGAGGTGTCCCGAGACGAGCTGTCGCTGCGAGCGCTGCACCTACGAGATCTCGGCGGCCTGCTGTTCGTCTGCTTCGCCGAGGATCCCCCGCCCTTCGACGAGGTGCTCGCCGCGGTACAGCCGCAGCTGCGACCGCACCAGATCGAGCGCACCAGGGTGGCTGCACGGCAGCACTACACCGTCCAGGCGAACTGGAAACTGCTCGTCGAGAACAACCGGGAGTGTTACCACTGCCGCGCCAACCACCCCGAGTTCTGCCTGTCCAACTACGACGTCGGGGGGGCCGGTGACGCCCGACGCTCGCGCGCGTTCGACGCGGCACTCGCCGCGCACCGGCGGCGGTGGGTCGAGCAGGGGCTGTCGCCGCGCGAGGTCAACTTCGACGACGGCGGCTTCTTCCGCATCGCGCGGTTGCCGCTTCGGGCCGGGTATGTCACCGAGAGCCTGACCGGCCGCCTGGTCGCGCCGGTGCTCGGTCGAGTGGCGGGCACCGACGTGGGCAGCCTGCGGTTCATCACGCTGCCGAACTCCTGGTCACACATCAACGCCGACTACCTCGCGACCACCCGGCTCACCCCGATTGCCCCCGATCGCACCGATGTGGCGGTCACCTTCCTCGTCCGGGAAGACGCGGTCGAGGGCCGCGACTACGACGTCGAGGAGCTGACCGCCGTCTGGCAGGCGACGTCCGAGCAGGATTGGCTGCTCTGCGAGCAGAGCGCGGCGGGAGTGCGATCCCGTGGCTACCTGCCGGGCCCACTGTCGCCGGTGACGGAGGGCTCGGTGGCTGATTTTCACCAGTGGTACGAGAACATGCTGCCGATCCTGAGCCAGCGCGACGGAGGCGATTGGTCAACCGGCGGGACCGGGTAGCATCGGCGCTCGCTCTCGGAACTGAAAGTGGGAGACCGCATGCGCGTGGCACTCGCCCAGGTCGACTGCGTGCTCGATGACATCGAGGCGAATCTGCACACGGCCAAGGCCGCCGTGGCGCAGGCCGCCGAGCAGGGTGCGGAGCTGGTCGTCTTCCCGGAGCTGGCCCTGCACGGCTACCCCCTCGGCTCTTCGTCCGCCGACCCGATCACGGCCGGGGACGGGCGGCTGCGCAGCCTCGGCGCCGAGGCTGGTGTGGCGGTGGTGACCGGGTTCCGCGAGGACGCCGGACTGCACGCCTACAACAGTGTTGCCTACCTCGACGGCCCCGCGATGCTGCACCTGCACCGCAAGCTGTACCTGCCCAACTACGACATCTGGGAGGAGCGCAAGCACTACGCCCCGGGGCAGTCGCTGCGGGCCTTCTCCACCCCGCATGGCCGGATGGGGATCCTCACCTGCAACGACGCATGGCAGCCGTTCTGCCCCTTCCTGCTGGCACAGGACGGCGCCGAGGTGCTGATCATCCCCGCAAACAGCGTCGACACCAGGGCCCCTGAAGTGCTCGACTCCCACGCGTACTGGCGCGAGTTGCTCCGCAGCATCGCCCGGATGAACGAGATGTGGGTCATCTTCGTCAACCGCGTCGGTGCGACTGGGCGGCTCGAATTCTGGGGCGGGTCGAGCATCGTCGACCCCGCCGGCCGAGTCGTCGCCGAGGCGCCCGTGAAACAAGAGGCGCTCATCGTCGCCGACATCGACGTCGGCGCGGCCCGCCGCCGCCGCCGCGAGCTGCCGCTACTCAAGGACGCCCGGCTGGGCCTGCTCGCCCGCGAACTGCACCGCCTGATCGAAGAAGGCGGCGATGCCTGAGCCGCCGCTCGACGCGACGGCCCAGACGCTACTGCGCTCCGCTCAGCCGTGATCCTTCAAGAACTGCGTCGCCACCTGAGCCGGCGAGTCACCCTGGTTGTCGACGTCGGAGTTGAGCCCCTGCATCGTCTTGGTGTCCAGCGCCTTGGAGATCGGAGCGAACACGTCGGCCAGCTTCGGATACTTCTGGAAGACCGAGTCTCGGATGTTGAGGGCCGGGTTGTAGACCGGGAAGAACTTCTTGTCGTCCGCCAGCACGCGCAGGCCAAGCCCCTCGATGCGGCCGTCGGTGGTGAAGACCTCGCCGAAGTTGCACGGGTCGGTCTTCTTGATCGAGTTGTAGATCGCTCCCTCGTCGAGCGTGGAAGTCTTCTCGCCCTTGAAGCCGTACGCCTTCTCGAGCCCTGGCAGGCCGTCGTCGCGGCTGACGAACTCGGTCGCAACACACAGCGAGCCCTTGCTCTTGTCGGAATTCACCAGAGCGGCGTAGTCACTGACCGTCTTGACGTCGGGCAGGTTGTCCTTCTTGACGCCGAGGGCGTAGGTGTTGTCGAAAGGCGCCGCGGGCAACCACTTGATCTTGTTTTTCTCGAGGTCTTCCTTGGCCACCGCGTCGTACTGGCCCTGTGAGTCGTGGATCGGCGTGGTGTGCTTGAGGTGCGTGATCCAGCCGGTGCCGGTGTACTCCCAGTACATGTCGATCCGCCCGGACGTCAACGCGGAGCGTACGGTCGCGCTGCCCGACAGCCCGCACTGCCGTTTGACCGTGGCACCGGCTTTCTCCAGCGCCTGAGCGGTGATCTCGCACAGGATCTTCTGCTCGGTGAACTCCTTGCTGCCGACGGTGAACGACGCGCCCTTGAGCACACCGTTGCCGCCGCCGGAACTCGACTTCTTGCTGCTCGAGCAGGAGGCAAGGCTCACGGCGACTGCACTGACTGCGGCAATGACCACGACCCGGCGGGCGCCGTTAGCTACTCGCATCAGACTTTCTCCTCGTCTTCGGTGGTGCCACAATGTGGGTTGATGCACGGTATACACCTAAATGCCACGCGGACGCAGAACTCGCTCGGCCAGCCCGGCCAGCCAGTCGATGGCGAGTGCGAGGACGGCGACGAGCACCGCACCGGTGATTGTGACTGTCCGGCGGTCCAGCTTCAGCCCCACGTCGATGACCGAGCCGAGGCCGCCAGCGCTCGTGAACGTCGCCAGGGTGGCGGTACCGACGTTGATGATGAGCGCGGTACGGATGCCCGCCATCATCACCGGCACGGCTAGCGGCAGCTCGACTCTGCGTAGGACCAGCGGCTTGGTCATCCCCATGCCACGGGCGGCGTCGATGAGCGAGCGGTCGACGCGCTGCAGGCCAGTCATGGTGTTGCGCAGCACGGGCAGGAACGAGTAGACGACGAGGGCGACGATGGCGTAGCGGAAGCCGACGTTGAACCAGATCGCGAACAGGACGAGCAGCGCGATCGACGGCACGGCCTGCCCGACGTTGACGATGGCGAGCACGACGGGGCTCGCCCGCCGCATCGCCGGGCGGGTGAGCAGGATCCCCAGCGGGATGGCGGTGAGGATCACCAGCACGGTCGACAGGCCGGTGAGCTCCAGGTGCTGGATGAAGTGCGTGGTGAGGAAAGCGCGGTTCAGCGGTCGCTTCTCGATACTGTCGAGGGTCTTCGAGTGCACGTAAAGGTACAGGGCGATCAGGGCGCCAATCAGTAGCGCCGGCGTCAGGAAGATGCCGGCGAGACTGCGGTCGTTGGCGCGGCTCTCCACACCCGTGGAGGCAGCGTCGTGCAGCTGCGCCTGTTCGCCGCCGCTGGTGATGGTCATGTCGGCATGCTGCCCTTGACCAGCACGGCGGGTTCGGCATCCGCAGCCGCGGTGCGCGCCGCATCGGCGTTCGCGGTCATTGCCATGATCGTTTCCAGTCGGAGCGCACCCTCGTAACGGCCGTCGGAGTCGACGATGGCTGCGAGCGTGTCACCGGTACGGAGCAGCTCGTTGAGGACGTCGTGCACCGTCTGGGAACGGTGCAGGACCGCCAGCGGGCCGCCGCCGCTGCTCATGCCCTGCTCGAGGTCGGTGGAGCGGCGCCACCCCCGCGGGCGCCGGTCTTCATCGACGATGAGTGCGCGGTCCTGCTTGGTGCGGGCCAGGACTACGCGCGCCTTGTCGACCGAGTCGGCCAGCTCGACCACGGGAACGCTGTCCAGCTCGATGTCGGCGAGGCGGGTCAGCCCCAGGCTTCGCACCGATGCGCCCGGGCCGATGAAGTCGGCCACGAAGTCGTTCGCCGGGTGCGCGAGGATCTGCTCCGGGGTGTCGTACTGCTCCACTCGCGAGCCCTTGCCCAGGATGGCGATGCGATCGCCGAGCTTGATGGCCTCGTGGATGTCGTGGGTGACGAAGACGATGGTCTTGCGGATGGTCTCCTGTAGGCGCAGGAACTCGTTCTGGAGCCGGTCGCGGGTGATCGGGTCGATCGCGCCGAACGGCTCGTCCATCAGCATGACCGGCGGGTCGACGGCCAACGCCCGGGCGACGCCCACGCGCTGCTGCTGGCCACCGGACAGCGCCTTCGGGTAGCGGCCGCGATAGACACCGGCCTCGAGGCCGACGAGTTCGAGCAACTCGTCGACTCGCTCCGAGATCTTGTGCTTGTCCCACCCGAGCAGACGGGGGACCACCGCGATGTTGTCGGCGATCGTCATGTGCGGGAAGAGGCCGACCTGCTGGATGACGTAACCGATGCGGCGGCGCAGCTGGTCGGGATTGGAGCGGGTGACGTCCTCGTCACCGATGATGATCTTTCCGCTGCTCGGTTCGATCAGGCGGTTGACCATGCGCATGGTCGTCGTCTTGCCGCAGCCCGAGGGCCCGACCAGCACGACGATCTCGCCGGCCGGGATCTCGAGATCCAGCGCCTCCACCGCGACCTCACGTTGCCCCGGGAAACGCTTGGTGAGCTGCTCGAGGCGGATGACCTGGCCCCCGGTCGATGACGAGTCTGCTGGCTCAGCCACGGATCCCCCTGGAAGTTGTCAGTCGGCCCACTAGCACGAACAGAGCGTCGTAGGTTACCGCGACCACTGCAACGCCCGCGGCACCCGCGAGCGTCTCGTTGAGGGCGAACTTGCTGCCGATGGCTGCCAGGCCGCCGAAGATGAACCCGCCCAGGCCGGGCCCGTTGACGATGCCTGCCGCGATGGCCGCGATTCCCACGCACACGACCGTGGACACCCGGATGCCGGTCAGGATGACCGGCCAGGCGAGTGGCAGCTGGATGCGCCACAGCCGCTGGCGGCTGCCCAATCCCATACCGCGCGCGGACTCCATGATCGCGGGATCGACCGATTCGAGGCCGGCGACCGTGTTCCGCACAATCGGTAACAGGGCGTACAACACCAGCGCGAAGACGGTCGGCTGGTAACCCAACCCGAGCACCGGGATGAGCAAGACCAGGAGCGCGAATGACGGGATGGTCAGGAAGATGCCGCAGACCGCCAGCGCCAGGTCGGTGGCCCGCCGGTTGTTGTGCACGAGTACGCCGAGCGAGACCCCTATCGCGGTCGCGATGGCCATGGCGACGAGCACGACCTTGAAGTGCGCTATCAGCGCGTTCTGGAGTTCGTCGGAGTGACGGGACAGGTAGTCGGTGAAGGTCACAGCTGCTCACTGTCCCGGGAAACCCCGTCGTCGGTGTTCTCGCCCATCAACAACGTCAACTCGTCACCGACCTCCTTGAGGGCCCGGCCGGCAGCTGCAAGACGCCGGGCGCCGCCGAGGCGGAACTTCGGCGCTGAGACGTTCACCGCGGCGCAGATTCGTCCGGAGAAGTCCCGCACCGGCGCGGCCGCGGCGACCAATCCTGGCTCGAACTCCTCGTCGACCACGGCGTAACCCCGGGCGCGGCTGGTGACGATGCGCCGGTGCAGTGCCTCGACATCGCGCGGGGAGTTCGGTGCGAGCCGGCGAAATTCGGTGCTGGCGAACAGGATGGCCAGCTCGCTCCTGTTGTGATCGAGCAGCAGTGCCCGGCCGGAGGACGTGCAGTACGCCGGCGCCGTGCGACCGGCCCAGTCAACTGTCTGCACGGAGCGGGCCGAAGGTTCGGAGAACAACGTCAGCACCTCGGTGCCGCGCAGGATCGACACGTTGGCCCGCTCCCCCAAGTGCTCGACCAGCCGGGCCAGCAGCGGCGCAGCCAGCGCGAGCAGGCGGTTGTCGCCGACTCGCGAGGCGAGCGCGAAGACCTGCCAGCCGAGACGGTAGGCGTTGGTCTGCGCATCACGCTCCACCAGTCCGTGGCCGGCCAGCGTCTTGAGCAGCCGAGACAGCTGACCCTTGTCACCGCCGGTGATGGCGGCCAGCCGGAGGACGCCCAAGCCGCCATGATCGACACTTTCCCGTGATCCCAGCGCGATTAGCGCCGCCGCAGCGCGCGAAACGTTGTCAGTGCCGGTGGCAACCACAGTTGTTAATAGCAGATTTCGGTCACTGGGAGCAAGGAATCGGGCGCGAACTGAGCGTTGACAACTCGGGTTGTCGCGCTGGTCGGAGGTCTGACTATCATCGGGACGCCACCGTTTTGAGATAGGGAGAGAACTCGATGACGAACACTGCGACCGTCGGCCTGATGGAACGACTCGCCGCCGGGCCGGTTATCTGCGCCGAGGGATACCTCTTCGAGTTGGAGCGCCGCGGGTACCTGCAGGCCGGTGCCTTCGTCCCCGAAGTGGTGCTCGAGCATCCGGAGAAGGTGGCTGAACTGCACCGGGAGTTCGTCCATGCCGGCTCCGACGTCGTCGAGGCGTTCACCTACTACGCCCACCGCGAGAAGCTTCGACTGATCGGCAAGGAGGATCTGCTAGAGCGGCTCAACCGCGACGCGCTCCAGATCGCCAAGGACGTCGCCCGGGAGAGCGACGCGCTCCTTGCCGGCGACATCTGCAACACCAACGTGTACGAGTCGGGCAGCGGTGCCTCCGCAGACCAGATACGGGCTATGTTCACCGAACAGGTGGGCTGGGCGGTCGAGGCCGGCGTGGACTTCGTCATCGGCGAGACGTTCAGCTTCGCCGAGGAGGCGCTGATCGCGCTCGAGGTGATCAAGCAGACGAGCCTGCCGGCCGTCATCACGCTGGCCTTCCACCAATCACCGCTGACCCGTGAGGGGTGGACCGCGGCCGACGCGTGCAAGCGGGTCGCCGACGCCGGAGCCGACGTGGTCGGGCTCAACTGCATCCGCGGCCCGAAGACGATGCTGCCGCTGCTCCGTGAGGTCATGCCAGCCGTCGACGTTCCGGTGGCCGCGCTGCCGGTTCCGTACCGTACCCACGCCGACGAGCCGAGCTTCCAGTCGCTCCGCGACCCGATGAACCCGGACCGGCCGTTCCCGACCTCGCTGGATCCGTTCACGTGCAACCGGCACGAGATCGCCGAGTTCACCGCCGCCGCGCGTGAGCTCGGGGTCAGCTACTTCGGCCTGTGCTGCGGGGCCGGCCCGCACCACGTGCGCGCGATGGCCGAGGCACTCGGCCGCACGCCACCGGCGAGCCGGTACTCGGCCGACATGTCCAAGCACGCCTTCCTCGGCTCCGACGCCAAGCTGCTCGAGCACAACCTCGCCTACGGCGCCGAGCTGTAGGCCGAGCGGAGTCTTGCGGTGCCATCTCGCCAGGCAAGTGCCCGGTACTCTGCCTTCGGCCTGCTCCGGCGCGGGCTGACGCACCGGGACTGGCCGAGGGTATGGCGCGAGCACGACCTGGCTCCGGCCTACGACGCGGTCATCATCGGCGCCGGCGTCCACGGGTTGGCGACCGCGTACTACCTGGCCGCGAAGCACGGCTTCACCAACGTCGCGGTGCTCGACAAGGCCTACGTGGGCGGCGGTGGGTCCGGTCGCAACACGGCGATCATCCGGTCGAACTACCTCACCCCCGATGGCGTCCGGTTCTACGACCGTTCGGTGAAGCTCTACGAGTCGCTGGCCGCGGAGCTCAACTTCAATGTGATGTTTTCCCAGCGCGGCCATCTGACGCTCGCGCACAACGACGGCTCGCTGCGCACGATGCGCTGGCGGGCCGAGGTCAACAAGCTCGAAGGCGTCGATTCCGAGGTCATCGGCCCCAAGGAGATCAAGCGTCTGGTCCCGTTCATGGACGTCTCGCCCGAGGCCCGCTATCCGATCATGGGCGCGTTGTACCACCCGCCGGGTGGGACGATCCGCCATGACGCGGTGAACTGGGGCTATGCCCGGGCGGCGGACGCCCTCGGGGTGCAGATCCACCAGAACACCGAGGTGATCGGGATCGACGTCCGGGCCGGTCAGGTGCGCGGTGTCCAGACCAACCGGGGCCCGGTGTCGGCGCCAGTGGTCCTCAACTGCACGGCAGGCTGGGCCAGTCTGGTGTCAGCGATGGCCGGGGTGGCGCTGCCGATCAGCACCCATCCACTACAGGCAGCCGTTACCGAACCGGTCAAGATGTTCCTGCGCACCGTCGTGGTGTCCGGCAGCCTGCACGTCTACGTCAGCCAGACCGACCGGGGCGAGCTCGTGTTCGGCGCCAGCACCGATGCCTACCCGTCCTACTCCATGCGCGGGTCGCTGGAGTTCACCGAGGAGCTCGCCGGCCACGTCCTCGCCCTCATGCCCTCGATAGCCAAGCTGAGACTGCTGCGGCAATGGGCCGGCCTGTGCGACATGACGCCGGACTTCTCGCCGATCATGGGAATCACGCCGGTCGAGGGGTTCCTGCTCGACGTCGGCTGGGGCACCTACGGCTTCAAAGCCGGCCCGGTGGCCGGCGAGACGATGGCCGAGCTGATCGCCACCGGTAAGACACCGCAGCTGATCGCGGCGTTCGATCTCGCCCGCTTCGCCGAAGGACGCCTCGTCGGTGAAAAGGGTGCGGCGGCGGTGGGGCACTAGATGTTCCAGATCCCTTGTCCGCACTGCGGCCTGCGCAATGTCGCGGAGTTCCGCCACGCGGGCGAGCAGCGGCGCCGGCCCGATCCGCAGACGGCCACGCCTGAGGAATGGCGGACCTACCTCTACACCCAGGCCAACGACGCGGGCTGGACCCGCGAGACCTGGTATCACCGCTTCGGCTGCCGCCGGTTCGTCGGGGTGCAGCGGCACACGGTCACCAACGAAGTCCGGCCCGCCGACACCGGACCCGCGCCGAGCGTCGCGTCGCCCCCCGCCGGCATCGACGCCGGCGCACCCGACGCCGGCGGGGGCGCGATGTGAAAGTGCCCACGTCCGCTCGGCGCAGCGCACCGCCCCCCGAGCAAATCTGCCGCCTGCCTGTCCAGCCAGGCGAGCTGATCGAACGCGGCCAGCCGCTGTCGTTCACCTGGAACGGCCGCGCCCATACCGGCTACGAGGGCGACACGATCGCCTCAGCCCTCGCCGGGTCGGGGGTCCGGATCTTCTCGCGCAGCTTCAAGTACCACCGCCCGCGCGGCATCCTCACCGCGAGCGGGCTGGACCCCGGCTGCACCATGCAGGTCGGCGACGAGCCCAACGTGCGCGCCGCTGCCCGTCGGCTGGCCGACGGCATGGACGTGCGCCCGCAGAACGTCTGGCCCTCGTTGCGCTACGACGTCGGTAGCGCCAACCAGCTGGTCGGGCGCTTTCTCACCGCGGGTTTCTACTACAAGACGTTCATGAAGCCGCAGCGGCTGTGGCCGGCCTACGAACGGATCCTGGGCGGCTTCGCCCCGGGGGGCCGGATCCCGCGCACCGCCGAAGCCGACTACTACGACCAGCGCTACGCCCACCCCGACGTCGTCGTGGCGGGGGCGGGTCCGGCCGGCCTGGGCGCGGCACTGGCCGCCGCGCAAGCCGGCGCCCGGGTGATCCTGGTCGAGGAGGAGTACGAGCTGGGCGGCTGCCTGCGCTGGGGCGACGCCGCCGAACTCGCGCTGCTCGACGAGCTGCGCGCTGCCGTGGACGCGTCCCCCGATATCGAGGTGCTCGTCGATTCGGTCGTCGCCGGCCGCTACGACGACAACTGGATCTCCATCCTGCAGCGCGGGCTGGCGCGCGTCGCGGAACGGCTGATCAAGGCCCGCGCCAAGGCTCTGGTCGTCGCCCCCGGCCTGATCGAGCGGCCCTACGTCTTCGCCGGCAACGACCTGCCGGGCGTCATGCTCGGCACTGCGGTCCGCCGCCTGATCAACCTGTACGCCGTGCGGCCCGGTGCCCGGGCCGTCGTCCTGTCCGCGAACCCGGAAGGCGACGCTGCCGTCGCTGACCTGCGGCGGGCCGGGGTCGAGATCGCCGCCGTCCTCGACGCACGCCGCGGCGAGGACGTACGGCGCGCTGTCGGTGGCAGCGGCGTCAAGGCGGTCGAGGTGGCCGACGGCCGGCGGATCGAGTGTGACCTCCTCGTCACCTCGATCGGCTGGACGGCCCCGACCTCGCTGCTCAACATGGCCGGTGCCCGCCCGTGGTATGACCCCGCGGCGGCCCGGTTCCGGCCCGGCGACGACCTGCCCGAGGGAGTGCTGGCGGCGGGCGGGCTGGTCGGCGACGGCACGGTCGAGGAGCTGGTGGCCCACGGCCGGGCCGTCGGTGCGGCGGCAGCGGCCACCGCCGGGTTCGGAGCGGGCAGGCCCCCGCCCGCGCTGGACGTGCGCACACACCCCGCCCTGTTCCGCGCCTCGACGCATGGCATGGTCGACTTCACCGAGGACGTGTCGTCCCAGGACATCCTGGCGGCCGCCGCCGAGGGCTACGACTCCAGCGAACTGGTCAAGCGATACACCACGGCGACGATGGGCCCGACGCAGGGGAAACTCGAGACCGTCAACACGGTGGCCGTCCTGGCCGAGGCGACGGGGCGGCGCATCGACGAGCTCGGCACGACGGTCTGGCGGCCGCCCTATGCCCCGATCAGCCTCGGCGCCCTCGCCGGGCGAACCCACGAGCCGGTACGCCACTCGCCGATGCAATCCTGGCACGAGGCGCACGGCGCCGCGCCGCTGATAGCCGGCGCGTGGATCCGACCGGACCATTACGGCGACGCGCAGGCCGAGGCCCGCCACGTCCGCGAGCAGGTGGGGATCATCGACGTGACCCCGCTGGGAAAGCTCGACCTGCGCGGTCCGGACGTGCCCAAGTTGCTCAACCTGGTGTACGTGAACAAGTGGTCCAAGCTCGAGATCGGATCGGTGCGCTACGGCGTGATGTGCGCCGAGGACGGCGTCGTGATGGACGACGGCGTGACCGGGCGGCTGGGCCCCGAGCGCTACCTGATGTCGACGACGTCCTCCGGGGCGGCCGCGGTGTGGGAGCACCTGGAGGGCTGGCTGCAGACCGAGCACCCGGACTGGGCGGTGCACATCGCCCCCCTGACGACGTACTACGCGAGCATCAACGTGGCCGGGCCACACTCGCGCGAGCTGCTCGCCCGGATCACCGAGGGCGTCGACCTGTCCCCGGACGCGTTCCCGTACATGCGGGTGCGCACCGGCCGCATCGCCGGCGTGGACGAGTGCCTGATGTGGCGGATCGGCTTCACCGGTGAGTTGAGCTACGAGCTGCACGTGCCGGCGTCATACGGCGTGCACGTCTGGCAGGCACTGCTCGAGCGGGGCGCCGACCTGGGAACCGCTGCCTTCGGCGTCGAGGCGCAGCGGATCCTGCGGCTGGAGAAGGGCCATCTCATCGTTGCTCAGGACACCGACGGGCTGACCAAACCGTACGAGGCCGGGCTCGGCACGCTCGTCAAGCTGGACAAGGACGACCTGGTCGGCCGCCCGGAGCTGGTGTGGCAGCAGCAGCTGGGCGAACAGCAGCGCCTGGTTGCCCTGCAACCGGAGGACGGTTCGATCGTGCCGGCTGAGGCGAGCCAGATCGTGCGCGGGACCGCCATCGTCGGCCGGATCACCAGCAGCCGGTTCTCGCCCACCCTCGACCGCTCGGTCTGCCTGGGCACGGTCGAGGTGGCGCTGGCCGAGCCGGGCTCGGTGGTCACCGTCCTGCTGCCGGACGCCCGGCGCATCCGGGCCACGGTCATGCCGGAGCTCGCCCACGTCGATCCGGAAGGCAGGCGGCTGCGTGTCTGAGGCATTGCCGATCGCCCGCAGCCCCCTGCGGGCAGCCGGTCCGGTCGAGACCCGCTCCGGCTGGGAGGTGTCGGCCCTCCGATCCGATGCCGCCTTGCGGCTGGCCGACCGGACGCCGATGGCGAAGGTCCTGGTCCGGGCACCCGGCGGGGGTCAGGTCGCGGCCCGGTTGGGCGTCACCAACGGCTCGGCGCGGCGCGACGAGCACGGCACGCTGATCGTGGGCTCGGGGCCCGGCGACTGGCTGCTCCTCGGGGCGCCTGGTTGCGCTGCCGAGCTGGCCGCGCGGGTCGAGGTCGAGGACGACGGGCTGGTCAGCGTGCTCGACTACACCCACGGGCGGGCGCTGATGCGGCTCACCGGCCCCGCGGCGGCACAGACGCTGGCCAAGTTGTGTCCGATCGACCTGTCCGACCGGCACACCCCGGACCACACGGCCTTTCGCAGCTCGGTGGCGCAGGTGGCGACCGACGTCGTACGCGACGACGTGGACGGCACTGCTTCCTACCTGCTGCACTGCGAGCGTTCCTCCGGGCAGCACCTCTTCGACGCGCTGTACGACGCCGGCGGCGAGTTCGGCATCGAGCCGGACGGCTTCGCCGAGCCGTAGCGCGCCCTATCGGCCGGTCGCTCCGTCGAGGCTCTCCCGGAGCAGATCGGCGTGACCGTTGTGGCGTGAGTACTCGCCGATCATGTGGACGTAGGTCATGCGCAGGGAGAAGGCGTCGCCGCCGACGTCGAAGGTGTCGTCGAACGCCATGCCGGCGACCGCGTCATCCGCGCAGCGCCACTCGTTGTGCAGACGCATGAAGTCGGCTTCGGCCTGCGCGGGATCGACGTCGTCGAAGTCGGCATCCTTGCCGCGCGCGGGGTCATACATCGCTTCCACGGCCTCGCCGCCCGCCCGCTGACGGAACCAGATGCGTTCGACTTTGGCCAGGTGCCGGACCAGCCCGAGCAGCGACAGGTTCGAGGACGCCAGCGGCCGGGCGGCCAGCTGCTCGCCACTCAGGCCGGCACAGATGTTGAGCAGCGTGGTGCGCTGCCAGCTCAGGAAGCCTTCCAGGATGGGCCGATCCGGGCCGGTGAGCGGACCGTCGACCGGTTCTGGCGTGGGCGCTGTCCAGGGCATGGCGGGATCCTCGCACGAGCACGCACCACTAGGCTCACTGCGTGAACTTCCGGGCCGGCGTCACGGCGGGTCTCGCCCGCCAGCTGGCCCACCCGCAGGGTGTTCGCGGTCGCCTGGTCGGGGTTTTGCTCAACCGAGGCAACCGCGGCGTGGTGACCGCGGCCGTGCAGTCGTTGTCTCTCGCGCCCGGTGGCACTGCTGCCGATATCGGCTTCGGCGGAGCAGTCGGCCTGGATCTGTTGTTGCGCAGCGTCGGGACGCGCGGGCACGTGCACGGCGTCGAGGTGTCGGTCACGATGACGGCCCAGGCCGCACGCCGGTTCCGGCACGACATTGCCGCCGGCAGGCTACAGCTGCACGCCGCGTCGATGGCGCGGTTGCCGATGGCCGCGGCGTCACTCGACGGCGTCATCACCGTCAACACCATCTACTTCGTCGCCGAGCTGGAGCAGGCCTTCGCCGAACTCGCCCGCGTGACGAAGAGCTCCGGACGGGTCGTCGTCGGTCTCGGAGATCCGGAGGTCATGGCGCGGCTGCCCTACACCAGGCACGGCTTCCGGCTGCGCCCGGGTATCCGCCGTCATCGACGCGCTGGCCGGCGCCGGCCTCACCGTCGAGGAACACCGACGGGTCGGTCAGGGCGACGGCGCATTCCACCTGTTGCTCACGAGACCGGCTGCGGCGACTGGCTGAGTGCGCAGCCCTCAGCCGTACGCGGGGCCCGGGGGGAGGTCACCCGCGCCCGCCTGGATGCGTGAACGGGGTCGTGGTGGCAAGTTCGACGAACCCGAGACGTTGCAGGATGGGTCGGCTGTCCGCGGAGGCGTCGACCTGCAGGTAACGAAAGCCTCTCGCCGAGGCCAGGGCGGCCCGGTGGGCCACCAGCGAGCGGAATACGCCGCGGCCCCGCCAGGCAGCCAGCGTGCCGCCGCCCCACAGACTGGCGAAGTCCGTGCCCGGGTGGAACTCGACGCGGCCGCCGGCGATGGGAACGCCCCCCGCCACGGCGAGCACCGCGGCGGCCGTACTGGGCTCGCGGGCGAGACCGGCGAGCAGGGCTCTGCCCAAGGCGGAGTGGTCTGCGCCGAACACCTCGTCGTGCACCAGCACCAGCGCCTGGACCCCTTCCTCGTCGACCACCGCCCGGACCTCCACGCCCGCAGGCGGTGGCACGTCGAGGGGGAGTTCCGCGATCTCCGCGACGAGGAGGGCCTCGGCCGGCTCGGGGGTGAAGCCGGCCGCGCGCAGCCGGTCGGGTAGGTCGGCGGGCCGGTCGTGGGAATAGTGCTTCCACTCCCAGGGATGACCCACATCTGCGAATCGCTCGAGCTGCGCAGCGATGACCGCGTCGGCGCCGGCTTCGTCGAGAGCGGACCAGGTGACGCCGGCCCAGCCGTCCCCGGTGGACATGGTTCGGACCACGTCGTCCTCGTGCTCGACGTGTCCGTCCGGCTCGCCAGACTCCGGGTGGCGGCGAATCTGCTCGTCGAAGGCTGCGAGCACCGCTTTGATGTCCATGCCGGTAGCCGACCAGAACCGCAACAGCTCCGGCAACCAGGATCCGGCACCGGCACCGGCACCGGCACCTGCGCCTGCAACGTGACCTCCTCAGCGCGGCGGTCGAGTCCGTCGCTCAGCTCGACGTGGCGCGTTCCCAGCCCCGGGTGGTCCGGGTCAGCTCACGGAAGCCGGCGTGGCGGAGGAAAGCGAGGTAGGCCTCCTGCTCCGGCGGCGCGTAGTCGAGCAGCCTGTCGATGTGCCCGAGGCGCAGCCATTCGGCCGCCTGACCGAGCAGCCAGCTGGCGATCCGTCGTCGGCGCTGGGCCTCGACGACGCAGAAGTTGCCCACGTCGGCCCAGCCGTCGGTCCGGACCACCTGCCCCGCGTCCGTGATGCGGGTCTCCACCTCGATGTAACCGAGCGCGTCGCCGTCGAGCAAGGCCGTGAGCCGGGTTCCGTTGACGCCGAGGGTCCGCGCGAGGGTGAGGCCGGCGATGGGCGCCGGGGGGCGGCCCAGGGCGTCGACGTCGGCCAGGAACACCAGTTCAGTCCGGTCGCCGGTGGTGAAACCGGCCCGTCCGAGGATGGCGTGTATGTGCGGCCACTGCTCGGGCAGGCCATACACACCGGGCGCTGGGAGCGCCCCGTCAGCGTAGAGGCGGCTCACGCCGGACCTCGTCAAGAACGCGACCGCGGCCGCCGCCACGGCATCACCCGCCGCGTCCGCATCGGGCCAGAAGGGGGCTTGCGGCCAGCAGACCAACCACCGGATCTCGCCGGCACCCCGGTAGGACTCGCCCACCGCGGCGTGCGCCCCGTACCGCAGCACGTGCGCCGCCGCCACCACACGCTCGTGCTGGACTGCCACGAGCGTGACCCGCTCGACGACCCACGGGTCGACGATGAACTCGCCGGGTTCGCGCTCGAGCTGGCGCAGGACCCGGTTGACCGACACGGACATGCCCGGCACGACTGCCTGCACGTGCGCGTTGACCAGGGCCGTCAACGGCTCGCGATCATCGCGCCGGAACGCGCGCACCTCGAATCGGGACATCGCGTGCCTCCACAACGTACGAAGCAAACAAGGGAGGCCGCCACCGGTGCGGTACCGCGTGGACGCTACCAGCAGGCGTGATCAGCGACGCTGGCCGTGACCGGCGGTCGGATCCGGCGCCCTGCCTTGCCGGCGTCACCGTCGGCGGCGGTCTCGACCCAACCGTGTTGGCCGCGACGCCAGATCCGTCCACAGTCGAGCGTTTGACAACCGCTGGCGTGGGACGCGGCCCGGTGGTTGCGGGTAGCCCATCGCAGTAGCGTCTATGCGGCGTCCGACGGTCGAGTTCGCACCGCCGTCATCTGTACGCGCACTCCCGCGTCGGGATTCTTCAGCGGTCGGTTCCTGGGGTGGCGGGTTTGACCGCCTGGATGATCGTGCTGCTCAGTCCGCCGCCGGCATCGTTGGTCGGGGTGATGCGGGCTTGGACGAACCCGGCCGAGGCGAGCAGCGTGCGGTACTCGGCCTCGGTGAGCGTGCCGACGGAGCAGCCGACGCGTTGTTCGGCAACAGTGCGCTGTGCCAGGTCGAGCCCGTGCTCGGCGGTGACGTCGCTGATGCCCAGCCGACCACCCGGGCGCAGCACGCGGAAGGCCTCGGCGAGGACAGCGGGTTTGTCGGCGGACAGGTTGATCACGCAGTTGGAGATGATGACATCGACGTGGTTGTCGGGCAGCGGGATGTCCTCGATAGCGCCCTGCAGGAAGGCCACGTTGCTCGCTCGAGCCTGTTCGGCGTGGCCTTGGGCAAGCCGGATCATGTCGGGGCTGGCGTCCAGCCCGTATACGGTCCCAGAAGCCCCGACGCGCCGCGCGGAGAGCAGGACGTCCAACCCGCCGCCGGAGCCCAGGTCGAGCACCACCTCGCCTGGCTCCAGCTGTGCGACGGCAAGTGGGTTGCCGCAGCCGAGACTGGCCCGCAGCGCCTCTTGCGGCACGTCGGCGTCGTCGTAGGCGGCTGCCGCGAAGCAGGCATCGCCGGACCCAGCTGGCCCGCAGTCGACGGGTGTTCCGCCCGCCATCGCGATGCGGGCCAGGCCGGAGTATCGGTCAATGACCGCGGATCGAACGTCGGCGGGTTCAATCGTGGGTTGCTCGGTCATCGGCGTCTCCTGCGCTCGGCGATCAGTGGGTGGACACCTGTGCGGGGACCGGGCGCCCCATCACGATGTCGGCAGCGGAGGGGAAGCAGTCCACGCAGACATCGTTGATGCGGTAGTAGCCGGACGTGCCGCGGCGTTCGACGAGCAGGAACCCGACCTCGGCCAGCACTTTCAGGTGGGCCGACACCGTCGACTGGCCGACCTCGACCTCGGCCACGATCTCGCCGACGGTCATGGGTCCGCCGCGTCGCGCCAGCAGCGAGACGATCTGGACCCTGGTGCCGTCGGCCAGGGCCCTGAACCAGGAGGCGTACTCGTCCGCGGTGGCTCGGGCCAGCGGCAACTCGTCTATCATCGTTCATCGACGATAGACGATGAATGCGCATGGGTCAACCGGGGGTCGCCGTAGCAACGGAGCGGATCTGGTCCCTTCGCTCGGCCCGTAAGGAGATCATATGAGACGGCGTCGCATGGCTCCTTCGCGACAGCAGCGGTCGTCTGGGGTGGTTCCTTGGTTCGCGAAAACGCATGGCACTGGACCGCGACCCGGTGGCAAGGTCACCGGCATGACCGACCCCAGCACGACCACTCCCGTCGTCGCCGAGCGCGACGACAACCGGACCGACGGGCCTATGACCGGTGGCGAGCGAGCAGTCCTCGACCACTGGCTCGACCTTTACCGCGACACCGCCCTGCTGAAGATCGCAGGCCTAGACGCCGAGCAGCTCGCCCGTCGCGCCGTCCCACCATCCTCGCTGAGCCTCATCGGGATCATCCGGCACCTCACAGAGGTAGAGGCCTACTGGCTGCGCGTCGTGCTCCTCGACGAGCAAGACGTCCCGGACTACTACTGCACCCCTGCCAGCCAGGACGGTGACTTCGACGACATCAGCCCCGCGACGGCGGCAGCTGACGTCGCCGGGTATCAGGCCGAGGTGGTCACCGCCCGCGCCAACGCCGCGGCATGGACGGACCTCGCCGTGCCCGTCCGCGGGCTGCGCAGAGGCAAGCCGGTCAATCTACGTTGGATCCTCACTCACCTCATCGAGGAGTACGCCCGCCACCTCGGTCACATGGATCTTCTCCGCGAGGCGATCGACCGCCGTACCGGCTACTGACCACATCGCGCAGCCACGTCTCCTCAGTCATCGGACAGAAGGGTCCGTTGACATAGGCCGTCGGCGCAGTGAGCGGTCGAGTCTGCGTCGGCCCGCTGTCCTAGTTCACGATCCTTCATCCGGAACGGATCAATCATCATTGACGGGGTGCCGAAGCTCGCGAGACAGCGCTGCGTGGCCTCGCCGTACTTGTCGGCGCGTTGGTCTTGACGGTAACGATCCGTCGCGAGCCGTCAGCGGTCGAATGACTGGATCCGACGGACCCAGTCAACTACCCGCACTGCCTCAATGGCTGACCGTGGGCATGCACCAATCGCCGTAGGCCGCTGCGCCTGCGGCACGTGGGGCCGATAAGACTCGTCGCGGAACATGTCGGTTGTAGTTGCGTCCCGGGACGTGGTGTTTGATTCCCCGCCCGTTGTGCGTGGCGTCGTGATGTAGGACGGCCACCGCGTGATCGTCAAAGAGAACCGACCAAGGATCTCGAGACTGGGAAGAAGACGACCTCGCTCGTCTCGCAATACGGCCCGTCACTGGGCGCTCTCACGGCTACCCGGCAGGGTCGGCAAGCGGATAGTTGAGGGATTAATTCGCGCGGAGCAGACACGCCGGCGCCGTAGGGTCGGGTTGTGCTGCCGATCAGTAACCTGCTGGCGTTCGCCATCGCGGCCGCGGTGATCGTGGCGATCCCTGGCCCGAGCGTGCTGTTCACCATTAGCCGAGCGCTCACGCTGGGTCGACGCGCGGCGCTGCTGACCGTGGTGGGCAATGCGGTGGGCGTGAGCGCGCAGGTCGTGACCGTCGCGTTCGGGATCGGTGCGGTGGTGGAACGCTCCATTGTCGCGTTCACCATCGTGAAGTACCTCGGTGCTGCCTACATCGTCTACCTCGGTGTGCAGGCCGTCCGGCATCGCCGGGCGTTCACCGATGGGTTGGCTCAGCGGGCCGCTCCGGTGACGCCGCTACGGGCGATGCGCGACGGCGCGATTGTCGGTGCGACCAACCCGAAGACGATCGTGGTGTTCGTGGCCGTCATGCCCGGCTTCACCGATCCGGCGGCGGGTCATCTGCAGTGGCAGCTGCTGCTGCTGGGATCGGTATTTCCCGTCATTGCGCTGCTCTTGGACAGTGTGTGGGCGCTGGCGGCCGGCACCTCCCGGGACTGGCTGGCCAGGTCTCCACGCCGATTGGCTGCCATCGGCGGAACCGGTGGACTCGTCATGATCGGGCTCGGGACGAGCCTGGCCGTCACCGGCCGAAAGGACTGATCACGACTCGAAAGTGTCGGCACAGGAGGTCCGTCTGAGCCGAACGATGACGGGCACGGCTGCCCGTAGGACGATCCCAAATGACACGACGACCGGCCGTTCCGCAGAGGTGCGCCTTCCGGGACGACCATGATCACGAGAGCCCGCAGCCGGGTTCGGCCGGATTGCCGACGACCCCCTCGTGCGAGTCGCCGATTCGCGCCGCCTGGAGGCGGCACAGTCGTCGCTTCGTTCCTGTCCATCTGGGCCTATAGGCCCAGTTCTCCCGAACATGTCACCAGCCGCAAGCCGGAGTGATCTTGGTCGCCAGAAAAGTGCCGAGAATTGCCGCAGACGCCACATCCGCCAGGCCATCGCGTGCCGTCTGGCGCTGATGGGGCAACGGAGCGACCAACAGCTACCGTCCTGCCGACTCCATGCGCGAAGTCGGCACTCCGGCCGGTGCGGTAGCGGCCCCGTCTCGCTGCGCCGAGTGCGCAGAGAGCGGCGGATGAGTGAACATCAACCACGTCCACGCTGTGCATGATCATGCGGCCGTCGCAGCCGATGTCCTCACCCAGCTCAGACCCCTGCGTCGTCGGGAGGGCGCCGCGAGCGACTCATCCGACACGAGCACTGCGCTGCCCGTCACGATCCCTATACGCGATGGCCCGGCTGCCTCAGTACACGTCGCGGCGGTGGCCTACGCGCAGCGCTAGCACTGTCAGGGTGTTGTCGATCAACTGCGCGAGGATGCGGTAGTCACCCAGGCGATAGCGCCAGACCCCAGCGTGGTTCGCCGTCAATCCTTTCCCGCGCTGCCGAGGGTCGTCGAGACCTTCGACATCATGCAGGTAGGCCAGCACACGCCGCTGCACAGAACGATCAAGCTTCTTGAATTCCCGGTTGAACTGGTCGGTGGTCTCAACGCTCCACCGGGCCGTCACCAGTCGGTCTCGGCCTCGAGCGCAGATAGCGGACGGCTACGCCGACCCTCGGCCTCGAAGACATCGATCGCGGCATCGGCGGCGAAGGCGTCTTCGAGGTCTGTCAGGTACTTATGAAGCGCGGTCCTAACGTAGAAGCTCTTCGAACGCCCGGTGCGGCGCGCGAGGCTGTCGAGGCGCGCTTCTTCCTCATCGGACAGCCGGATCGAGATCGTCATCGGTGACCACCGTCCCGAGTATAAGACATGTTTACATCATACCTCATCGACCGGCGAAGCAGCGGTCGATAGCCGCCCGGTTAAGGGTCGGCGACCGGGCGCCCCCGAGGCCAGCCCGGGTGCGGCAAGATCAGTGGCATGCCGGAACGGCACGATGTTGAGGGCGCGTTCGCCTACGGCGACTCGATCCTCGTCGGTGAGCTGGTTCGTCTGCGTGGCCTGCGGGAGGACGACCTTCCGACCCTGGCGAGATGGGAGATGGACCCCGGCCGGATGGGCGGCGACGTCGGGTTGGGTGGTTCCGCCGTCCGAGGCGGAGGCGAAGGAGCGCATCGCGGAGTGGTGCGCAAACGACAAGGACGATCTCGGCTTCGCTATCGAGACTCTCGAGGACCCGCCGATCCTTGTCGGCAACATCGGCCCGTTCGGAGCCCGCCCCAAGGACCGGTGCGCCACGATCGGCATCGCGCTCGGCCGCGAGTACATCGGCCGCGGCTTCGGCACAGACGCGATGCATGTCATCGTCGATTGCGGCTTCCGGGAGATGGGCCTGCACCGCATTCAGCTCGATGTGTGGCCATTCAACCCGGCAGGTGTTCGCGCATACGAAAAGGCCGGGTTCGTCGAAGAGGGGCGCCGCCGCGAGTCGTTCTGGCATGACGGCCAGTGGTACGACGCGGTGATCATGTCGGTCCTTGATCATGAGTGGGCGGCTCACCGCACCCGAAGCTGACCCTCGCGCGATCTCTCTTACCCGCATAATTAGCCGAACCTCGACAGCCCTGCCGCGGAGCGGCGCCGCCGCGAATTGCCCGTGATTCGAGGTCGTCCCGTAGCCCGCCCGATCACCGGCCAGCTGCCCGATTGGGCAGGGCGGTGAAGTCCGGCAACTGTAACGGTGAAAAGGACCAGATGCGCTCCGTTGCTACCGCGACCTCAACCGCGGCGGCACCCGAACTGCAGGTCCGACCGCCGGGATGCCGTCAGGACGCTGCCTCCGTGCTGTCGTGTGCGGGTCGGCCGCGGTGTTCGGACGCGACCTCGGCCGCGAGGGCGGGGGCGTCGGGGTAGAGCAGCCGGATGACGCCATAGGCGAGCACCCCGCCCACGAGCTGCATGGCCACGAACAGGGCGACCGACACCGGGGCGATGCCGGCGAACGTGTTGGACAACATTCGGGCGATCGTGACGGCGGGGTTGGCGAAGCTGGTCGAGGAGGTGAACCAATAGGCGGCGAGGATGTAGCCGCCGACCGCGAACGCCACGCTCTGAGCGCGGCCGGAGCGGACGGTGCCGAAGATGACCAACAGCAGCCCCAGGGTCGCCACGACCTCGCCGAGCCAGATCCCGCCTCCGCTTCGGTGATGGGTCGAGATCGACAGCGGGGAGAGGTTGAACATCACGTTCGCCACGACGGCGCCACCGATGCCGCCGGCGACCTGCGCGGCGATCAGCGTGAGTGCCTCTCGTGTGCTGACCGCGCCCAGGGCGCGTTCGACCAGCGTGACGACCGGGTTGAATGCCGCCGAGACCGGCTGTAACGCAAGGATCAATGCGACCAGAGTGCCTCCGGTGATGAGGCTGTTCTCCAGCAGCTGCAATCCGGCGTCGTGCGGGGACAACCGGGACGCCGCGATGCCGGATCCGATCACGGCAGCAACCAGGAACGCGGTGCCCAACAACTCGGCCATGGCGCGGCGCAGCAGGAGGCTGGTCACCTCGCGCCGTCGTCAATGAGCGCCGCCAGACCGGCCAGTGCCTCGGTGCGAAGCTGGTAGTACACCCATACGCCCCGCTTGGAGCGGTCCAACAGCCCGACTTCGTGAAGCACCTTGAGATGGTGGCTGATGGTCGGCTGGGACAACTCGAATGCATCCGTCAGGTCGCACACGCAGGCTTCGCCGTCGGCATGCGAGGCGACCAGCGACAACAGGCGTAACCGAACCGGGTCGGCGAGGGCCTTCAGCAACGGCGCGATCTGCTCGGCCTGCTGACTCGACAACGGCGAACGCATCAACGGCGAGCAACACGCCACGGTCTGGACTGGCGTCAACACCGTCAATGACTTAGACACCCATCAATGTTGACAGCCATCGATGTGTGAGGCAAGGTGAGGCAAAGACATAGACGTTTGTCAATGTCATCGTTCTCAGGAGGCCGCATGTCCCGACTCCAACTCGCCCTCAATGTCGACGACCTCGGCGCGGCGATCGGCTTCTACTCCAAGCTGTTCGGCGCCGAACCCGCGAAGCGGCGCCCGGGTTATGCGAACTTCGCGATCACCGAACCGCCGCTCAAGCTCGTCCTGCTCGAGAACCCCGGCCACGGGGGGTCGCTGAACCACCTGGGCGTTGAGGTCACCGACATCGACACCGTCGATTCCGAACAGAGCCGGCTCGCCGAAGCCGGGCTGGCCTCCGTCGACGAACGCGGGAGCACGTGTTGCTACGCCAAGCAGGACAAGTTCTGGGTCGAAGGCGCACCCGACGGCGAACGGTGGGAGATCTACACCGTGCTTGCCGACAGCCAGACGTTCTCCGCCCCTAGCGCCGACGGCGCCGAGTGCTGCGGCACCGATCACATCGCATCCGCCACGCCGGGCGCCTCCGCGACAGCCTGCTGCTGAGGCGACCCGACCCCACGTGCGCGATACCTAGGCCGGCGCAGCCCCGTGGGTGACAATCGTGCCGAGCTCGGCCGCCAGCTGGGTCGCGAGGTCGGGGCCCAGGGCGGCCGCAAGGTCTAGCGCGAGCTCCTTCGGGTCGAGCTGGCCCCCCTGATCGCGGGCGTAGAGAACCTGGACCTTGGGGCGCATGTCGGCAACGGCCGGGGCGACCTGGTTGTGAATCGCGTAGTTCATGGTGTCGATCTTGCCTAGCCGGTCGTGCAGGTCGGCGAGTTGCTTGGCCTGCTCGGGAGTCATGTCGTCCTCCAGTGGTGTGGCGTTGTCGTGGGCATGTGGGCTACCGACGGGCCACCAGATGCCCAGCCCCTTGAAGTTGGTGATCGTGTCTTGATCGGTGCCGGGTACGGGGGTGCCGACGAGCTGCACACGTCCGACGTGGGGATCGGCCGGGTTGAAGCCGGGGAACGAGGTCGACGCGGACAGCCATTGCAGTCCCTCGACCTCGTGATGTGCGACGAGGTAGTCGATCAGCGCACCCTCGCCGTAGACCTTGGGCACGAACCGGCCGGCAAGCCCTTCGCGAATGCCGACGAACGCCTCCCCGATCGCGCCGAACGTCGATGGATCGGCGCTCACGTCGACAGAGAAGGCGATCCCGAGGCCGGTCGATCCCGGCGCCCCTTTCGCGAGGTAGGCCTCAGCCGCACGGCGCCCGATATCCACGCCGCCCGCACGACCGCAATAGAGCAGCTCGTCGATCGCTTCCTCGTAGTTGCCCAGGACGCCGAGTCCCTTCGCGTGCAACGCGTCGGGCTGGGCGCACGTCGTCGCGTAGCCTCCGGTGAGGTACACCGACATCGCGATGCCGCCGTTTTCCTTCACCTTGTCGAGGTCGGGCGCGTAGGCCGCGTCATACAGGTAATAGGTGCTCACGATGCGCTCTCCGCTCCGTGATGTCTCGCCGGCACAGGCGGCCGACTGCGTCGATGGAGTGAAGTGTGACCTCCGAACGATGCGGACGCAATGGCACCCAGCGCGAGGACCCCTTGCATTCCTGCCATGAGCGAGGATGGTGGGAAGAGGCGTCTGCCCAGCTAGCCGGTGCTGGCGCTTAGGCCCGGCCGGTGTCTCCTGAACACCGGCTGGGCCGTTCATCGCTCGGGCGGCCCTCGATGTCGCCTTCGCCGCGACGAGCGGTGGCCGACCGCCACCGGACACCTCGGCGCCAGAGCTCACGTTCACCACCGCTCGAGTGTGACGCGATCGACGGCACGGTTCGCGCGGAACGTGACATCCTCGGCGCCGGAGGAAGTTCATGTCCGATATCGACAGCGGCACCCTGGCCGCTGCGGTGCCCGTCCCGGCGCAACGTGAATCGGCGTGGTGGGCGCCGGGTGTGCTGCTGTTCGCGGCGGCGTTCGGGACGAACGTGCCCACCCCGCTGCTGCTCGTCTACCGAGACCGGCTGCACCTCTCGCCGGTGGTGATGACGGCGATATTCGGCGTCTACGCGATCGGCCTCGCCCCGTCTCTGCTATTCGCCGGACCTGCGTCGGACCGCTTCGGCCGGACCCGTCTGCTGCTGCCCGCGATCGTCCTGGCCGGCGTGGCCTCCCTGCTGTTCCTGCCCGGCGCGAACTCGATCCCCGTGCTGTTCGTCGCGCGACTCGCACAAGGCCTCGCCTCAGGCGCCGCCTTCAGCATCGGCAGTGCCTGGCTTCAGGACCTGGTCGGCACCCGGCACGCCAATGTCGCGGCGCGGCGCGCATCACTGGCTCTGAACCTGGGGTTCTGCCTCGGTCCTCTCTCTGCGGGCCTGCTCGTCCAGTACGGGTCACACCCGCTGACCTCGCCCTACCTGCTGCACGCCGCCCTGGTGGCCCTGATGCTCGCCATCGCCGTCACCGTCGCACGGCATGGTGCTTGGTCGGCGGGGCGCCGCGGTTCGGCGGGCGCCAGCCTGCTGCCGCGCGCCCGGCTCGACGCCGCCGCCCGGCGGGTCTTCCGCCGGACGTTGATCCCCACTGCAATCTGCGTCTACGCCTTTCCGTCCGTCGCCATCACCGTGCTGCCCCTGGCACTTCGGCACGAGCGTCATGTGGTGCTGTTCACCGGCATCCTCGCCGCCGTGACCCTCGGCGCGGGCGCGCTCGTGCAACCGGTCGCGCATCGGCTCGGCCGGCTTCGGGGCGCGGTGGGAGCCGGTCTGGGAGCGATCGGCTACGGGTGCGGTGCAGCCGCGGCACTGCTCCAGTCGGGGGCGCTGGTGTTCACTGCGGGAGCTCTGCTCGGGGCCGGCGCCGGCCTGTGCCTGAACGCCGGATTGATCTTGGTGCAGCAACTGTCCACACCGGCGACGCGGGGCGCGTGCAACGGACTGTTCTACACGTGGGCCTACGTCGGCTTCGCGGCACCGCTGCTGGTGACGTCCTTCGTGACTGTCCATCGACTCGCCGTGCCGCTGGCGGTCCTTGCCGCACTCGCCTTGGCCACGGCGGCGTGGCTACGAGCCCGGCTGCACTGACTCCCCCTGCCTTTTCCGCATACTCGCGATGTCGCCGCCCGTTCAGGAGGACAGCCAGTGATCGTCCGCGGTGCTGTCCTTGAAGCGTTGGCGAAGACGGCACGGGCTCTCATGCTCCCGATATCGGCGGCGCTCCTCGTCTCGGGGGCCGCCGCCTGCGGCGTGGGTTCCCACCGCTCGGCGACGCCGCTGGTGCACAGACTGGAAGGGGTTCCGGTGCCTGGGGGCGCCATCCGGATCGCCGCGACGCACACCGACGGCGATGCCGAGATCGGGCCCAAGGCCTCGCTGGACTATTCGCTGCCCGCCCCGCTGTCGGCCGCCTGCCCGGCCCTGCTGCGCGGGTACCTCGATGCCGGCTACCCGCTATTCGAGTTCTCCGAGAGTCAGCGCCCGGTGGCTGATCCCGGCGCCTTCTGCGCGGCGCAGCGTCAACCGCAGCATCCCGGTGACATCGTCGCCGTTGTCGTCATCGCCTACCCGCCCGGCGTGAAACCAGGCCATCCGTCCGACGGTGTCACCGCCGTGCTCACCGACCCCATCGGCGGTGACAGGTACCGGTCAGGGAGCCACCTGCGTCTGTCGGCGTCGTGATCGGCGGCGCTCGGTGGGCCCCGGACGGACTTGCGTGCACGGTTGCCGCGGTGAGCCGACGCACCCGGTCGAGCAGGTGCGCCTCGGCGTGGTGGGCCAGGTCGTGCGCCTCGGTGACCGTCAGATGCGCCGCCACGGTGACGTCTACTTCGGCGCGCAGGGTGTGCCCGATCCAGCGGATCCGCAGGTCCCGGACCCCGGCGATGCCCGCGACGCTGATGACGGCCGCGGTGGCCTGATCGACGAGCGCGGGGTCGACGGCATCCATGAGGCGGGCGCCGATCTGGCGGACGGTCGAACGAAGGACGCCCAGGATCGCGACGGTGATCACCAGCCCGATGATCGGATCGGCCTGCCGCCAGCCAAGAGCGACACCGCCGACCCCGAGCAGCACGGCCAGACTGGTGAACCCGTCCGTGCGGGCATGCAGGCCATCGGCCACCAGGGCAGCGCTGCCGATCTGACGCCCCACCCGGATGCGGTACTGGGCCACTGCCTCGTTGCCGAGGAAACCCACAACAGCAGCACCTGCGACGGCCCACAGGTGGCTGACCGGATGCGGGTGTGCGAATCGGTTGATCGCCTCATAGGCCGCCAGGGCACATGACACCGCGATCATCGCGATCACGAACAGGCCGCCGAGATCCTCGGCCCGGCCATAGCCATAGGTGTACCGCTTGGTAGGCGGCCGGCGGGCCAGGCGGAACGCGATCAGCAGAGGCACTGCCGTCAACGCGTCGGCGACGTTGTGCAGCGTGTCGCCCAGCAGTGCCACCGAACCCGACAGCATCACCACGACCGCCTGGATGGCGGCGGTGACGGCCAGACCGGCCAGGCTGATCAACAGCGCCCGGCGACCTGCCGCGTCGGCTTCCAGGGCACTGTCGACCTGATCGGCCGCGTCGTGAGAGTGCCCACGGAGGAATTCCGACACCGCGTGACCGATACGCCCCGGCAATGACGAGGGGTGGACGTGGCCATGGTCATGATCATGATCTGGGCCGTGGGCAGCACTAGGCCCATGATCGAGGTGTTCGTGCTCGGCGCCATTCACGTTCGGGTGCCTCGGATCGGCGAAGGAGGGGGACTACCCGAGACTATCAAGTACTTCGCTGATGCGAATATATCGCAATGAGCAGATAAGCTACGCCGGTGACGCCGACCCGCACCCGTGCGCCGCGCACGCACCACGTCGAGCCGACCCGTGAACAGGTCACCGCAGCGGTCACGTCGTTCGCGCTGCTCGCCGACCCCACCCGCGTACGGATGCTGTGGGCACTTCGCCACGCGCAGCTGGATGTGGCCAGCCTGGCCGCCGTTGCCGGGTGCCGGCCAACCGTGGCCAGCCAGCACCTGTCGAAGTTGCGGTTCGCGGGCCTGGTCGAAGGGCAGCGACAGGGCCAGCGGGTCGTGTACCGGCTGCGCGGTGGGCATGTGCGCGCGCTACTCACCGAAGCGTTGTTCCACGCTGACCACCAGATCAGCGGCATACCCGCTCACGACTGACGAGCCTCCTGCGCCGCGTGCCCGGGTCCGACGACGAGGGCTCGAACACCCCGGCTGCGCACCGAGCGGGTCGCACCCGAGCCGGGCAGAACGCTCGCCGTGCCCGGTAGGTGGGGAGCGCTCACCAGGGTGCCGCCGCCGATCGTCTGCCATACTTCGGCGTGAATCGGTCGATCTCGGGCAGTCGGTTCCGGTGTCCCGTCTGCCGGTCGGCAAGGCTCAGGGCGGCATGACCATCGTGCTACCGCGTCTGGTAGTCCACATGAGCACTACAGGGCTCAGCGAGACACGGGAGCGAGCATGTCCGAAGACTGGGCCGAAGACGTTGCCCGGCTGCACGACGAGGTCGACAAGACGGCTCAGCGATTCGAGGACGCCGCCAACCACATCGGCCCGGTCACCGGCGCGGACAGCGCCGGCCGCATCACCGTCACTCTCGACGAAGAGGGTGTGCTGCAGGACGTGAAGGTTGATTCGTCGTGGCGCAAGTCGCTGGAGCCGACCATGCTCGGCGCGTCGGTGCAGGAGGCCCTGCAGGCTGCAGCGGCCCAGCGCACCGAGATGTGGGCGACGCGCTACGCCGAGGAGTCCGCCCAACTCGAGACACCGAACCGGCCGATGCCGGCCTCGGCGCAGCAAGTCGCTACTCGGTTGAGCGAACTTACCCAGGGATCGTCGACAGGATCGGACACGGCGGTGCTCGAAGAGCTGCTGCGGATGCTCCAGGCCATCAACGACGGCATCGAGCAGGTGTCCTCGGAACTCGGCACCCAGCGGGTGAGCGACTTCGCCGGCCGGAGCAGCTCGGGACACGTCCGCGCGACTGTCGTCGGGTCCGGAGCGGTACAGGACCTGACCTACGACCAGCGATGGATCGAAAAGGCCCACCACTTCAACATCGGTCGCGAAACCACCGAGGCGCTGCAGGACGCGTACCGGAAGATGGCCGGTCGCACTGTGCAGGACATGATCGACGCGAGTCCGCTGGGCGAGATCCAGGCCCTCGCCAGAGATCCGCAGGCCCTGGCCGAGCGCCTCCGACTACTCGAATGACGAAACTGAGATGACGACGAGCCACGAAACCCGCAGAGGAGAAGCACGATGACGCAAATGACAGTGGCCCTCGAGGCCCTGGCCAAGGATTCCGCGCTATGGCACGACACCTCGACGGTGCTCGGCACCGCGCAGCAGAGCGCCGCAGCCCAGGTGCTGACCGACACCCAGCTCACCTGGGCCAGCCAGGACGGGCTCCAGGCCACCTACGACCAGCTGCGCGTGCGGATTGCAGACCTGCTCGGTCAAGGCCAAGAAGAGACCCGCAAGATCGCCGCGACGCTGCTGCACGTGAAAACGATCTACGAGTCCTCCGACCAGAAGTCGAAGAACGCACTGCGCGGCGTGTGGGACATCCAGAAATGACCGTGGCTCGCCGCCAGTCCGGACGTACACCTCACCTCAGGAAAGGCTGACGCTGATGCCCAGCGACGATCAACTCATCAACCAGATCGTGTCGACGATCCAGAAGATCGAGAACCTGGTCAAGCAGTTGGTGGACACCATCAACACCGTGCTCAGCTTCGTGCCGTTCTTCCTGAAATGGGTCGTCGACGTGGTGAAACGAGGCATGGACCGGTTCTTCGCCCTGCTGAAGCAGTTCTGGGATTGGATGAGCAACATCCTCTCGCACATGGGCTCGCCCAGCGCGGTGTCGGCTACCGCCAACGCGTGGAGCGACCACGTCGGCGCACCGGTCAGCGCGGAGGTGGGCAACGCAGACCAGGGGGCACTCATGGTCGACGACAACTGGACCGGTCGCGCCGCGGGCATCTACAAGAGCATCCTCGGGCCCCAGAAGTCTGCGCTCGCCGCGATCAAGACGACCTTCACCGACGGCATCGCCCTCGTCCTGAGCCAGTTCCGCACCGCTATCTGGGTGTTCTGGGGGGCCCTTATCGCGGCGGTAGGGATCCTGGTCGCCGGCGTCATCGCGGGGCTCGCCTCCGCAGACACAATCCTCGGACTCCCGGCGACCCCCGTCCTCATCATCGGCGCCGTCGCCCTCTGTGCCGCGTCCTGCTTCACAGGTGCCGAGATACTCAAATCCGCCGCGGCGAGCGCCAACACCCAACTGCGCGCGAGGCTCGACGACAGCACCGCGTTCCCTGGTAACAAATGGCCGAGCGGGGTACTGCACTGAGCCCGGTGATCCGGCATTCGGCGGACCCTCGTGCGCTACGTAAGCAGACGATGGGTCGAGCCCTGATCGCCCTCGTCTGGGCAATCGGGGACGCCGGGCAGGTCGCGATCGCCCGGAGCGGCGGCCTGGGCGACCGACCGGGGGACCGCCCACTCATGGTCTTCGCTGCCTCTGCATTGATCGGTGCGGTGTTGCTGTGCGGGCTGGTCGTCGTGAACGTCCGCGCCGTCAAGGCCTTCCCCGACCCGGAGCGATCACGGCTGGCTCACCTGCAGATCCACGCGAGGGTACTGGCCTGGCTGTGCGGACTGCGGCTGGTCGCGGTCATCGGCGCGCTGGTCGTGGCGCGCGGCTCCGGTACGCACGACAGCATCACGCAGTCCACATTCCTGGAACTTGTCGTGCTCACACTGTTCGACGCGGGGGTTGCCCTCGCTATCGCGGCGACGACGGTTACCGGCCTGCACCGCTCGGCGCAGGTGGCCACGTCGGCCTCGCAATGACGCGCTCAGCTACGGTCGAGGGTCGGCGGCGTGTCCGGCTGGCCCGGTGCGGTTCCGGCAGGTCTGCGGTGTGGACCCCTTCCCATTGAGGATGCCGGCACCCGGCTGGTCGGCTCAGCTACGGCGCAGGGCGAGCACCGGGATCGTGCGCACGCCGGCGGTCTTCTCGGCGTACGCGCCGAACCCCGGATAACGCAGCGTCTGCTCGGCGAACAGGCGGTCGCGTTGCGTACCGGTCACCTCTTCGACCTGCACCGGGTAGGTCTGAGTGCCGACCTCGACCGTGCCCGTGCCAGCAGCAATCAGGTTGTAGTACCAGTCCGGGTTGGTCGGTGCNNCGGTGCGCCCGCCTTGGACGCGAAGACGTAGATCGTGTCTGCGTCATCCGGGTCGGCGAGGTACATGACCGGGGCGAGAAACTCCCGGCCGCTGTGCCGCCCGCGGTGGTGCAGGACCGTCATCGAGGCACCCTCGAACTGAGCGCCCAGCTTGCCGTCGTTCGCGCGGAACT